>CAMTYC010000034.1:0-32716 GCA_947085865.1 uncultured Moraxellaceae bacterium
CCAATACGCACCAACCAAACACCTTGTAAAATGATAAAAATAAAGGTCATGGCCAAGCTGCCAAAGAGCTTAAAGTCAACCCAGAATTCAGGGTGGTAGACCACGATATAGCCATTGGCGACGGCAGAGACCAAGAAGAAGATCACCCAACTTAAGTTAAGCTTTTGCCATTGAGCCGTTGTTAAGTTTATCGCGGCACCCATCATGTGTTCGGCCAGTGGTTTGTTGCCGACAAATTGGCTGCCCAAGAAAATCAACGCTAACAAGACATAAACACCGGGGGCTTTCCATTGCAAAAAGGCCTCGTTATTTAGCGCAACGGTTAAACCACCCAGAATAAAGGTAGCACCAACGGTAATCCATTGGCCGGTTTCGAGTTTGCGGGTCTTTAACCAAATGGCACCGTATATAATGCCAACCGCGATCATTAAGGTAATAGCGGCAACTAAGACACCACTTGTTTTGTATGCAATAAAAAACGCCACAATCGGCAGGAAATCGAGCAAAGCTTTCATTCACCTAGTCCAGTTCTGTTATAAAGTCAGGCATCTTAATGCAGCAGCAAAGCCACGCCAAGGAAACACGCATGCCACTTGTGGATTTACATAGTCATAGTCATTACTCCGATGGCAGTTTAGCGCCAGCGGATTTAGTGGCATTGGCAGCGCGTGCGGGTATTACCATGCTGGCATTAACCGACCACGATAGTGTCGCTGGCCTTGCTGAAGCACAAGTCGCTGCGGACGAGCTAGGCATTCAGTTAGTGCCAGGAGTTGAGTTATCCACCACCTGGAATGGCCACAGTATTCATATTGTAGGTCTTGGTATAGATCCTAATGAGCCCAGTTTGCAGTTGGGACTGTCGCAACAAGCGCAGGCGCGGGCTAATCGTGCCAAGGCCATTGGCGAGCGTTTAAGTGATTTAGGCATGCCCGGTGCTTATGAGGGTGCATTGGCCTTGGCCAATAGTCCAGATGCAATTAGTCGAACACATTATGGTCAGTGGTTGCTGGCTGAAGGTCATATCACCAATGTGCAGCAGGCATTTGATAAGTATTTAGGCCCACGCAAACCTGCCTCTGTGCCGATGCCTTGGGCAAGCCTGCCTGAAGTTATTCAGTGGATTAAGCAGGCCGGAGGTGTGGCGGTGATTGCTCACCCCGGTCGATACCCTTTAACACGCACCAAACTGCGAGTGTTGTTAGCCGATTTTGTTGCTGCCGGTGGTGAAGCAATGGAGGTCGCTACAGCGACTGAAAAACCAGAAATGATTAAGTATTTGGCGCAGTTATCACGGCAATTTGGCCTGTTAGCTTCGCAGGGAAGTGATTACCACGGCAAGCCCGCGCCGTGGATAGCCTTAGGCCGATTTGCCAATCTGCCCAGTGGCTGTGAACCAGTATGGACGCGTTGGTTAGGAGAGACCTTGCAATGACTCAGCATTGGCATATTCATCCCGACAACCCTCAGCCTCGTTTGTTAAAACAAGCAGCGGAGCGTTTGCAGGCAGGGGAATTGGTTGTTCTTCCCACTGATGCTAGTTATGTTTTGGCTTGCCATATTGGTGATCGTGATGCCTTGGATCGTATGCGTCGGTTGCGTAAGTTAGATGATCAACACCATATGACCCTGATGTGCCGTGACTTATCTGAGATTGGCACTTACGCCAAAGTCGATAATCCAACTTTTCGTTTATTGAAGGCACATACGCCCGGTACTTATACCTTTATTTTGAATGCCACCCGCGAAGTCCCTAAGCGTTTGATGCATCCAAAGCGTCAAACCATTGGTATACGTGTGCCCGCGCACCCAGTGCCATTAGGTTTAATGGAGATTTTGCAAGAGCCCTTGCTCACCTGTAGCCTGATTATGCCGAATGAAAATGAGCCGATGGATGATCCGGAAATGATCAATGACGTGTTGCAGCGGCAAGTGGAGCTGGTGTTAAACGCAGGTTTTGGCACATTAATGTCGACCACGGTGATTGATTTAACTGGTGATGCACCAGAAATACTTCGTCAAGGTGCAGGCGATAGCACTGATTTTGTCTAAGCTCAGGCTATAATCCGTTTTTGCTTTTTTCTGTAGGAGTTACCCGTTGAGTTCTGTCGCTTCGCAACAACGCGTGTTGTCAGGTATGCGTCCCACTGGGCGTCTGCATTTGGGCCATTACCACGGCGTGTTGAAGAACTGGGTACGGCTACAGCATGAATATGAGTGCTTCTTTTTTGTTGCCGACTGGCATGCGCTCACTACCCATTATGACAATCCGGCTGCGATTGAGTCCGCCACTTTAGACATGGTGGTTGATTGGCTGGCGGCGGGTGTTAATCCTAAGTCTGCTACCTTGTTTGTGCAGTCAACCATGCCAGAGCATGCTGAACTGCATTTACTATTGTCGATGATGACACCGTTGGGCTGGTTGGAGCGGGTGCCTACCTTTAAAGATCAGCAAGAAAAGCTAAAAGAAAAAGACTTAGCAACCTACGGTTTTTTAGGCTACCCCTTGCTGCAAAGTGCGGATATTTTGCTTTACCGTGCAGGTTTAGTGCCGGTAGGCGCAGATCAGGTTTCGCATGTAGAGTTAACACGTGAAGTAGCGCGTCGTTTTAATCACTTGTACGGTCGTGAGCCCGGTTTTGAAGAAGCGGTTAGTGCTGCCATTACCAAAATGGGTAAAAAAGTGGCTAAGGTTTATATGGACCTGCGCAAACGTTATCAAGAAACCGGTGCCGAGGATGCCTTGGAAATTGCCCAGGCATTAGTGCGTGACCAGCAAAATATTACGCTCGGTGATAAAGAGCGTTTGCTGGGCTCATTGGAAGGCTCGGGCAAAATTATTCTGCCTGAACCGCAAGCACTGTTAACACCGGCCGCTAAAATGCCCGGCTTAGATGGTCAGAAGATGTCTAAGTCTTATGGCAATACCATCTCATTACGTGAAGCGCCGGAAGATGTAGACGCCAAGATTCGTAAAATGCCAACGGATCCTGCCCGTATTCGTCGCACCGATGCAGGCAACCCCGATGTTTGCCCAGTCTGGCAGCTGCATGAAGTGTATTCGGACGAAGGCCAAAAGCAGTGGGTGCAACAAGGCTGTCGCAGTGCGGCAATTGGCTGCCTAGAATGCAAACGTCCTGTCATTGAAGCTATTAATGCTGAGCTGATTCCGATGCGTGAGCGTGGGATGGCGTTTGAAGAGTCGCCAGACTTATTGCGCAGTATTTTGTCAGAAGGTGCCGAACGTGCCCGTGATGTGGCTGCAGACACATTAGCCGACGTGCGACAAGCATTAGGGCTTGCATACCGTCGATAAGCGGGATGTAATGCCATTACCGCTGGGAAGCGGCAAGCAGAGAGCAAAAATCATGACAGAACAAGTGCAAACGCAAGAGACGCCAGAAGCGATACCAGAAAATACGCCGGTTGCGACGCTGCGGGCTATTGCTCGTGTCAAAGGCGAGGATGTTACCCAAGTCCCGCATGATCTCTACATTCCCCCTGATGCGCTGCAGGTGTTCTTAGAAACCTTCGAAGGCCCATTAGACTTTTTGCTTTACCTGATTCGTGCACAGAATCTCGATATCTTGGATATCCCTGTTGCGCGAATTACCCATCAATACCTTGAATACATCGATCTTATGCAGCGGCTAAATTTTGATTTAGCGGCTGAGTATTTGCTGATGGCGGCTTGGTTGGGTGAGATCAAGTCACGTTATTTACTGCCGCGACAAGTTAATGAAGAGGGTGAAGACGAGGGCGATCCACGCGCCGAACTCATTAGGCGCTTGCAAGAGTATGAGCGCTTTAAGCGTGCAGCAGAGCATCTTGAAGGTATGCCTTGTGAAGGTCGTGACTTCTTTGTTGCAGTTGCTCAGCAGCCAGATTTTAGTCGTGTCACGCCACCACCGCATGTAGAGCTCAGTGAGTTATTGCTGGCTCTGCAAGACGTATTACGTCGTGCCGACCTGTATGAATCACATCATATTTCACGCGAAACCTTGTCAATGCGAGAGCGCATGACAAATATCCTAGAGCGCTTGCGTCCAGGCGGCTTCATTCCATTTGTGACGCTTTTTAATGTCGAGGAAGGGCGCTTAGGTGTTGTGGTGTCTTTTATGGCGGTATTAGAGCTGGTGAAAGAAGGGCTGATCGACTTAGTACAAACCAATGAGCGCGCTGATATTCATGTCCGCGCTCGTGTCGGCGAGGCTCAAGGCCAGGCGTTGGACCTAGGTCAAGACTTCAGTGATGATGACATTGAGCAGGAGGGTGCATTTGATGACGCCTGATACCTTAAAATCGATTGTTGAAGGGGCATTGTTTGCCGCTGGCCGTGCGCTGACAATCGAGCAGTTACAAGCACTGTTTGATGAGCCGGTGCGACCTGATGCTGGCAGTCTGCGTGCGGTGTTATCAACCATTGCGATTGAGCATCAAGACCGTGCAGTGCAGTTGCAACAGGTAGCCAGTGGCTGGCGTTTTCAAGTACGTGCAGACGTAGCGCCTTGGGTTAGCCGTTTATGGGATGAGCGCCCGCAGCGTTATTCACGTGCCTTGTTAGAAACCTTGTCGCTGATTGCTTATAAACAACCCATTACTCGATCTGAAATTGAAGACATTCGTGGTGTGACGGTCAGCACACAAATTGTCAAAACCCTGTTAGAGCGCGAATGGATACGAGTGGCCGGTCACAAAGAAGTTCCGGGCAGACCGGCGCTTTTTGCCACCACACGTCAATTTTTAGACGACTTTAATTTAAAGAGCCTGGCGGAACTGCCAGCGCTTGCCGATATTCGTGATCTCTCCGAGATTGCCGCAGAGCTGGAAACCGCAAGTCATGAGTGAAAAATTACAAAAAGTCCTAGCCCGTACGGGTTTAGGCTCACGCCGCCATATGGAGCAAGCCATTTTAGACGGTCGTGTCAGTGTTAACGGCACGTTAGCCACTATTGGTGACCGTATTGTGATGGGTGATGAGCTGCGCTTAGATGGCCGCATCGTTCATTTTTCCTTGGCCTCAGAATTACGTCGTCGAGTGATTGCTTATTACAAGCCTGAAGGCGAGATTTGCTCGCGTCACGACCCGGAAGATCGTCCCACCGTATTTGACCGCTTACCCAAAATAACTGATGAGCGTTGGGTGATGGTAGGGCGCTTGGACATCAACAGTAGTGGTTTGCTGTTGTTTACCAATGACGGTGAATTTGCTAACCGTTTAATGCACCCGTCGAGTGGTATTGAGCGTGAATACGCGGTGCGTGTTATGGGTGAATTAACCTCTGAAATGCAGGCACAGCTGTGTGCGGGTGTTGAGCTTGAAGATGGTTTTGCCAAATTTGAATCGGTCAGTGAGTTGGGCGGTGAAGGCTTTAACCGTTGGTGGCAGGTGGTCGTCAAAGAAGGGCGTAACCGTGAAGTGCGTCGTTTGTTTGAAACTCAGGGCCTAAAGGTTAGCCGCTTGTTAAGAACACGTTACGGTAGTCAAGTATTACCACGTCACTTGCGCACAGGTCGCTGGGTGGAGCTGGACAAGCCGGATATCGACAAATTGCTGTCTGAAGTAGAGCTGCGTCCGCGCCGTGAAGGCACAGGCTTATTTGGTATGGCTAAACGTCGTTCAGAGAAACTGAAAGATAATCCATTACCGGCCCGTAAGGTAGAGAGCAACCGTAAGGGTGGTTTTTTACGTCAACAGCGTCGTGATGGGCGCACAAAACCAGAGTGATCTGACGTCATGATGATTGACTTGGGTACCCCATCGATTTTGTTTCCGGCGATTTCTTTGCTGTTGTTGGCTTTTACGAATCGATTTTTGGGGTTGGCGTCGCTTATTCGCAGCCTGCATGATCGTTATAAAGACCAACCAGACCCGCTCATTTTGTCGCAGTTGGGCAACTTACGGAATCGCTTGTTATTGATTCGTGATATGCAGGCCTGCGGGGTATGTAGTCTGACGGTTTGCATTGTCTGCATCGGTTTTATCTTGCTGGACATGCAAACTGCGGCGATTGTGAGCTTTATCATCAGCTTATTGCTGATGTTTGTTGCCATGGCTATGTCTTTGCGGGAAATTCTGATTTCGTGCCGTGCGTTGGAAATGCATTTGGCCGATATTGAAGAGCTGCGTCCAGAAGATGCTAAAGGCTGGCGTCATCTATAAAATGACGCCATGGCGTTTAGGCAGACTTTGCGGCGATGGCATCAAACGATTGGCCGGTGACGCCTTTGCTTTCAGGACCCATTAAGTACAAATACAGCGGTAGCGTTTGCTCTGGTGTTTTTACCGTCATGGGGTCTTCACCAGGATAAGCACTTGCACGCATATTGGTGCGTGTGGCGCCTGGATTGATCGCATTAACGCGAATCTGGCTGGTATTAGCTAGCTCATCAGCCAACATCTGCACCATGCCCTCGATGCCACACTTAGAAATAGCGTAAGCGCCCCAGAAAGCCCGTGCACGGCGGCCAACACTGCTGCTGGTCATAATGATACTGGCGTCGTCGGATTGCTTTAGTAGCGGCAACAACGCCTGTGTCAGTACAAAAGGCGCGCGCAAATTAATCTTCATCACAAAGTCCCAAGTATCTGGGTCATACATCTCGAGCGGGGTGATATCACCTAGCACGGCGGCGTTATGCAATACACCATCAAGTCGGCCTAGGCTGGTCTCAATGGCTTCTGCAACTTGCTGGCATTCATGGCTACCGGCCATGCTCAAATCTAAAGTCATGATGGCGGGGGTGGCATAACCCTGAGCAGTGATCTCATCGTAGACTTGCTCGAGCTCTGGCAGGCGCCGACCCAATAACACCACTGTGGCGCCATGAGCGGCATAAGCTAAAGCTGCCGCGCGGCCAATGCCGGCACTGGCACCCGTGACTAAAATAACGCGACCACTTAATAAGTCTTTACTGGCTTGATAATCGTTCATTACAAATCCTACTGCTGCATCAATGTGGTTAGCCAATTACTTAGATCTTCGACGCGGTGACAAATCAAATCGGCGCCCCAGTCTTCAATATTGTCGTGTTGGTGGATATAACCCCAACCGGCGGCAATGGTGAACATGCCTGCACGTCGTCCCGCTTCAATGTCACGTATATGATCACCAACATAAACGCAGTCGATTGCGTTGACACCAGCAATGTCTGCGGCTTTGAACATAGGTTCTGGGTGTGGCTTGGTTTGGCTCACTTCGTCAGCACAAACCGTGGCTGAAGAACGCTTTGCCAGATTCAGGCCGTGCATTAACGGTGAGGTAAAGCGGCTGGGTTTATTGGTGACCACACCCCAGCGAATCGATAATGTATCCAGTTGATTTAACAGCGAGGGCAGGCCATCAAAAAGGCAGGAGTGTTGTGCCAAATTAACTTGGTAGTCGGCTAAAAAGGCATCACGTAATTCAATTAATTTAGCTTCGTCATGGCTGAAGCCAGGAAAGGCAGCACGAATAACGGCGCTGGCGCCATCTGAAACGCAGGCGCGAATCAGTACGTAGTCAACTGGTGCTAGTTCAAGGTTGGCACGTAAGCGATTGACGATGGCATGAAAGTCAGGCGCGGTATCCACTAAGGTGCCATCAAGATCAAAAAAAACGGCGGCAGGCAGACTCATATACGTGTTGTCGCCATCATGTAGTTGACATCAACATTGGGCGCTAACCAGTAGCGATTAGTCAGTGGGTTAAAGTGCAAACCCGTCATCTCATTAAGCTGCAAACCTGCCTCACGAATCCAGCGTCCCAGCTCGGCAGGGCGAATAAACTTTTGGTAGTCATGGGTGCCGCGTGGCAGAAGGCGTAGTACATACTCCGCACCAACAATGGCAAACAACCATGATTTTGGGTTGCGATTAATGGTGGAAAAAAATACCTGTCCACCGGGTTTTACCAGGCGATAGCAGGCCGCCACAATAGCTGCTGGGTCTGGCACATGCTCTAGCATTTCTAAGCAGGTCACGACATCAAAGCTTGCCGGTTGTTCTTCGGCTAATTGTTCAACAGTGACTTGGCGATAGTTGATGTTTTCAACTTTTTGTTCTTGTGCGTGCAAGGTGGCTACTGCAAGTGGTGCTTCACCCATATCAATGCCGAGCACTTCAGCACCGCGTTTAGCCATGCTTTCTGCCAGAATGCCACCACCACAGCCTACATCTAACACTTTTTTGCCTGCCAAACTGACACGTTCATCAATCCAATTAAGGCGTAGCGGATTGATGTCGTGCAGGGGCTTAAATTCCGATGTTTTATCCCACCAGCGTGACGCTAACGCTTCAAATTTTGCGATTTCTGCGGGGTCTACATTGTTCACAGGCTGGGTCATGGTTAATTCCTGATCATCTTCGGTTATTACATCGATTTGTGGCTGATAGTATAGCGGCAAAGATGCAGCCGCGTGGTACGTCAAGGCCATGACTGTGCTAACATTCGTGGTTTAACGACGGCTTAAAAAAGAGAAAAGCGCATGACCGACGTTGGTATGGAAATTCTTCCGGTCAACATTGAAGACGAACTCAAGCAGTCCTACTTAGATTACGCCATGAGCGTGATTGTGGGTCGTGCCTTGCCGGACGTCCGTGATGGCCTAAAACCTGTTCATCGCCGCGTGCTGTTTGCTATGCACGAGCTCGGTAATGACTGGAACAAAGCATATAAAAAGTCTGCCCGTGTGGTTGGTGATGTTATCGGTAAGTATCACCCACATGGTGACTCTGCTGTTTATGACACCATTGTTCGTATGGCGCAGCCATTTTCGTTGCGTTATATGTTGGTCGACGGCCAAGGTAACTTCGGTTCGGTTGATGGCGACTCGGCTGCGGCTATGCGTTATACCGAAGTCCGTATGTCGCGGATTGCGCATGATTTATTAGCCGACTTGGAAAAAGAAACGGTTAATTGGGTGCCAAACTACGACGGCACCGAAATGATTCCGGACGTACTGCCAACCAAAATCCCCAACTTGCTCATTAATGGTTCAAGCGGCATTGCGGTGGGCATGGCGACCAATATTCCGCCGCATAACATCACTGAAGTCATTAATGCCACTTTGGCGATTATTGATAACCCCGATATTGATATTGACGGTTTGATGGAGCACATCACGGGTCCTGACTTCCCAACAGCGGCCATTATTAATGGTCGTGCTGGTATTGTGGAAGCTTACCGTACGGGTCGTGGTCGCATTTATATGCGTGCTCGTCATCATATCGAAACTGATGCTAAGACATCGCGCCAAACCATTGTATTTACTGAAATTCCATATCAGTTAAATAAGGCGCGTTTGATTGAAAAAATTGCTGAACTGGTTAAAGAGAAGAAGCTAGAAGGGATTTCTGAGCTACGTGACGAGTCCGATAAAGACGGTATGCGTATCGTTATTGAGCTTAAGCGTGGTGAAGTAGCTGAAGTGGTGGTAAACAACTTGTTTGCGCAAACTCAGTTGCAAAGTGTGTTTGGCATTAATATGGTCGCACTTTCAGATGGTCAGCCTAAGATTATGAATCTTAAGGATATTCTGGAAGCATTTGTACGTCATCGTCGTGAAGTTGTTACTCGCCGCACAGTATTTGAGCTGCGCAAAGCACGTGAGCGTGGTCATATCTTAGAAGGTCTGGCAGTTGCGCTAGCCAATATCGATCCCGTCATTGAATTGATCAAACTGTCACCAAGTCCTGCAGAAGCGCGTGAGCGTTTGATTTCTGCTGATTGGCTGCCAGGTGAAGTGGTGGGTATGTTGGAGGCTGCAGGCGATTTAAATGCTTGCCGCCCCGATGCCTTGCCTGATGGTTTTGGCTTGGTGAATGGCCGTTATAAGTTGTCGCCGGAGCAGGCACAAGCCATTCTCGAGTTGCGCCTGAACCGTTTGACCGGACTTGAACAAGATAAGTTAGTTGCTGAATACCGCGAGCTACTAGAAAAAATCCGTCAATTAGCCCTGATTTTGGCTGAGCCTGAGCGTCTGCTGAACGTAATTCGTGATGAGTTGCGTGACATGTTGTCGATTTATGGTGATGGTCGTCGTACAGAAATTCTAGCGTCACGCTTAGACCTGACACTGGAAGACTTAATTACTGAAGAAGACGTGGTGTTAACGATTTCCCGTGCTGGTTATGCCAAAACACAGCCAGTGGGTGATTATCGCGCACAGCGTCGTGGTGGTCGTGGCAAGTCTGCAACTAGCATGAAAGATGAAGATTATATTGAGCATCTGTTGGTTGCGAGCACGCATGACACCGTTATGTGCTTTACCTCCGCGGGTAAAGTGTATTGGTTAAAAGTGTATGAATTGCCGCAGGCTGGCCGTGGTTCTAAAGGCAAGCCGATTGTGAATATTCTGCCATTAGCTGAATCCGAACACATTACAACCATTTTGCCGTTACGTGAGTATCCCGAAGGTCATTACGTCTTTATGGCAACTGGCGATGGCACGGTGAAAAAAGTTGAAGCGCGCGCGTTTGCTCGTCAGCGCACTTCGGGTTTAATCGCCATTGATTTGGTCGGTGATGACGTCTTGGTTGGCGCCGCTGTTACTAATGGCGATCGTCATATCATGCTGGTTAGCAATGAAGGCAAAGCCGTGCGCTTCCACGAAAATGATGTGCGTGGCATGGGTCGAACAGCCATGGGCGTACGTGGTATCCGTCTGCCAGAGGGTGCGCGAGTTGTGTCATTGATTGTGCCAGATGAAGGCGCGCATATTCTTACCGCAAGTAGCAATGGTTTTGGTAAGCGCACAGAGCTTGCTGACTTCCCGGTACATAACCGTGGCGGGCAGGGTGTTATCGCCATGCAAACCAGCGATCGTAATGGCGAGCTAGTCGGTGCGGTGCAGGTCCATGACGGTAAAGAATTGATGCTGATTTCTGATCAAGGCACCTTGGTTCGTACCCGTGTCAGCGAAATTTCCGTATTGTCGCGCAACACCCAAGGCGTCACGTTAATTCGCTTAGACACTAATGAGCATTTGGTCGGTGTTGTTAGCCTTGATGAAGACCTAGATGATGATCTAGACGGCGCCGTTAATACCGATGTCGTGGTTGAAGCCAGTGAAGTAACCCCTGAACCTAACACGTCGGTGCAAGATGACGAGAGCGTATAACTTTTGCGCAGGCCCTGCGGCACTGCCTGATGTCGTGCTGCAACAAGCAGCAGATGAATTGGTTGATTGGCATGGTCGTGGCTGCTCCATCATGGAGATGAGCCACCGCAGTGCTGACTTTACTGCGGTGGCCGAAACTGCCGAGCAAGATCTGCGTGATTTGTTGGGCATTCCTAACAATTACAAAGTGTTGTTTTTGCAGGGCGGGGCATCACAGCAATTCGCTCAAATTCCAATGAACTTATTGCGTGACAAACGCAGCGCTGACTATGTCAATACTGGTATGTGGTCAGACAAGGCCATCGCAGAGGCTAAGCGTTATACCCAGGTCAATGTTGTCGCTAGTGATGAAGCCAATAACTTCCGCACTGTGCCCGATATTAGCCAGTGGCAAATCAACCCAGACTCTGCCTATTTGCACTACACACCCAATGAAACTATTCACGGTGTTGAGTTTGATTTTGTGCCAGATGTGGGTTTGCCGTTAGTGGCCGACTTCTCTTCCAGTATTTTGTCTGAGCCGATTGATGTCTCTAAGTTTGGGCTGATCTATGCCGGTGCTCAGAAGAATATTGGCCCAGCCGGCATTGTTGTTGTCATTGTGCGCGAAGACCTCATCGGCCAAGTTATTCCCGGCACAGCTACCATGTTGGACTATTCGGTAGCGGCTAAAAATGGCTCGATGTACAACACACCGCCGACGTTTGCGTGGTATCTGGCCGGTTTGGTTTTTAAATGGCTAAAAGCCAACGGTGGCTTGAGCGCCATGGCCGCAGTTAATCGCCGCAAAGCTGATGCCTTGTATGCTGCTATTGATGGCTCTGACTTCTATGGCAATCCTGTCGATAAGCGCTACCGCTCACGCATGAATGTGCCGTTTACCTTAGCTGATGCCAAATTAGAGAAAATCTTTTTAGCAGAAGCGGACGCCGCAAACTTGCTGAATTTGGCAGGACATCGCTCAGTGGGTGGCATGCGCGCAAGCCTTTATAATGCGGTGAGTGAAGCGGCGGTTTTGGCACTAACCGATTTTATGGCCGATTTTGAGCGCCGTCACGGGTAACCCTAAGGACTAATGTGATGAGCGATAATAAAACGCCCACCTTGGATGAAATTCGTTGCGAGATTGATCGCATAGATACTGAGCTGATGAATTTAATTAGCGAACGTGCTCGTTGCGCCCAGGCTGTGGCCGAGGTAAAGCATCGCGAAAATCCCGAAACAACTGTGTTTTACCGTCCAGAGCGCGAAGCCCAAGTATTAACGCGGGTGATGTCACGCAATCCTGGTCCCTTAGCTAATGAAGAAATGGCACGATTATTTCGTGAGATCATGTCGGCATGCTTGGCGCTCGAGCAGCCATTACGCATTGCGTTTTTAGGTCCTTTGGGGACATTCACCCAAACAGCGGCGCTAAAACACTTTGGGCATTCTGTTGTTGCAGTGCCGCTGGCAAATATTGATGACGTTTTTCGTGAAGTAGAAGCGGGTAGTGTGAACTACGGCGTGGTACCAGTCGAAAACTCTTCTGAAGGTATGGTTAACCATACCTTGGATAGCTTTTTAGACTCTAATCTCCGCATTATCGGCGAAGTTGAGCTAAGAATTCATCATCATCTCTTGGTCGCTGAGGGCACACGTGAAGACGCTATTTCACGTATCTACTCGCATCAGCAATCTTTGGCGCAGTGTCGTAAATGGTTGGATGCTAATTTCCCCAAAGCTGAGCGTGTGGCGGTGTCAAGCAATGCTGAGGCTGCTCGCCGAATCAAAGGTGAGTGGCACTCGGCTGCAATTGCCGGTGAAACAGCCGCCGAGTTATATGGCTTAACCAAACGTCATCAACGTATTGAAGACAATCCAAATAACACCACACGCTTTTTGATTATCGGTCCAGAGCCTATTCCTGCCAGTGGTGATGACAAAACCTCCATCATGATTTCGGTGAAAAATACGGCTGGCGCTTTATATGGTTTGTTAGAGCCGTTTCACCGTCGTGGTATTAACTTAACGCGTATCGAGAGCCGTCCTAGTCGTAATGATATTTGGACTTACGTGTTTTTTATCGACTTTGAGGGCCATCAAGACGATGCGGTAGTGCAAGAGGTTATTGCTGAGCTGGAGCCTCATATGCGTGCCATTAAGTGGCTGGGTTCATATCCTAAGGCGGTCTTGTAAGTGGCTGATTTTATTAAGCAAGCCAATGCTGGTGTGCGCACTTTAGCGCCATATCAGCCGGGCAAACCGATTGATGAGCTACAACGTGAGCTAGGCCTAACACGTGTTGTTAAGCTGGCTAGCAATGAAAATCCACTGGGACCATCACCGTTAGGTCTACAAGCCATGACGATGATGCTGGCGAACCCATTGGAGTTAGCGCGTTATCCCGATGGTAATGGTTTTGTACTGAAAGCAGCAATTGCAAAACGCTTTAAGCTGTTAACAGAGCAAATTGTCTTAGGTAATGGTTCTAATGATGTGCTCGAGCTGGTTGCACGTGCCTTTTTAAGTACTGGCGATGAAGCGATTTATGCTCAGCACGCGTTCGCTGTGTATCCGATAGCTACGCAGGCTGCTGGTGCCACGGGTGTTTGTGTTCCGGCTAAAAACTTCGGTCATGATTTAGTGGCGATGGCGGCGGCGATTAGCGAGCGTACCAAGGTTATTTTCTTAGCCAACCCGAATAACCCGACTGGCACTTGGTTCGAGGCTGACGAATTTGCACATTTTATGCAGCAAGTTCCTAGTCATATTATTGTTTTGCTAGATGAAGCCTATGGTGAGTTTGTCAGTGACCCTAACGCACTAGACGGCTTATCAGTGTTGTCTCAATACCCTAATTTAGTGGTTAGCCGCACGTTTGCCAAAGCCTATGGTCTTGCTTCATTACGAGTTGGTTATGCGGTTGCATCTGAAATAATTATTAATATTTTAAATAGAGTACGACAGCCTTTTAATGTTAATTCACTCGCTTTAGTAGCAGCTGCCGCCGCTTTAAATGACGACGATTTTGTACGTCGTAGCCGTGAACTTAACGATCAAGGTCATCAGCAATGGCAGGCGTATTTAGCCGACTTAGGACTGAGTGCTTTGCCCTCACGCGGCAACTTTCTTTGTGTGGATTTTAAGCAACCAACAGGTCCCATATTCGAGGCATTGCTGCGCGAAGGGGTGATTGTGCGCCCGGTGGCAAACTATGGTTTGCCTAACCATTTGCGTATTTCGATAGGCCTCGCTGAAGAAAATGCATTTGCTGCTGACGCAATTAAGCGTGTTCTGGCGGCTATTGGAGCTTCACATTGAGCCGCTGGCCTTTGCGACATGTCGCCTTTGTAGGGTTGGGGCTCATTGGCTCTAGTCTGGCGCGCGTGATGCGTGAGCAAGGTCTTGCTGAAAAAATCACGGCTTGTAGCCGCAGTCGCGAAACCTTGGCACAAGCCAAGCAACTAGGCTTAATTGATATTGGTTATTTGCAAGCTGTTGATGCCGTTCGTGGTGCCGATCTAGTCATCCTAGCCATGCCGGTAAATGCTACAGAAACAGTGCTGCGAGAAATTAAGCCTGTTATTGCTAGCAATACCGTTATTACTGACGTTGGCAGCACCAAGGGCAGTGTGGTTGAAGCTGCATTGCGGGTGTGGTCATCAGTGCCTAAGTTTTTGGTGCCAGGCCACCCAATTGCTGGCTCAGAGCAAAGTGGTGTGTTAGCAGGACGTGTTGACTTATTTGTTGGTCACAAAGTCATTCTAACGCCGCTAGCGGAAACTGAGTTATCAGCTGTTGAGCTGGTTCGCGAGTTATGGCAACGGGCAGGCGCCGATGTTTTAGAGATGTCGGTGAGCAAACATGATCAAGTATTGGCCCGAACTAGCCACTTGCCACACCTCTTAGCATTTTCGTTGGTCGATACATTAGCCTCCGAGAGCGACAATTTAGATGTGTTTCGGTATGCTGCCGGCGGTTTTCGCGACTTTACTCGGATTGCTGCATCGGATCCGCGCATGTGGCATGACATTTTTCTTGCCAATCGCGACGCCGTGCTTCAAGCCTTAAACGCTTTTGAGGCCGGCACAGCCTCACTCAAGCAGGCCATTACGGCAGGCGATAGTGCGGCTTTATTAGGTATTTTTACGCGTGCACGTGCTGCACGAGAACATTTCACTCATATGTTGGCCGGAACGGCCTATGCCAAATCAATGACAGCCTCAAAAGAACTTATTTATAACGTAAATCCCGGTGGTCGCTTTGTTGGCCGTGTTCGTGTGCCCGGTGATAAATCCATTTCACATCGCTCAATTATGTTGGGTTCCTTGGCAGAAGGCGTCACTGAAGTCTCTGGTTTCTTAGAAGGTGAGGACGCCTTAGCTACCTTGCAAGCATTCCGTGATATGGGTGTTGTTATTGAAGGGCCGGAGCGTGGCCATGTCCGCATTCATGGCGTCGGTTTAAATGGCTTAAAAGCGCCCCCAGGCCCGTTATATGTCGGTAACTCCGGCACCTCTATGCGTTTGTTGTCAGGTATTTTGTCGGCACAGTCGTTTGATACCGTGATGACGGGCGATGCTTCATTAAACAAGCGTCCGATGGAGCGTATTGCTAAGCCACTTCGCGCGATGGGTGCATCTATTCAAACTACCGGTGAGCGCGGGACGCCACCCGTTAGCATTCAGGGCGGTCAGTCATTGACTGGCATTCATTACGATATGCCGATTGCCAGTGCGCAAGTAAAGTCTGGTGTCTTGCTGGCCGGTTTATGGGCGCAAGGCACCACTTCAGTCACCGAGCCAGCACCCACACGAGACCATTCTGAGCGCATGTTGCGTGGTTTTGGTTATGCCGTTGATGTTCAGGGTAATACCGTTTCTATAAAAGGCGGTGGCAAGTTAACGGCAACGCGCATTGATGTGCCTTCCGATATTTCCTCTGCGGCTTTTTTCTTGGTTGCCGCCAGTATTGCTGAAGGCTCGGATTTAACACTAGAGCATGTTGGTATGAACCCAACACGTACTGGTGTTATTGATATTTTACGCTTGATGGGCGCGAATATTGACGTATTAAACCCTCGTGAGTCTGGTGGTGAGCCCGTAGCTGACTTGCGTGTGCGTAGCGCCAAGCTCAGTGGCATAAACATTCCAGAGCATCTGGTACCGCTTGCGATTGATGAGTTTCCTTCGCTTTTTATCGCTGCTGCCTGTGCCGAAGGTACAACGGTGTTGACCGGTGCTGAAGAGTTACGCGTTAAAGAGTCGGACCGAATCCAAGTGATGGCTGATGGCCTATTAACGCTTGGTATTGATATTAAACCAACCGAAGACGGCGCTGTTATTGTCGGTGGTCAGTTGCAGGGTGGAGAAGTGATCAGCCATGGCGATCATCGTATTGCGATGTCGTTTGCCATTGCTGGTTTGCGTGCCAATGGCGCTATTGTGATTCGCGACTGTGCCAATGTGGCTACCAGCTTCCCTGACTTTATTGGCCTTGCTAAACGTTGCGGCTTGAATATTTCCGCGCATGAACAATCTGCAGGAGATTCCGCATGAGTGCTGAAATTGAAAAACGCCCAATAGCGGTAAAAGTACCGATTATCACCATTGATGGACCTAGCGGTTCTGGCAAAGGCACCATCGCTCACCGTGTTGCTGCTCGACTGGGGTATCACGTGCTTGATTCGGGTTCGTTATATCGTTTATTGGGTGCAGCAGCTGAACGTCATGGGGTGGCGTTGGATAATGAAGCGGCGTTAGAAGTTCTTGCAGCACATTTAGATGTACAATTTTTGACCGATGACAACGGTGATGGCAAAATACTTCTTGAAGGTGAAGAGGTGACTAACCTGATTCGTACGGAAGAGGCAGGGCGCTTAGCATCACAAGTGGCTGCTTTGCCGAAAGTCCGCAATGCTTTGTTGGCGCGTCAGCAAGCATTCTGTGAGCTGCCAGGCTTAGTCGCTGATGGTCGTGACATGGGGTCGGTCGTTTTCCCACATGCCGAATTAAAAGTGTTTCTGACAGCATCAGCTCAAGCGCGCGCCGAGCGACGTTATCGGCAATTGCTGGAAAAGGGCTTTGATGCTAATCTTCGCGACCTTGTAAATGACATACAGGCACGTGACGACCGAGATATGAACCGCAGTGTGGCGCCATTACGGCCAGCACAAGACGCATTAGTACTCGATAGCACTGACTTAGGCATTGAAGCTGTGTTGCAAAATGTCTTTGAAGCAGCCAAGCAAGTACCTGTTTTTGCAAAGATTTTGAATTAATCAGTCGGTTTATTTAAAGCGACTGAAAAGAACTCATCGGTGAGGGCAGACACGCTGCTTTCACTACTTGGGGTGGTTTAGAGCTCAGCGACAACCAGCAGGGCTGACTCTTAACCTATTAACCACTACGCCATCTAAGCTGGTTAGATGGAAATATAAGTGCCATTTTGGCACTGGAAGGATTACATGACTGATTCATTTGCCGCCCTGTTTGAAGAAAGCCTGATCTCCCTAGACGTTGAGCGTGGCGCGCTCATCAAGGGTACTGTTGTTGCCATTGATAACGACTGGGTTACTGTAGACACAGGTTTGAAATCTGAGGGTGTGATTGCCCGTGAAGAGTTTTTAAACGATCGCCGCGAGCTAGAAGTAGCTGTTGGTGATGCAGTAGACGTTGTGGTTGACGCGTTAGATAACGGCATGGGCTACACCGTGTTGTCACGCGAAAAAGCCAAGCGCGCAGAAACTTGGATCCGTTTGGAGAAGATTTTCGAAGCCAGCGAAATCGTTCGCGGTATTATTTCGGGAAAAGTCAAAGGCGGTTTTACTGTCGATGTTGGCTCTATCCGTGCCTTCTTGCCTGGTTCTTTGGTTGACATTCGTCCCATCCGTGACACAGCGCACTTAGAAGGTCGTGAACTCGAATTCAAACTGATCAAACTCGATGCTAAGCGTAACAACGTAGTGGTTTCTCGCCGCGCTGTGATGGAAGCTGAGTCTTCACAAGAACGCGAACAACTGTTGGCCAATCTGCAAGAAGGCCAAGTGGTTAAAGGTATCGTTAAGAACCTCACCGATTACGGTGCATTCGTTGACTTGGGCGGCATTGATGGTCTGTTGCACATTACCGATATGGCTTGGAAGCGTATTAAGCATCCAAACGAAATCGTTGAAGTGGGCACCGAACTCACCGTTAAAGTATTGAAATTTGACCGCGAGCGTAACCGCGTGTCGTTAGGTCTTAAGCAATTGGGTGAAGATCCATGGTTGGCATTGATGGGCCGTTACCCTGAAGGTACACGCGTCAAAGCCAAAGTGACCAACCTGACAGATTATGGTTGCTTCGCTGAAATCGAAGAAGGCGTGGAAGGTTTGGTTCACGTTTCTGAAATGGATTGGACCAACAAAAACATTCACCCATCTAAGATTGTTCAAATCGGTGATGAAGTGGACGTTATGGTTCTGGACATCGATGAAGAGCGTCGTCGTATTTCTCTGGGCATCAAGCAGTGCCGCGAGAATCCATGGGATGCGTTTGCGCGTCAGCATGAGAAAGGCGAGAAAGTATCTGGCAACATCAAGTCAATCACTGACTTTGGTATCTTCATTGGTCTCGATGGCGGTATTGATGGTCTGGTTCACTTGTCTGATATCTCTTGGAACGAAACCGGTGAAGAAGCCGTGCGTAACTTCAAGAAAGGCGATCCAGTTGAAGCCGTTATCCTTTCTGTTGACCCAGAGCGTGAGCGTATCTCCTTGGGTATCAAGCAGTTAGAGCGCGATCCTTTCGGTGACTTCTGCAATGCTAACGACAAAGGCGCCATCGTGAAGGGCACTGTTAAGTCAGTTGATGCTCGCGGTGCAACCATTGAAGTGATGGATGGTGTTGAAGCCAGCTTGCGTTCATCAGAGCTGAGCCGTGATCGTGTGGAAGATGCCACTAAGATCTTGGCTGTTGGCGACACAGTTGAAGCGAAGATCATCAGCATCGATCGTAAAACTCGTGTTATCAACTTGTCTGTAAAAGCCAAGGATGAAACCGAAGATCGCGAAGCCATTGCTTCGTTGAAAGAACAGGGTACTGATGCTGCTGGTCCTAAGACCATCGGTGACCTGATCAAAGCACAAATGAACAACTAAGTTTAATTTGTGATAAAAAAGCGGGAGTAGTTGTCTACTCCCGCTTTTTTTTGTTTAGAATCATCGTGTTGTTTTCTTATATTGCAGAGGTGACCACGCATGTCGCTAACACGCTCAGAGTTGATCGATCGTCTTGCTGCTAGACAAACATTATTAACAGCAAAAGATGTTGAGCTGGCCGTTAAGTCTGTTGTTGAGCATATGTCCGAAACACTTGCTTCAGGCGAGCGAATTGAAATTCGTGGTTTTGGCAGCTTCTCTCTGCACCATCGCGAAGCACGCATTGGCCGCAACCCTAAAACCGGTGAAGCTGTTGAATTACCGAACAAATCTACGCCGCACTTTAAGCCGGGCAAAGCATTACGTGATCGAGTGAATGAAAGTGCTACGACCACACCGATCAAGCAGGATAGTGAAAAATGAGTTATCTGCGTAAAACACTCATGATTGTGTTTTTGCTATTTATATTATTTGTCGTGTTATGGATGTCTTTGGCAAATAGCCAGCGCATCGACCTAGATCTGTTATTTGTTTCGTTTATTAATGTCCACGCCGGTCTGACCATTTTCTTTACCTTTGTCATCGGTATTTTTCTAGGTTTTATTTACGGTGTCAGTTGGCTGGCATTACGTCAGCGTCGTGTAGAAAAAGCAAAAGTAGACCCCAATGTCAAAAATAGTGTGTGAATCCCCCGTTATTGTTGCGCTAGATTTTGCGCGACCTGACACCGCCCTAGATTTTGTTAGACAGCTTGACCCCAGCCAGTGCCGATTAAAAGTTGGCAAAGAGCTATTTACTCAGGCAGGGCCAGTTTTAGTAGAGCGCCTTCAACATGCCGGCTTTGACGTTTTTCTCGACTTAAAGTTCCACGATATTCCAAATACAGTCGCTGCAGCGGTGGCTGTCGCGTCTGATTTGGGTGTTTGGATGGTGAACGTACATGCTAGTGGCGGCCGCCGGATGATGATGGCAGCACGTGAGCGTTTGGCTCAAAAGCAGTCAACCACACTATTAACGGCAGTTACTGTGTTAACTAGTATGGAAGCGGCTGACTTAGCCGAAATTGGTATAGACCTTGATCCAAAGCTGCAAGTGAGCCGTCTAGCAAACTTGGCACAAGCATGCGACTTGCATGGTGTGGTGTGCTCAGCACAAGAAGCATTAATGTTGCGCCAGCAACTGCCTAAAGAGTTTTTGCTGGTTACCCCAGGCATTCGTCCTGCTGATGCATTGGCTGATGATCAGCGCCGTATTATGACGCCGCCACAGGCGATGGCAGCGGGTGTTGATTATTTGGTGGTTGGCCGTCCGATCACACAGTCTGCTGACCCGTTGACTGCTTTAAATTCAATCAATCAAAGCCTGAAATAACAGGATTGTCAGACAATCTGGACTGAACAAATGTTTAGTCATCGTTACTATGGTGCCCCTTTCAGTGCTGGGCATTATTGTCATGCGATTTTCATTGCCACTTTATTTAACCTTGGGGTTTATTTTTCCAATTAGCAGCAGCTTTGCCGCTGGTATTGATTACCCTTGGATGTCGACCAGTGCTATGGGTACAGCTCACGCTAATGCTGCTGAAGCTGCGGATGCATCCACGGTTTATTTCAATCCAGCGGGCATGACTCGTATGCGTAGCACCGTCAAGTCTGACAGTGTTCAGCTTTTAAGTATTCGCGGCAAGTTCACTGATGAAGGTACAACGCGGGCCAATGGTGAAGAAGCAGGTGGTGGCCCTGCAGGCTCTTATCATCCACAAGTTATCGGTGGTGCACAGTCATATATTGTGATGCCTTACAACGGCGACATCACCTTTGGTTTAGGGCTGTTTGTACCTTATGGTGCCAACATTAACTACAAATCTGATTATGCCGGTCGTTTTTTTGCTGACCGCGCAGCCATTGAAACGCTAAATATTAATCCAGTGATGGCGATCCGATTTGATGATCAACACTCGGTAGCCATTGGCTTTAGTGGCCAAGTATCACACGCCAAAACCAAGCTTGGAGCTGACGTGGCTTTGGCCGTGCAAGAGCAGGGCTTAGATGCTGTTAAGGGCCTTGGTGGCGGAACTGGTGGTGCGCTGTGTGATTTATTAGGTGGTTTATCGATTGAACTATGTCGCCCCCTAGTGAATGCGATATTGCCGCCGGAAGAAGAGTTTGGCATGAACTCTTTTGACTTCGAAGGTTACGGTTTTGGTGTCGGATATAACTTAGGGTATATGTTTAGCTTAAACGACAACACACGTTTTAGTTTGGCTTACCGGTCACGTATTCGCCAAACGTTACGAGGTGATGTTGATTGGCGTTTTGATGGCATCAATCCTGAAACAACCATCCCTAATCCAAACAATATTACGCAACAGGTGAATGCTAAAGAGTTTGTCGAGAATGAAGTTCGACCGGACAGTAAAGCACGTCTAAAAGTAACAACCCCCGACAGCCTGATCGCCGGTGTTTTTCACCAGTTTAATGAGCGTTTGGCGTTAATGGCTTCGGTCATGTTTCAGCGCACCAGTTTAATGAATGAATTACGCGTTCAAATCGACGATCCGAAGCAGGGTGATGCTGTCATTCGAACTAACTTCCGCGACACATTTAGAGTAGGCATCGGCGCCAATTACCGTGTAAATGATAAGTGGCTGTTACGTGGTGGTCTGGGTTATGACATGACACCCGTTCCGAATGCAGAAAGTCGTCACGCCGCAGTGCCTGATGCTGATCGCTACAGCATAGCAACGGGTGTTAATTATCGTATTAATGACAAGTTCACGCTGGATTTTGCATACAGCTTTATCATGTTGGCGGATGCGCGCTCGAACTACACTGACTTCTGTCATCCTGCCGGTTATGAAACCACAGATGGTCAGACCTCCAATGAGCCCGGACGTCGTGACTTTTCGCAATGCACGGGAAATGGTGGTACATTTCGCGGTCGTTTCACCGACAGTTATATTCACTCAGTCGGTGCGCAAATTAACCATACCTTCTGATATGCCATGACAAATACCATTGAAGACAAAGGCTCAAGAACTGAGTTTAATAAACTGCAAAAACGCTTGCGACGCCTGACGGCACAAGCCATCACTGATTACAACATGATTCAGGATGGCGACAAGATTATGGTTTGTCTGTCCGGTGGCAAAGACAGCTATACCATGTTGGAAATGCTGCTTAGCCTGCAGCTCAGCGCACCTATAAAGTTTGAGTTGGTCGCGGTCAACTTAGATCAAAAGCAGCCAGACTTTCCTGAAGAAGTGCTGCCGAAGTACTTAACTGAGCGCGGTGTGCCGTTTTATGTTTTAGAGAAAGACACCTATAGCATCGTTAAAGAGCTGACCCCAGAAGGTCAGACGTTTTGTGCCGTCTGTAGTCGTTTGCGTCGTGGTAGTTTGTATGGTTTCGCTCAAGAGATTGGTGCCACTAAAGTCGCGCTGGGGCATCACCGCGATGACATCATGGCTACGTTTTTCTTGAACTTGTTTCATGCTGGCCGCAACAAAGCCATGCCACCAAAGTTATTGTCTGATGACGGCAAAAATGTATTGATTCGCCCGCTGGCGTATTGCAAAGAAAAAGACATCGCGGAGTTTGCGCGCTTAAAAGAGTTTCCCATCATTCCTTGCAACTTGTGTGGCTCACAAGACAATCTGCAACGCGCAATGATTAACCAAATGCTTAGAGACTGGGATTTAAAACACCCACAACGTTTAGACAGTATTTTTACTGCATTGCAAAATGTTGCGCCTTCACAGTTGGCTGACAGAGAGCTGTTTGACTTTGAGGGCTTGGAGTTGAAGCGAAGAAGCGCAGGTATCGTTTCAGATGCCGCCCATGATCCGCTAAAAATGGTGAATGTGTTGTTAAATTAAGCTTTTACACAATAAAAAAACCGGCATTTTCAGCCGGTTTTTTTATTGACACGATGATTAGAACTTTTGGTTAAATCCGAAGCTCAGCATATTAATGTAGGTATCGTAGAACTTGCCGCGGAAAGTACCGCCGTTGCCAGTACAGTCATCGGATCGCGCTGTATCAAAGTCAACGGTTCCATCTTCCTGCTCACTAAATGTTCCGCGACATGGGTCGCGGTATTCTGATCGTGAATCCGCTAGGATGATTAAACTGTAACCAGCATCAAAGGTTAGGTTCTTAGCATGCTTATAGTTGGCGCCTAAAGAGAACATATAGCGATCACTATCGGGCGCCCCTGGATGACGGAAGCGTGCGCTAGGCACAGGTGTTAGGTCGAACTGAAAGCCAGTTTTTAGCGTTAACTTATCGTTGTAGTGATAGTTCGCGCCAACTGATGCTTTAAATGAATCTCTCCAACGTGTTTGAATTCCGCCAGGACCTTGACTAACTGTTTGGCCACCTTCAGATTTTTGGTCAAGAAACTTAACCTTAATTTCTTTCACTGCAGAGGTTTGAATGAATGTGTAATCAAACATCAAATCAATCTTGTCATTTAATGCTTTGAAATAACCCAAAGAAAGACGGGCTGGAATAATCAAATCACCTTTGGCGGTAGTGTTTGGCCGTAAGCAATTGCGTAAGAAGTCAGGAACGGTTTTGGTGCCGCCACCAGCGTCGCAATCTGGCAGAACAGGAGTAATGTCATCGGTCACTGCTTTGATATTGTCGATGCTCCACTCTAAATCGCCGCGCATCTTCATAGTGGTTTCAGAGCGATAAGCAAGACTTAAACGACTTGTGGCATCGAAGTTAAACATATAACCAAGGTTATAACCGAAGCCATAACCATACATTTCAACATCACCTTTGCCTGATGCGTCTGAGGCTAATAATGGACCTGCTAAGAATCCTGACAGTTCACTTTGTTGCTGGTTATCAAGTGGCAGAAGGCCAACACCAACCGCCGAACAAAGAGAGTTTAAAAGGCCTTCTGCACAAACATTGCTAAACGCATCAGTTCCAGTAAGTCCATTCAATAAATTGGTTGCTTGATTTAAATTGAGGCTCTCAACATAAGGCTTAAATAAATATGGCGCCACATCAGTATCAATTTGTACGCCTTGACGAAGGTGGCCACCAATAACAGAAGCACCGAAACCAATACTGTGTTTGTCATCAAACCGAATCGCTACTGAAGGGTTGATGTTAATCAGCTCAATAGCGACGTTGTCTGCGTGATATCGACCACCCCAGTCAGCTTTATAGTTTAAGTTTCCGCCGCCGGGCGCAAAAATACCGATACCAATCGTAATGTCTTCATAGTTTGGAATTGCTTTTAGTGCATCTAAGTTAATGCGATGTAATGGCACCGTAGCGAAGAAAGAGCCCGCTCCTAATACTTTAGGCCAGAAACTTCCTGCGTCTCCTGACGGCCCAATAGGGCGGCCTTCATCGCCAGGGTTATTAGCATCAGGGGGAGGCGTTCGAGTAGTCCCCGTTTCATCAACATCAACTTTGCCTCGAATGGTAAAAACAGACAGACTGTTACTGACATTAATGCCACGCAGCATCGCCATACCTGCTGGGTTGTAATAAATAACCGAAGCATCTGCAGCTTCTGCCGAGTTTGCATTGGACGTGCCTTGATGAGATGCGGCAATAGTGGGTAGGTCTAATCCACCAGCGTGAGAGTTAAGTGCAGAAAAAAGAATAGCAAGCGGAAGCGCTCGTAATGCAAAAGCGTTTGCGGACATGGGTCACCCTCTGGGATGTATTATTTTTATGTGCCCAATAATTCCACAAAAACTTAATAACAATCAAGTCGATTCGGACAATTGTATGCTATTTATCTGATTGATTTTGCTCACGACGATATTGGCCGGGGGTAGTGCCGGTCCATCGTTTGAAGGCGCGATTAAAATTAGCCACATCAGAATATCCAAGTGCCTCGGCAATTCGGTCTAAGCTTTCACCCGTATTGAGCAATAAACGAATAGCCTCTTGCCGACGCATATCTTCCAAAATGTCGCTAAACGTAGTGCCTTCTTGTGCTAACTGCCGCTTTAAAGTTCGCTCAGATTGATTCAGCATTTCTGCTACTGCTTCTAACGAGCGGAAACCAACACTGCTGTCATGAACCAAGGCTCGCACTTCACGTATGAAAGGACTGAAGTGACCAATAGCTGCTAACTCTTGCTCACACTGCTTAACTGCCAGCTGCATGGATGCTGTGTCTGACATGAGTAGCGGTAAATCCAGATAGCTGGCGTCAAAACAAATCACATTTTGAGCTTGCTTAAAATGAATCTGAGCCGGTAGGCGGTACATGATGTCGCGATATCGCGGCTCCTCATCAATTTCGATGTAGGCCACACCATAAAGCGTTTCACCGGTCACAACCTGCGCCATTTGGCCGAAGCCCACCATGAGTGCGGCAAGGACAGCATCACGTAATGGCTGAAGTGTTAAGTCTGTATCAACGAGTAGTTTGGCGTTATCACCATCCACAATTAAACGAATGTTGGCGCCTAATAACCGCAGCTCACTAAAACGCTCCACTAATTCCAAGGCTTGGCGAACATTATCTGCTGTCATGGCAGCAAAGCCGATAAAACCATGGGTAGAGATTTTCATTTGCATGCCAATGTGAAATGGCAGGGCAGGCTCTTTGGTTACGGCTAGGGCGTGGATGAGGACATCATTCACCAGGGTCAATGGAAGATGTTCATGGGTATCTAGCAATGCAGCTCGGGTCAAACCAAAAGGTGACAAGATCTCTTCTTCACTGACACCAAAGCGCTTGGTGACATCAAGTAATAACAAGACGTAAGCAGAAGGAAGCGTTTTGCTGAGATCGGCAGCGTTCATAGTCAGTCGACACACCCAAGGGGCAGCCAAGATACAAGTAAAAAGGCCTTGTTGTCTAATCGAAATGACGCCTCAGTCAGCTTAATTTACATTAAATAAATGATACGAGGCGCAATCATGCGTGGTGTAAAAAAACAGAATCTGCCTAGTAAGATTTGTCTGATTTGTCAGCGACCTTTTAGTTGGCGCAAAAAATGGTCAGCTGTATGGGAAGAGGTCAAGTATTGCTCTGATGCTTGTCGTCGGCAGCGGAATAAATCAGCATGAAAGAGCTACGCCTAATTTTAGGCGACCAGCTAAATATTGAGCACTCATGGTTTCAGCAATGTGATACGAGTGTGGATTTTGTCATGATGGAAGTGCGTAGCGAAACAGACTACTGCCAACATCATGTGCAAAAAGTGGTGGGGATTTTTCTTGCTATGCGTGAGTTTGCTGACACCCTTCGACGGGCAGGGCACCAAGTCATCTATCTCACTCTTGACGATCAAGCCAATCAACAAAGTATTTGTGCCAATCTGGCACGCCTTCTTGCCAACAATAACTATCAGTCATGGTCGTGGCAGCAGCCAGATGAGTATCGCTTAGAGCAAGCACTCTATGAGTTTGCCAGTGCCCAAAGCATTCCAAGCCAGTGCGTATCAACCGAGCACTTTTTGGCTGAAAGAGGGGCTGTCGCCAAGCTGTTTAAATCAGGTGCGCATCATTTTTTGATGGAGACTTTTTATCGTCATATGCGCAAACGTGAGCAGGTATTGATGGCCCCTGACGGGAAGCCTATTAGCGGCAAGTGGAATCATGATGCAGCTAACCGGGCAGCCTATGACGGAGCCTTTAACATTCCACAGCCTCTCACGTTTGCAAACGAGTGCCGGCATATCGTGACGCTGCTACAACATTGCCAAGTGAAAACAATAGGCCAAATTGGTGACACAATAGACTGGCCAATCAATCGAACGCAGGCTGTGGAGTTGCTGCACGACTTTATTACTGAGCTCCTGCCGCATTTTGGCCGTTATCAGGATGCATTAGTTGATGGCCAGGGCACTTTATTTCATTCGCGCTTGTCGTTTGCGCTCAATCTGAAATTGCTGTCGCCACGAGAGGTTATTCAAGCAGCCGAGCAGGCATGGCGACATGGGCAGGTCGATATTGCAGCTTGTGAGGGCTTTATTCGCCAAATTTTGGGTTGGCGAGAGTATATGCGTTCCCTCTATTGGCATTTATACCCGGACATGTCCGAATCTAATCATTTTGATCACCATAATCCTTTGCCAGCCTGGTTTTGGACTGGCGACACACAGATGCGCTGTCTCTCTCAGGCAATTAAACAGTCATTAAATACCGGTTATGCGCATCATATTCAGCGGCTCATGGTCACTGGCAACTTTGCCTTGCTGACCGGTGTTTCACCTTCGGCTATTAATGACTGGTATTTGAGTATTTATGTTGATGCGTTTGAGTGGGTGCAATGGCCGAATACCCATGGCATGAGCCAGTTTGCTGAAGGCGGTCGGATTGCCACCAAGCCTTATGTGGCCTCTGGTGCCTATATTCATCGCCAGGGTGATCATTGCCGCCACTGTTTTTATGATGTGAAGGCAAAGTCAGGAAACAATGCCTGCCCACTGAACAGTTTGTACTGGCACTTTATAAATCGACATTTTGATTTATTAAAACCTAATCATCGTATGGCGATTGTGTTGAAAAATTGGCAACAAAGAAAACCAGAGGATAGGCGGGCGGTGATTGATCAAGCGGAGCTGTATTTAAGCAAAATAAATCAGCTTTAATAAAAAAGGCCCGCATAAAGCGGGCCTTTTTTTACAATGACAGATCCAAATTAGCCTTGGAACTGGTTCATTGTGTTTTTGCTGTCATCACCTGCTTTCAGCGCTTGTTCACCAGCAAAGATCTCTTTGTGATCGTCGCCAATGTCCGAACCCGCCATGGCTTGGTGCTTAACGCAAGCAACGCCTTCACGGATTTCTTTACGCTGAACGCCAGCCACGTAAGCCAACATGCCTTGGTCGCCGAAATAACCTTTCGACAGTTCATGCATGTGCAGCGCTGTGGTGTGGTATGTAGGCAGTGTGATCAAGTGGTGGAACACACCGGCTTCACGAGCTGCATCAGCTTGGAATGTACGGATTTTTTCATCAGCTTCTTTAGCCAATTCAGTCTCGTCGTACTCTTTGCTCATCAGCTTGGCGCGGTCATAAGCAGACACGTCTTTGCCTTCAGCAACAAAACGGTCGTAGGCTTGTTGACGGAAGTTCAAAGTCCAGTTGAATGATGGGCTGTTGTTGTAGACCAGCTTAGCATTTGGAACGATTTCTTTAACACGGTTAACCATGTGAGCAATTTCTGCCACGTTTGGTGTTGGTGTTTCAATCCAGAGCAGGTCAGCACCGTTCTGCAAAGAAGTAACGCAGTCGAGCACAACGCGATCGATCTGTGTGCCTTCACGGAACTGGAACAAGCCAGAAGCCAAACGCTTAGGACGATGCAGCTTGCCATCACGCTTGATCAGGATTTCGTCATCTTTAGCTTCAGAGATATCAATTTCTTGAGTATCTAAGTAGCTGATGTACTGAGAAGCCAAGTCACCTGGTTCGTTAGAAACAGGGATTTTTTGCGTCAAGTCAGCACCTTCAGAGTCGGTACGGGCAACAATTACGCCGTCTTCAACGCCGAGTTCCAAGAATGCATAACGAACAGCATTGATCTTAGCCAAGAAGTCTTCGTGTGGAACAGTCACTTTACCTGCTTGGTGACCGCACTGCTTAGCGTCAGATACTTGGTTTTCGATTTGAATACAGCAAGCGCCGGCTTCAATCATTTTCTTGGTCAACAGGTATGTGGCTTCTTCGTTACCGAAACCAGCGTCGATGTCGGCAATGATTGGCACAATGTGGGTTTCGAAGTTGTTGATTTGATCTTCGATAGCCTTGGCTTTTGCAGTGTCGCCAGCATCTTGAGCTTTTTTCAAGTTGCGGAACAGGTCGTTCAGTTCTTTAGCATCGGCTTGACGCAAGAAGGTGTACAGCTCTTCGATCAGGGCTGGAACCGATGTTTTTTCGTGCATGGATTGGTCAGGCAAAGGACCAAATTCTGAACGCAGTGCTGCAACCATCCAACCAGACAGGTACAGGTACTTTTTGCTGGTGGTGCCGAAGTATTTTTTGTTGGCAATCATTTTTTGTTGGCCAACAAAACCGTGCCAGCAACCCAGTGATTGAGTGTACTTGCTGGTATCAGCATCGTACTCAGCCATGTCTTTACGCATGATGGCCGCAGTGTACTTAGCGATGTCGAGACCGGTTTTGAAGCGGTTTTGCATTTGCATGCGAGCTGCATCTTCTGGGCTGATGGCGCTCCAAGTGTCACCAAACTTGGCTTTTAGAGCACGAACAGCATCAATTGCTGATGTATATGTGGTCATGGCAGTTCCTATCACAGGGTTTGATAAATGGTACTAAAGACTAAGCTTTAGTTTTTAAGCCATCGCAGTGTACGGTTTGTGGCATAATTTTCCAAATCTATGTTTGTTATTGCGGGTATTCACGCCATGAATCTTGAGCGTATTGATCTAAATCTATTAGTCTACTTAGACGTTTTGCTGCGTGAGCAAAATGTGACGCGAGCAGCTGAGCAGCTCGGCATTACCCAGCCGGCTATGTCAAATGGCTTAAAACGCCTACGTGAGCTATTTAATGACCCACTCTTAATACGTGCCAGCCACGGCATGACGCCAACAGAGCGCGCTATTGAGTTAGCCCCACGCATTCGCCAAGCCTTATCGCAGGTGACCGATATTTTAGAGCCTAGGCAGGAATTTAGGCCGCTGGCGTCAAAACGTGTGTTTCGCATTATGTCATCAGATTACGCTGAAGCCACGCTAGTGCCAGCGTTGGTTAAAGCATTACGCTCCGAGGCGCCAGATGTGGTGCTGGACTTCCTGACACCATCCGATGTGAGTGTGCAGGATATTGAGCAGGGCAAAGTTGACTTAGCAATTAATCGCTTTAATGAAATCCCGCAGTCGTTTCACCAAGTTACATTATGGACAGATAGCTTCTCATGTTTGCTGAATCGACATAATCCAGCCGCCATGCGCTTTAATTTGAAGACTTATCTTGAGTCACAACATATTTGGGTGTCTAAAACCGGCATGGGCATTGGCTTTGGTATCTCGCCAGATCGTGGCGGTTTAGGTCAAATTGATGCAGCGCTTGGTCGCATTGGTCAAAAGCGTCGTATCACTATTTACACTCGTCACTACCAAATGCCTGCGTTAGTGGCTCATAAAGCCGACTTAATTGCGACCTTGCCTAGCCGCATTGCGCGTTTGCAAGCCGACCACCCACAGTTAGTGATTAAAGAGCCGCCATTTTTTATTCCTGAGTTCGAATTAAAAATGGCCTGGGGGCCATTACTGCACCACAGCCCGGCGCATCGCTGGTTACGGCAGCTGATTAGTTATGTTGCTCGCCAAATTACTGAGCAAGAAGCCACCGCTGAAGCTGAACGTTTATCTCGTCGACGCACACGATTGCGCGATCGAGAATGACCGAGTCAAAACTTTTCGCTAGACTACGCCCACTTTTTTGAAAACATCGCAATGAGGCTTAAATACATGACTGATCAGCGCATCAAAATCGGTGAACTTGAAATTGCTAAGTCACTTTATGACTTGGTAAATAATGAAGTGGCACCGGGCACCGGCGTTTCGCCAGAACATTTTTGGGCTCAGTTTGAACAGATCATGGCTGACCTCGTGCCAAAGAATAAGGCGTTGCTGGCTAAGCGCGATGAAATTCAAGCGCAAATTGATGCCTGGCATCGTGCCAATCCAAAAGCCGACTTTGCTGCTTACAAAGCGTTCTTGACTGAAATTGGTTACTTAGTGCCAGAAGGCCCTGATTTTGCCGTTAGCCCAGAAAACGTTGATGACGAAATTGCCCAAATTGCTGGCCCACAGTTAGTTGTGCCAGTTAAGAATGCACGTTACGCCCTAAACGCAGCAAATGCTCGCTGGGGTTCTTTGTATGATGCCTTATATGGCACCGATGCCATTTCTGAAGAAGGTGGTGCAGAGAAGGGCAAGGGTTACAACCCCGTACGTGGCAATAAGGTCATTGCATTTGCACGTCAATTCTTGGATCAAGCAGCGCCATTAAGTGCGGGCTCACACGCCGATAGTACGGCCTATCGCATCAACAACGGCGCACTAGAAGTCACCCTGAGCAATGGTCAGACCGTTGCCTTGGCGCAGCCTGAGAAATTTGTGGGCTTTACTGGTGACATTGAAAATCCAACAAGCATTTTATTGAAAAACAATAATTTGCATGCGGAAATTCAATTCGACCGTGAGCACCCAATTGGCAAAACTGACGCTGCTGGCATTAAAGATGTCAACTTAGAGTCAGCAATTACTGCGATTCAAGACTGTGAAGACTCCGTCGCTGCCGTTGATGCTGAAGATAAAGTTGAGGTGTACAGCAATTGGTTAGGCCTGATGAAAGGCACGCTGTCAGAGTCGTTTGAGAAAGGCGGTAAAACCATGACGCGCGCGCTCAATGGCGACCGCGTTTTTAAATCACCTAAGGGTGGTGAGTTTACATTGCATGGTCGCGCGCTGTTATTGGTGCGCAATGTGGGCCATTTAATGACCAACCCTGCAGTGCTGTTCAAAGGTGAAGAAGTGCCAGAGGGCATTATGGATGCCATGGTTACCGTGTTAGCCGCTAAGCACGATCTGTTAAAAACTAATCGTGTTAGCAATTCACGAGCCGGTTCGGTTTATATCGTTAAGCCCAAAATGCATGGTCCGGAAGAAGTGGCATTTGCCAATGAAATTTTCACACGTGTTGAAGATGCCTTAGGTTTGGCACGTAACACATTGAAAATGGGCATTATGGACGAAGAGCGTCGCACCACAGTTAACTTGAAAGAGTGTATCCGTGCTGCGAAAGAACGTGTCATTTTCATTAACACAGGCTTCCTTGACCGTACCGGTGACGAAATGCACACCTCCATGGAAGCCGGCCCAATGATCCGTAAGGCGGACATGAAGGCGGCTAAGTGGATTTCAGCCTACGAAAACTGGAACGTCGACGTAGGTTTGGCGTGTGGCTTAAAAGGTAAGGCACAAATTGGTAAAGGCATGTGGGCTATGCCAGACCTGATGAAAGCCATGTTAGAGCAAAAAATTGCGCATCCTAAGTCTGGTGCGAACACTGCTTGGGTGCCATCACCAACAGGCGCCACACTGCATGCTACGCATTACCACCAAGTGCTGGTACAAGACGTACAAGAGCAAATCAAGAGCCGCACACCTGCTTCAATCGATGACATTTTGACTTATCCGGTAGCCGTTAATCCAAGCTGGACTTCAGAAGAAATCAAGAACGAACTTGATAACAACTGCCAAGGTATTTTGGGCTATGTAGTACGCTGGATTGACCAAGGTGTTGGTTGCTCAAAAGTACCTGACATCAACAATATTGGTTTGATGGAAGACCGTGCCACCTTGCGTATCTCCAGCCAACACGTAGCCAACTGGCTGCATCATGGCGTTTGTAGCAAAGAGCAGGTAACAGAAGCTTTGCAACGTATGGCCGTGGTCGTTGACGCGCAAAACGCCAATGATCCTCTGTACACGCCGATGGCGCCTAACTTTGCTGATAGCGTGGCTTACCAA
>CAMTYC010000035.1:0-39139 GCA_947085865.1 uncultured Moraxellaceae bacterium
CGTTCGCGGCAAAGACGTGTTCATTCTGCAATCGACCTGCGCCCCCACCAATAACAATCTAATGGAATTGATTGTGATGGCGGATGCGCTGCGTCGTGCTAGTGCCGGACGTATTACTGCAGTCATTCCTTACTTCGGTTATGCCCGCCAAGATCGTCGTGTTCGTTCTGCTCGCGTGCCTATCACTGCTAAAGTGATTGCCGACATGCTGACCACTGTCGGTGTTGACCGCGTACTAACTGTTGACCTGCACGCCGACCAAATTCAGGGCTTCTTTGATATCCCGGTAGACAACGTTTATGGCTCGCCAGTGTTACTGGCCGACATCGAGCGTCAGGAATACCACAACTTAGTAGTTGTTTCGCCAGACGTTGGTGGTGTTGTTCGCGCCCGCGCCGTTGCCAAACAGCTCGATGACGCCGACTTGGCCATCATCGACAAACGCCGACCGAAAGCCAACGAATCACAGGTCATGCACATTATTGGTGAAGTCAAAGACCGTGACTGCGTCATTGTCGACGACATGGTTGATACCGCTGGCACCTTGTGCAAAGCCGCTGCCGCATTAAAAGAGCATGGTGCACGCCGTGTTGTGGCCTACTGTACACATGCCGTGTTGTCTGGCCCAGCCATTGAAAATATTCGTAACTCACAGCTCGATGAGTTGGTGGTTACAGACACCATCCCGTTATCGGATGATGCCAAGGCCTGTGGTCGTATTCGTCAGTTGTCCATGTCGGCATTATTAGCAGAAACGCTACGCCGCATTAACAACGAAGAATCCATCAGCGCCATGTTTGATTTGTTTTAAACCAAATTCTGCACAGTGACATGTTGTTATTGTGCAAACCCCAACGACTACTTTAGGTCGTTGGAACCCGCCAACGCTGGTCGCAAGCGTTGGCAATAAACTGGAGAAAACCATGTCCGCCGCAACATTTACGCTTAATGCGCAAGTCCGGACGCTTGAAGGGAAAGGTGCGAGCCGCCGCCTTCGTCGTCTAGAAGCCCGTATCCCTGCCGTCATTTATGGTGGTAGTGAAGCCGCACAATCACTCAGCTTAGAGCTGCGTGAAGTGGTCAAAGCCTTAGAGAATGAAGCTTTCTTCTCGCACGTGCTGACCATCAATGTGGATGGCAAACCACAACAAGCCGTTATCAAAGACCTGCACCGTCATCCAGTAAAAGGCATGCCGATGCACATGGACTTTTTGCGTGTTGATGCAACACACAAAATCACCATGCGTGTACCTCTGCACTTCACCAATCAAGAAGCCTGTGTTGGTGTAAAAATTGAAGGCGGTGAAATCACTCACGTACTCGCCGACATCGAAGTCGCTTGCTTGCCAAGCAGCCTGCCTGAGTTCATCGAAGTCGACATGACTGATGTTCATTTAGGTACAACTCTGCACATGTCTGACCTCAAGCTGCCAAAAGGCGTTGAGATTCCAGTACTGGCATTGGGTGCTGACCACGACCAACCAGTAGCCAACGTACATGCTCGCAAAGTGGCTGCTGCTGAAGACGACGCTGCACCAGAAGCTAACGCTGCTGAGTAAGCTGCTTGTATGTGCTATAAAAGCGGGGCTTTTTAGCCCCGCTTTTTTATTTATTAAAGGTTTGAGTTCTACGCCATGTCTGCGCTTCGCCTTATCGTTGGGCTTGCCAATCCCGGCCCACAATACGCCGACACACGCCACAACGCCGGCGCGTGGTTTGTTGAGCGTCTTGCGCAGCAGCTAGGCACCTCACTGGTAGCCGACAGCAAATCATTTGGCATGCTGGCACGCTGTAGTGTAGCTGGCCAAGATGTTCGTCTACTCATCCCTACCACCTTTATGAACCGCTCGGGCCAAGCCATTGGCACAGTGGCAGGCTTTTATAAAATAAGCCCTGCCGAAATTTTAGTCGCGCACGATGAGCTAGACTTATTGCCGGGCCAGATTCGTCTTAAAACAGGTGGCGGCCATGGCGGCCACAACGGCTTGCGCGACACCATCGTTTGCCTAGGCAACCAGAACACCTTTCATCGCCTGCGCATTGGCATTGGCCATCCAGGTGATAAATCACAAGTCTCTAACTTTGTATTAGGCAAAGCGCCAAGCGCCGAGTCTGCATTAACGGATTTAGCTATTGATGAAGCACTGCGTCATCGTGAAGCCTTAATTCAAGGTGACCTTGCGCGCGTCATGAACCAATTAAATGGCTTTGTAGCAAAGCCCTAAGGTATTTCGGAGAACAAATATGGGATTTAACTGCGGTATTGTTGGTCTGCCAAATGTTGGCAAGTCCACGCTGTTTAATGCGCTAACCAAGGCTGGCATTGCTGCGGAAAACTTCCCGTTCTGCACCATCGAGCCCAACACTGGGGTGGTGCCTATGCCGGACCCTCGTTTAGATGCCCTCGCCGCTATCGTTAAGCCTGAACGCGTCATCCCCACTAGCATGGAGTTTGTCGATATTGCAGGTCTAGTTGCTGGCGCCTCCAAAGGTGAAGGCTTAGGCAACCAGTTTTTAGCCAATATTCGCGAAACACAAGCCATTGCCCATGTGGTGCGTTGCTTTAACGATGACAACGTTATTCATGTTGCCGGCAAAGTCAGCCCATTAGACGACATTTCAGTCATTAATACTGAGCTCGCTCTAGCCGACTTAGATGCGGTAGAGAAAGCACTCTTTCGTGTCACGAAGCTCTCAAAAGGTGGCGACAAAGACTCGTTAGCGTTAAAGGCCGTGTTTGAAAAAATCAAACCCGCGCTCGATGAAGGCTTGCCTGTTCGCAGCGTGGCGTTATCAAGCGATGAGCGCGCAGCGATTAAGTCCTACGGCTTACTCACCTTAAAACCCACGATGTACATTGCTAACGTCGATGAAAATGGTTTTGAAAACAACCCGCTACTCGATCAAGTTCGTGAATTAGCAGCTTCTGAAAACGCCGTTGTGGTGCCCATTTGCAACAAACTCGAAGCTGAAATTGCCGAGCTTGATGAAGAGGATAAAGTTGCATTCTTGGCCGACCTTGGCATGGAAGAGCCCGGCTTAAACCGCGTCATTCGTGCAGGCTATGGCCTTTTAAGTTTGCACACTTATTTCACTGCAGGTGTAAAAGAAGTACGTGCCTGGACTATCCCGCTGAACTGCACAGCACCCAAAGCTGCCAGCGTTATTCACACTGACTTTGAGAAGGGCTTCATTCGCGCTGAAGTCGTTGGCTATGAAGACTTCATTAAATACCAAGGCGAAGCGGGAGCCAAAGAGGCCGGCAAATGGCGTTTGGAAGGTAAGGAATACATTGTCAAAGATGGCGATGTGATGCACTTCCGCTTTAACGTGTAAATGGTTGCCAAATTTACCATCATAGACACCTAAATCCTTGACAGCGCGTGTCGCAAAAACTAGCATACGCGCCTGTTTTGGCTATGTAGCTCAGTCGGTTAGAGCACAGCACTCATAATGCTGGGGTCGCAGGTTCGAGTCCCGCCATAGCCACCATATCCAACGCGTTTGCGTTAACATCAAAACCAGCCTAGTGCTGGTTTTTTTGTTTCTGGAGTGGTGATGAAGCGCGCACTTATACTTCTGCTAGTTATTGGGCTAACCACCTTTCAGACACACAATCCTCAGGCGCAAGCATCATCAGCTGACCAGCTCACCGGCCTTGTTATTCATGTCGGGGATGGTGACAGCATCACCCTCCTCGATGAGCAGCATCGACGTCATCAAATTCGTTTAGCCGAAATCGATGCACCAGAATTAGGCCAAGCTTATGGTCAAGCATCAAGACGCATGCTAAAAGAATTGATTGGCCAAAAGCAGGTTCGCATACACTTGCTCGATACCGATCAATATGGTCGAATCGTCGGCATCGTGTACTTTAATGATCAAGATATAAATGCTTATATGCTAGCGCAAGGTATGGCGTGGGTTTATCACCGCTATTTACGTAGGCCCGAGCTGCAGCAAATTGAGCAAGAAGCACGCGAACAAAAACGCGGGTTATGGCAACAACCGGAACACCAGCGCATAGCGCCATGGACTTGGCGGCAACAACAACGACAACAACAACCGCCCAACCCTTAAGGACTCCGTATGACCACAATGCAACTGTTTGGCATGGAAGTATCACCCTATGCCGTGAAAGTCCGTGCCCTGCTTCGCTACAAAGGCATTGCTCACCAATGGATACCACGATCACGGCGTTATGAAAGTGCATTTCGTGCCAAGGCTAAACTACCGCTTATTCCACTACTTATTATTGATGAAGAAGCGTTTCAAGACTCTACGCCCATCCTCGACATGCTGGAACAGCGTCATCCAACAAACTCTGTAAGCTTGGCCGATGCCAGCATGCACTGGCTATCACGCGCGCTAGAGGAAGCTGCGGACGAATGGGCAGTGAAGCCAATGTTCCATTATCGCTGGCAATATGAGGCTGACCGCATTAATGCAGGCTTACGCATAGCTCGCGCAAGCGTAGAGCCCGGAACAGATCCCGCTCCGTTTGCCGGCATGATATCTGCTCACTTAATGACGCGACTACCAACGTTAGGCTGCACTGAAGGCAACAAACCTGTGCTTGAGTCGTATGTCATGCAAGGTGCTGCATTAATTGATGCGCATATGCAAAGTAGGGCTTATTTATTCGGAGGACAATTAACTTATGCCGATCTTGGCTTGGCTTGCATGTATTACCAGCTGATGTCCGACCCCACTCCACGCGCCCTGCTTCAGCCCTATGTAGCACTGCAAGACTGGGTGATGCGCTGCATGAGCCCCACCGATCAAGGTGACGCAGAGCCAATGTCGACGTTATTGCCAACGTTGCTGCCCATTTTGACACATGAGCTACAGCATCATTACCTGCCTTGGGCACAGGCCAATACAAAAGCATTTGCTGGTGAACAGGCTGACTTTTCTTGCACACTTGGCTCTACTGCTGCGACATACACACAGCCGACTCAAAAGTATTCGGTCAAATCGTTTGCTCAACTTCAGACCGCTTGGAAAGCGTTAACCGCTGAACAGCAACAAACACTGCTAGACATCCTGCCTGTGCTTAACGATCTCAATAAACCTTAGGCAAAAAAAAGGGCGGCTTGCGCCGCCCCAAGAGGGTTTCACCATTCAGCATACGCGGGCTAGCTGCTCGCGCAGGTACAACACAACCGTACTAATTAAGCAGCGCGCTGTTCGCCTTTAGCGACCAGTTCGTTAAACAGTTTCTGAGCTTCAGCAATCAGCTTCTCGCCTTCTGCTTTAGCATCAATAGCTTGCAGCTTGCCTTTCAGCTCTTCTGCTTTAGCTTTGTAGTCGATTGCTTTCAGCTTTTCGGCTTCAGCTTTAACGTCAACAGCTTGCAGTTTGCCTTTCAGCTCTTCTGCTTTAGCTTTAACGTCAACAGCTTGCAGCTTCTCGCCTTCAGCTTTCAGTACTTCAACGAGGCCCAAGCCTGCGAGGTATACTTGACGACCAACATTTTTTACACGCACTAATACGTCTTGTTGTGCTTCAACCAGATTCTTAAGTTCGCCCATTTTCCATCTCCTAGTGAGTTTGAGTTAAACCAGATGCGCCTGCGAAACTTTCAACAAGCAATGCCTGCATCTCTTGAAACGAATAATAGGGAAGTCTTTAGAGGTAGCCACTAAAAATTGTAGGACAATAAAACAATATTTATCAATTATTTGTGACTGGACGTTCACTCAAATAAAAACGGGCACATTGCGTGCCCGTTTTTAACACCATTTCCAGCACTTACTTAACGGCAGCGACTGACTTCACAATCTCAGTACGAGCCGCATCAGCACCTTCCCAGCCAGAGATTTTGACCCACTTACCCGGCTCTAAGTCTTTGTAATGAGTAAAAAAGTGCTCAATCTGCTGCAACAGCAAAGGCGGAAGATCGCTGTACTCTTTGACGTTTTTATAAATTGGCGTCAATTTGTCATGCGGAACAGCAATTAACTTAGCATCAATCCCTGAATCATCTTCCATCTTCAACACACCCACTGCTCGACAGCGAATGACTGCGCCCGGCACGACAGGGTACGGCGTCACTACCAACACATCTAGCGGGTCGCCATCTTCAGACAGTGTTTGTGGAATATAACCATAGTTGGCTGGGTAAAACATGGCTGTACCCATAAAGCGATCAACCACCAGCGCATCCACGTCTTTATCGATTTCATATTTGATTGGCGCATAGTTGGCCGGAATCTCGATAACGACATTGATGTCATTTGGCAGATCCTTGCCTGCCGGAATATTGTTGTAACTCATAACAGCACTCTCAATCGACGTAGTAAGTTTGCAGTGGTGGGAAGCCATTAAACTCCACCGAACTGTAAGAGTTGGTGTAAGCGCCAGTGGTCATCCAATATAAACGATCGCCCACCGCCAAATTTAATGGCAGATGATAGTTAGCCTGCTCGTACATAATGTCGGTGGAGTCACAGGTCGGACCCGCCAACACAACGTTGCCTTCATTGCTACGATCGGTCATTTTTTCGGTATAAATCGGATACTTAATCGCCTCACCCATGGTTTCCATCAGACCTTGGAATAAGCCAACATCGGTATATACCCAGCGCTTCAAATCAGTGCGCGACTTGCGAGAAATCAGTACAACTTCAGACACCAGCACGCCCGACTCACCAACTAAAGAGCGGCCCGGCTCCAAAATAATCGTTGGCATATCATCGCCGTGATCATCTTTCAGATAACGCAGAATTTCTTGAGCATAGGTCTGGATAGTGTTCACCTCAGAAATATAGTTGGCTGGGAAACCGCCACCCATATTGATCATTTGCAGGGCGATGCCTTCTTCATACTTCATCCAGTCGAACATGTACTTCACTTTCGACAAGGCCGCATCCCAAACCGCAATATCTTTTTGCTGTGATCCAACATGGAAGGAAATACCATAAGGCACCAAGCCCAACTGCTTAGCTTGCACTAACAGATCAATAGCCATGTCAGGGTGGCAACCGAATTTACGCGACAGCGGCCACTCAGCAGTTTCACCGCCCTCTACCAAAATACGCACAAACACATTAGAGCCTGGCGCAAATTCAGCAATGTTTTGCAGGTCGGACTTGGAGTCTGTGGCGTACAAGCGAATGCCCTTGTCATAGGCATACTTCACATGTGCTGCTTTTTTAATGGTATTGCCATAGGAAATGCGATCAGGCGACACGCCTGCATCCAGCACCTTGTTTAGCTCAAAAATCGAAGCGCAATCAAAGTTTGAACCCAAATCGCGCAACAGGTTAATCACCGGCTCACCGGGATTAGCCTTCAACGCATAATGAACAATCGCGGCAGGGAATACCGACTTCAATTCTTCATATTTTTGCTTAATAATTTCTAAATCAACCACCAAAAAAGGAGTTTCTTTGGTGTCAGCCAATTCTTTGATTTTTTTCCACTCACGATCTGAGCAGTAGTCAGCGAGTTGCATAGCATCATTCCAACTTAAGAAAATAAAGACAAAAGCCCCTAGTTAGACGGCCCAGACCATAACGGCGAATGACTGTCCTCTAGAGGCCCCCAAGCTGTCAGGTTGCAGCTCACTGACTGCGCAAGGTTAAAGCCTAAGCGCCCGACAATCAACAGAACTAAGCACTTCCAGCATGAAGATTTTGCGACAAACCGCCTATAAATTGGCCTCTGCATACTCTGCCAATACTGAACGAGGCACTCCATGTAGCTGCAAGTGCCCGCCGTGGGCAAAACCTTTAAAACGCTCACACATATACGTCAACCCAGAACTCGTCGGCGTTAAGTAAGGTGTATCAATTTGCGCCAGGTTTCCTAGACAAATCACCTTAGAGCCCTCACCTGCTCGGGTAATAATGGCCTTCATTTGGTGAGGTGTTAAATTTTGGCACTCATCGATCAAAATCAATGACTTTTGAAAACTGCGGCCGCGAATATAGTTAAGCGCTTTGAACTGAATATTTGCTCGCTCCTTAACGTATTCCACCGAACCCTTTGGACTTTCGTCATGTAAGTGCAAGGCTTCAATGTTGTCACTAATGGCTCCCAACCACGGATCCATTTTTTCCTCTTCCGTGCCTGGTAAAAAGCCATGCTCTTCTGCTAAAGGCGGTGTTGAGCGAGTGGCGATAATTTTATTAAAGCGCTTCTCTTCAATACTTTGCTCAATCGCCGTTGCCAACGCTAAGATCGTTTTTCCTGAACCCGCAGGACCAGTTAATGACACCAAATGCACTAGCGGATCACGCAATAAATCCAGCGCCATAGCTTGTAAAATATTGTGTGGCCGCAAACCCCATACCTGCTGATTCATTAACCGGTCGTGATTTAAATCTCGCAGCACAATCAGGTCATCAGCCACACTTAACACGCGACCAATAAAACCCTGTTCGTCCATCACAAACTGATTCACAAAGACCGGATCAGTCCAATCACTTCGCTTTAAATAGTGACGTGTTTCGCCCATCGCTTGTACGGTTTCGACACGATTAAACTTATCCCAAAATGAACCCGGAAACTCTGCATAACCTTTCGACAACTGAGTAATGTCAGACACCAGCTGATCATTGGTGTAGTCCTCAGAAGCTAGGCCACAGGCACGAGCCTTTAAGCGCATATTGATGTCTTTAGTAACCAAAACAATACGGGTGTGTTGGTCAGCGACCTGCAAAGAAACCAGCAAATTAATGATTTTATTATCATTGAGTGAGTTATTAAGTGTCTGTACACCACCCTCTGGCTGATCCATCAACACCGACAAAGTACCTTCATATACCCGCTGGGCATCACGCCAAATCGGCACACCTTGACGAATTTGCTCGGGCTCAGCTTCTCCCAGCACTCGATCAATCATGCGAATAGCTGCTCGACACTCTGCCGCAACAGACGCTTTGCCAGACTTGAGTTTGTCTAACTCCTCCAAAACAGTCATGGGGATAAGCACGTGGTGCTCTTCAAAATTGAGTAGGGCGTTGGGGTCGTGAATCAGAACATTGGTATCGAGAACATAGGCTTTGCGGCGGGGGTCATCAATGCGCTTTATCATGCAGCACTCTCCGAGTGTAGATGGCGTCAAGGCAACGGCATCTAGTGCTAAAACTACCGCATGCGAACAACAAAAATAAATAGTTTTTTGAGCTAAATAGACTAGTCACACAGACAACAGACAGGCGGGAGATAATGCCCCCTTCAACATGGGCAAATTAGACTCGCCGGTAAAGTCCCTAGGCACATAGTGCCGCGCCGGCAAGTCTGAAGGCAGTAAGCGCCAACGACGATACACTTCAGCCACTAACTCACTGCAGAAGCCACCGCGCTGGAACGCCAAGCCCTCATCAGAGCCACGCACCCACGCACTGATGTGGGCGCGAACAAAATTGCGATAGGGCTTCTCACACCAGCCCTCAATTAAGCTTTCCAAGGTTTGTCGAGCTTCAGCATCAGTGCTTACACCCTGCAATCTACGCACGGCGACTAAACCGGGATAACTCGCAACGCGCTCATCCAAGGACACCATTTGCACACCATCGAATGGACAGCCTTGAAAGATGTCATGAACTTTACTAGCGCGCGTGGCCTCCCATAACAAAGGCGTTTGCGGCATCTCTGGCAGTCGCACCACTAACCCAACATGCGACCAACGACTACCAGTGCAACCTCGCACAACGCGAGCAGCCAAGCTACGTCCTGAGAATAAAACCAAATCGCCTGTTTTTAATTGTTCGCGAAGATGGATATAAGGCCGGGACGGTAAAACTACCGGGTCGTCCACGGCTGCTTGCCAAGAAAATGTCAAAGCGGCTTTTTTCATGTCGGCGATCATGTCGTAAGCACATGACAACCACCTGACGATTTGATGTATTTTTGATTACACCCTATTGGCGCTTGATGAACTCAGCTCTAGAATCCTGCCACACCTATTGTGGAGAGCCCTCGTGAGCCAATTTGATAATGTCAGCGTCAGCAAAAAAGCCAATGTCTACTTTGATGGTCGCTGCGTCAGCCACGCCATTACTTTAGCTAATGGCGAAAAGAAAACTGTGGGCGTTATTTTCCCTTCAACGCTGACCTTTAACACCGCTGCTGCTGAAATCATGGAAGTTGTTTCAGGCCGCTGTCGTGTACTGCAAAAAGACGCCAGTGAATGGCAAGAGTATGGTGCTGGACAAGAATTTCATGTCCCTGCCAACTCAAGCTTTCAAATTGAAACCTTAGAGTTGCTGGATTACGTTTGCCACTTTGCCTGAGCCTTAGACCTGCCGCAGCGTTGCGACGGTGGCAAAACCTGCCACCGTTAGCAAAATAGAACCAACTAAATGCAGTGAAATGTGACTAATAGCCGGCAGCCATAGTTGGCGCTGCATTAGACTTACGGCTTCCAGCGAAAACGTAGAAAAAGTTGTTAACCCCCCCAAAAGACCAGTAATTAACAGCAGCCGCATGGTGTCTGACCATACTGGATTGGCTGCAAACAGCGCCGCCAAAATACCCACCACATAAGCACCTAACCAGTTTGCCAACAAGGTGCCTGCTGGCAAATGTGGCCACATCCCATTAAAACCGGTCGAAAATAACCAACGCAGTAAGCCTCCCACTGCAGCGCCTACGGCCACAGCAAGCGCTGCCAGCCATGTCATGCGGTGGCTCCCAGCGCAGTTAACAAACGCTGATGGATACCACCAAAACCACCATTGCTCATAATCACCACGGCATCACCAGGCTTGGCCTCTGCCACAATACGATTGATGATGTCATCAATCGAACTAACCAGTTGGGCCGGCACTGAGCTCGCAGCCACTACTGCGTTTAAATCCCAATCAATACCAGCGGGCTGATACCAAATCACTTCATCCGCAGCACTAGCTGAATCAGCCAACCCCGCTTTATGCACGCCTAAACGCATAGTGTTTGAACGCGGCTCAATCACTGCCCAAATACGACGCTCACCCAACTGCGCGCGCAATCCGGTAAGCGTGGTTCGAATCGCCGTGGGGTGATGAGCAAAGTCGTCATATACCGCCACGCCCTGCACTGTTGCTAGCAGCTCCATGCGGCGCTTTACGCCGGGAAACGCCGACAATGCTGCTGCAGCTTGTTCCGCTGTCACTCCGACATGGGCCGCTGCTGCAATTGCAGCTAGACCATTGCGCACATTATGCTGCCCAGTGAGCGCCCAATGTACTTCTGCCACCGACTGGCCCGACTGCCACACAGCAAATGCTCCACCGTCTTCTTGTAGGTTCTCAGCCTGCCAAGCCGGAGCATCAGCTCCCGCTTGCGCACCAATGGCCAAATGCTGCGTTGGTGACCAGCAGCCTTTGGCCAACACCTCAGTCAATGCCGGCTCATCATTGGGCAGTAACACCAAGCCATTGCCAGGAATCGTTCGAACCAAATGATGGAACTGACGCTGAATAGCGGCCAGATCATCAAAAATGTCGGCATGATCAAATTCAAGATTATTTAAAATGGCAGTACGTGGTGCGTAATGCACAAACTTCGAGCGCTTATCGAAAAAGGCAGAATCGTATTCATCCGCTTCGACCACAAAAAATCGGCCATCGCCCAAGCGCGCACTAGCATCAAAACCCTGCGGCACACCGCCAATTAAAAAGCCTGGCGCCAAACCAGCCTGCTCTAAAATCCACGCCAGCATGGTGGTAGTCGTGGTTTTGCCATGGGTACCTGCCACTGCCAATACATGACGTCCCTGCAACACATGCTGCGCTAACCACGCAGGCCCTGATGTATAGGGAATACCTTCGTTCAAGACATACTCTACGGCAGCATTGCCACGACTCATGGCATTACCAATCACTACGAGGTCTGGCCGCGGCTGTAAGTGCTCTGGATGATAGCCTTCGTTTAAGACAATGCCCTGCGCAGCCAGCTGTGTGCTCATCGGCGGATAGACACCAGCATCACTACCACTGACATGATGACCTAACGCTTTAGCCAACACCGCCAGCGAGCCCATAAACTTGCCGCAAATACCTAAAATATGAATATGCAAATCAACTTCCTTCGGCTGCTACCGGCAAAATATCAGGGAAAAACTGCAGCGCCAAAATCATCACAATAATGAGTGGCACAAACGCAAACAACAAACCTTTGCCGCGGCTAATTTCCAGTGAGTGCTGATAGATATAACCACGCGCCCATAAACTCCAGAATGCTAAAACAACTTGTATCAGCATCACTGCAGGCAACAACAACTCGTTAGCATTTAGCAAAAACGTCAGTGGCGAAGCCATCAAGGTAATGATGGTGTCAATCAGTACTAGCCCCGTAAACGTCTGCACCCAACGCATTTGCCACTGTCGGCGTGATAGCAGCAAATAGACCCACGCCGCCTCAACCGACAAACTCAGCAACGCTAATTGTAGAATTGGCTTTTCCATGCCCGGATCGGACACTTGCTGAATCATCAGACTCAATGCCACATTAAAAAGCACCAATGGCCAAATGAATTTTGGCGCATATGGAATATCTTCAGGCCGTGCGCGGAACAACATGACCTGCCAACCCATCGACAAAACCGCTTTCATGACTCACTCTTTATAGGCAAATAAACCAGTCAGCCATTCTCGCAAGGATAACGACGTCCGTCACCCAGGAGATCGACTAAATATGTTGGAACGTGAACCACCACCGTCAAACTTTAAGCCATTGGCAAGATTTCTTCTGTTTTTATTAGCCGTGACATTATCTATTGCTGGCGCATCTCTACTAATCGGACTTGCTCTTGCTGACTGATTACTGGAAAATGCGCGGTTTTCAACCGTTTAGGTAGGGCTGATTATGAGCGCCAACACCTCCACTACACGCCCTTTGGTGGGCATCATCATGGGGTCACAGTCTGACTGGTCCACCATGGAGCATGCCGCCTCCACGCTAACTGCCTTGGGAGTGGCGTTTGAGGCCGAGGTTGTCTCTGCCCATCGCACACCAGACAAGCTGTTTGCTTATGCCGAGACTGCTGAGCAGCGCGGCATACAGGTCATTATTGCGGGTGCCGGTGGTGCCGCGCATCTGCCTGGCATGTGCGCAGCCAAAACTGCCCTGCCAGTATTAGGCGTACCGGTTCAGTCGCATGCGCTTAATGGCTTAGATTCTTTGCTGTCGATTGTGCAAATGCCCGGTGGTGTTCCAGTGGGCACACTAGCGATTGGCAAAGCGGGCGCTATTAACGCCGCGCTGTTAGCTACTCAAATTTTGGCCTTGCAAGATGCCACATTAAAAGCCGCTATTGAGAAGTTCCGCCAGCAGCAAACCGACACAGTTTTAGCCAACCCTATTCCTGGTGTGATTAATTCGGTGCAGTCATGAGTTTACGAATTGGGGTTTTAGGTGGTGGTCAGCTAGGTCGCATGATGGCATTAGCAGGCTATCCACTAAACCTGTCATTTAGTTTTTTTGATCGCGCTAGTGACTGCCCCTCGGCAGCATTGGGCCCACGCTTTGGCGACAGCCAGGACAGCCTCGAGAGCCTGCAGGCTTTTATCGACTCTGCTGACGTTTTCACCTACGAATTCGAAAACATCCCAACTGCTTGGGTCAACACCATTGCGGCGCAAAAGCCGGTTTTTCCAAGCGTAAAGTCATTGGCTATTTCGCAAAATCGGTTGAATGAGAAAAAGCTATTTGCTGAGCTCAATATTCCATCTGCTCGTTTTGCCTCTATAGAGTCAGCCGATGACTTAAAACAAGCTAGCCAAGACTTAGGCCTGCCACTGGTTGTTAAAACCGTGACTGATGGATATGACGGCAAAGGCCAGTTTTTATTACGCAGCGCAGACCAGATAAGCGAATGCTGGGATGCGCTAGGCAAGCAAACACCGTTGATTGCGGAAGAGTTTATTCAGTTCAAGCGCGAATTGTCGATCATCGCGGTACGCGGCCAGCAAGGTGATACACGCTTTTATCCATTGGCCGAGAACCATCACCACCGCGGCATTCTCAGCCACTCCATCGTGCCAGCACCTAATTTAGACGAAAACACTCAGCTCATGGCTGAGCGCTATATATCGTCAATTCTGCATGAGATGAATCATGTTGGTGTGCTGACGCTGGAGCTGTTTGAAACACGCCATGGCCTGTTAGCTAACGAAACTGCGCCGCGTGTACATAACTCAGGACACTGGAGTATTGAAGGCGCGCACTGCTCTCAATTTGAGAACCACGTTCGTGCTGTGGCAGGCCTACCATTAGGCTCAACGCGTGCCGAAAAGCCCAGCGCTATGCTCAACATTATTGGCCGACACCCAAATAGCCATGAGATCTTACGTGTCACCGATGCTCACCTGCACTTATATGGCAAGTCCGAACGTGAAAATCGCAAATTAGGCCATATCACCGTCACCGCCGATTCCTACGCTGAGCTTAATATGCGCATTAGTCGCTTAGCAGATGCGCTGCCGAACCCGATGGCGCTGCATTTATCACGCTAATGACGAGCATAGACCTAAACGATTTAGAGCAATCTATTCGACTAGTGCCTGACTTTCCACAAGCAGGCATTTTGTTTCGAGACATCACTCCCCTATTAAGCCAGCACTTTGCCGCAACCATTGCGGCAATGCAGGCGCAGCTAAGTAAACAGCAATGGCAGCAAGTTGACGCTTTAGTTGGCATTGAATCACGCGGCTTTATTTTAGCTGCTGGGCTGGCTCAGTCTCTGCAAAAAGGACTGATCTTAGTGCGCAAGCCGGGTAAATTACCGCCGCCCGTGCTCAGCCAACACTACAGCTTAGAATATGGACAAGACTGCCTTGAAATTGGTGCTGAACAATCGCCACAGCGGGTTTTACTGGTAGATGATGTATTGGCAACGGGCGGCACACTGGCTGCCAGTGAAGCGCTTTGCTTAAAAGCCGGCCATCAGGTGCAAGGCGCACTTGTGCTGATGAACCTAAGCACGCTGAATGACTATCGCTGTCAAAATCTGCCTGTTCAATCCTTATGGACCTATCACTGAGGATTCGCAATGATGCAACCATTACTGCTGCTCGCCCTCCCGCACGAAAATGCCGATGACTTACTGCTTATTGACGAACTGGCCTTGCACTACACAGGAGTTGGCAAGGTCAATGCTGCCATCACCGCCACCAAACTATTGAGCCAAGCCTCCTCACCACAGCTCGTGATCAATGCCGGCTCGGCCGGTTCGCACACGCTTAACGCAGGGCAAGTGGTTGTCGCCACACAGTTTCATCAGCGTGATATGGACGCCACCGCCATGGGGTTTGGCCTAGGTGAGACCCCCTTTGAGCCTGAGGTAATACTGACAAATGGCCTGACACTGGATGGTTATACTCACACCACCTGTTATACCGGCGACAGCTTTGTGACCAGCAAGCACCCAACTCTAGACATGAGTGTGATCGACATGGAGGCCTATGCTATTGCCAAGGTTTGTCATCAACTCGGACACCGCTTTATTTGCCTGAAATTTATTACTGATGGTGCCGATGGCCAAGCTGCCAATGAATGGTCTGAGGCCGTCAAAATGGCGGCAGCACAATTACAGCCTGCGATTGCACAGGCGCTCCATACTCACCGCTAATAAACACTCACAATGACCGCTTGACGACATGATGCCGACGCCTAGTATGGAGTATCCACTGGAGAGCGCGGCATGACTGAGCCAAAAGACCATAGCGGTAAACGTTTTATGAAACTCGCGGGCATGACCGCACGCATCAGCAAAGATGTGGCACGCAGTCGTTGGCAGCGATTATGGAAAAATGAAAGCACTCGCAGCGAACAAGATGCCGAGCTTTTCAGGCGTGTCGGCAGTGAAATCGCCAAAACTTTAGGTGACATGAAAGGCGCCGTCATGAAGGTTGGCCAAGTCGTCTCTCAATATCGTGATGTGCTGCCTGAAGAGCTCGTCGACGCGCTCTCAACGCTACAAAAAGACTCTGCACCTCGCCCTTTTAGTGAGCTCAAACCGCGCTTAGAAGCAGCTTTTGGTGACCAACTAGATACCATCTTTGCATTTATCGATCCTATAGCTATAGCTTCTGCATCAATCGCTCAAGTGCATCGGGCACGCCTGAAAGACGGCCAAGAGGTCATTATTAAAGTGCAGTATCCTGGCATTGAAGACGCCATTCATAGTGATATTAAACAGCTACGCTTGGCACTTAAAATCGCTCGTGTGCTGCCAGTATCAAGCGCCCTTTTAGACCAGTTATTTAATGAGATCAGTCAAAGTCTTGCCAACGAACTTGACTATGGACAGGAGGCCGAAGCCATTAATGCCTTCCGAGACTTTCACGCCAACGACCCGCAAATTGTTATCCCAAAAGTCATTAGTGAGCTATGTAGTCGTCATGTGCTGACCTTAAGTTATGAACCAGGCGATCCACTAGGTGAGTTAGATGAGCGCTACAGCCAAGCGCAACGCAATGCCATCGGTAGTCTATTGTTTCGCACCATGGGGGCTCAGCTTTATCAATTTGGTCAAATGCATTGTGACCCTCACCCCGGCAACTTTGCTGTGCGCCCAGATGGCTCATTAGTGGTTTACGACTTTGGCTGTATTAAACGTTTGCCTGATGGCATTGCCAAAATCTACCGACAACTCACCGAAGCAGCACTAACAGGCGATGCCAGTGCGGTTGAATCCGGGCTTATTCGCTTAGGCGCACGAAATACACAAAACACGCTGGCCATGCCGCTAGACTTCTACCGGCCATGGTTGCGTTTAGCGCAAGACAGTTTGGGGGCGACCGAACCAGTGGACTTTGCTACTTTCCCACTGGCAGAGCGAGCGATCAAGCTAAGCCGCAAAGCACTGCCGCACTGGCGTGCATTTCAGCCTGTACCGGACTTGGTGATGATCAATCGTGCACTGGGCGGGCACTATTGGAATTTACGACAGCTAGGCTGCCAGCTGAGTACCCGCGAACTGATTGAGCAGGTACTCAGCCACTGACTTAAAGATCGTCAGGCACGTAATACACCGCACCACTAGAAGTACGAATTTCACGCATTTTGCCAGACGGTTTAGGCTCAGTTGTTGCAGCAGGCTGGCTACTGGTTTGAGCTGGTGCTGGGGCAGGAGTAGATGCCGAATCATCCGGCACATAATAAACAGAGCCGCTAGAAGTACGAATCTCACGCTGACGCACAGGCTCTGACGGCGCTGGCTGCTGAACGGTAGGCATAGGTGCAAACGCTGCGTCTGAGCGTTCAGATTGCGTTGGCGTGAATGGCTGCGCTGTATTAGCTGGCTGCACCATCGGCGGCACATAACGTGGCGCTGGCTCTTGCTGAGCCTGCTGCTGTTGTGGCGGCTGCTGCGGCTGTGGTTGCGGAGCAGGCGTCATCGGTGTTGCCTGAATCGGCTGCGCTGGCAACTCTGCAGAAAACACTGTCGGGCTATCTAAGTCTGGTCGAGACTGCAACTCCGACTGCGACTGACTGGGCGCTAAACGAATAGTGTCTGCTGGCATAGCAGGCTCAGAACTACGAGACTGGGGCGCTGCTCGCGGTGCCGGAGTAGGTGCAGGAGCTGGCTCGGCATCACGCTGACGACCACCCTGATAAATCTCTTGAATATTTTCCGGTAGACGCGTTAAACGGCCACGAGAATCGATCCCTAAATCAACACGGCGAATGGAGCCATATTGACGCTGAGTTAATGCATTCGCTGATTGCGTGTCACGAATCACCGTCGGCTGGAGAAATACCAACAAGTTACGCTTAACCCGGCTATCACTGGTCGAACGGAACAACACCCCTAAACCAGGAATATCACCTAACAATGGCACCTTGCTAACCGACTTAGTAACATCATCTTGCACCAAACCACCGAGCACAATGGTCTGGCCATCGTCAGCTAAAATAGTGGTTTTAATCGAGCGTTTATTAGTAATCAAATCTGCTGAGTTCACACCCTCGGCTGATGGCACCACCGATGACACCTCTTGTTCAACCTCTAACAAGATCGTGCCGCCACCGCTCAAGGTTGGGGTCACTTTAAGGGTGATACCCACGTCCTGACGCTCAATTGTAGTAAATGGATTAGTCACACCAGAGCCCACCGTCGCGGTTGAGCCAGTAATAAACGGTACGTTCTGACCAACAACAATTTTTGCTTCTTGATTGTCCAAGGTCATAATGCTGGGCGTGGACAGTAAATTAGCATCGGTAACAGAGTTCAATGCCTGAATTAACGCACCGTAAAATGTACGGTTGCCATCAGAGTCCGTACGCGAAGTTCCCAAACCAATTGCCGCGCCGTTACCAATTCCGGCCTGATCAAATTGCTCGGTGGCCGCTGCAATAGCTAAATTAGCAATACTGGCGCCAGCATTGTTGAAGTTGATAATACCCACGCCACGCGAAGGATCTCCGGCCGCCCACTGCACACCTAACTGAGCCGCATTGTCGCCAGATACTTCTACAATTGCGGCCTGAATAAGCACTTGTGCACGGCGAACATCAAGCTCTTTTAGTACTGACTCGACTTGACTGATCTGTGCAGAAGTCGCACGAACAATAAGTGCGTTCTGTGACTCATCAGCAATCAAACTTGCAGAACCAACCGTAATGGTTGTTGCGCCGCCACCCGAGCGACCTGTGCCAGTTGAACCTTCAGCATTGGAAGAAACATTGGTTGTAGTACTGGTATTGCTGCGTTGCTCACCTGTTGCCAACACACCTCGCAATACTTCAGCCACTTGCCTAGCATTCGCGAACTGCAAGCGAAATACACGCACAGTGTCCATGCTCACTTCCGGCGCCTCATCAAGCGAACGCACTAAAGCACGTACACGATCACGTAGTGCTCGGTCACCACGAACAATCAATCGGTTACTACGCTCATCAACAACAATGCGGACACGCCCTGTTGTTGGGGCAGCTTTTGCCGCTGCAGCACCGGTCTCCACACTTTCAAGCACGGTCAGTAAGTCAGCTGCTTTGCTATTTACAACAGGAATAATTTCAATCGCATCATCCAACTGCCCGCTATCCAGCTCACGAATAATTGCTTCCATGGAGTCGGCATTGTTTGCACGGTCCGAAATCACTAGTGCATTCGCGCCGGGCACGGCTGCCATATGCGCAAATTGCGGCATCATAGGACGCAACGCCGCCAGCAGCTCATTGGCATTGGCTTGCTCAAGCACAATCACACGAGTGACCAACTGCTCACCCGCCGAAACGCCACCTAAGTCAACGCGTACACCAGACTGCCGCGCATTCGCGTCAGGCATAATTTTAACCACCGGGCCACTTGGCACAGCAGCAAAACCATTAATGCTCAATACGCTCTGAAACAGCTCATATAGTTCGCGAGCATTTAGCGCTTTGCTAGAGACCACGGTCACCGTCCCTTTGACGCGAGGATCCACGACAAAGTTTTTGCCGGTAATTTCGGCCATCTCACTCACTAGCGCAGAGATGTCAGCGTCTTTTAAATTAATTTTCCAAGTTTGGTTCGCTAACACAGGTGTTGCGATCAAAATCAAACTCAGTGCAAGGGGTTTTAAAATCGGCATTTTCATGGATTAGAGCTTCTGTTCCAGAGTAATCGTTTGTGCACCGCGTTGGACTTCAACGCTTGCATTTCCTTCTTGCTGCAGCTGACTCATCACTTGTTGATCAGCCTCAAGGTCTTGCCCAACTGTCTGACCATTGATACTGACAATTCTGTCTCCTGGCTGCAAACCAAAGCGCTGCATCATTTCTTTTGGGGCAGTCACACTAACAACATAACCACGCGAGGTTCGGCGCAGCCCCATTTGTCGCATCGCAGCGAGGGGCGAATTCGCTAATTGCTCGGCCATCTGCGCCAGAGCATTGCGCGTTTGTTCAGCATTCTGTGCTGCACGATTGGGTGCAGCAGGAGCTTGAGCTGCAACTGGCGTTTCATCAAAGCGTAGAATTTCTTCTCGCCCCCCACGCAACAGCACTACGCGATCAGCATACACCTGATCCAGTGTTGCACCACCTGGCACTTTATCACCCGGCTTAAAGGACTCTACTTGGCCAGCACTGCGTTCAGCAATAAACGCGCGCCCTTGTTTTGCATCAGAGCTTTCAATGACACCAGTCAAGCGTAGCTGCAAGGTCGTATTTTCAGGCTCAGCTTGGGCCACGGTTTGCTGATCACCAAATACGGCTGCAATTTGCTCTGGCTGCACACGAACTGCGGCCATAGTCGCCGTCATTTGGCTGGGCATCGGTAATGCCGTTGTTGGGCCTTGCAGTAATAACCACAACATACGCCCCAGCAACCAGGCCAAAACGATAATGGACAGTAAAAAAATAATGTTCGCTGTGCGCTCACTGCGCGCCTGCTGTATGAACAGTTGCAACCGCTCAGTCATACCCACGCACTCGCTTGTTGTTTTTTAGGCATCGGCTTTTCACGCGTACATAGTGCCATACATTTTATTATGCGCATTACAAAGGTTCCGCAACGGTTAATACAATCAAGTCCAAGTCATTTTGTGACACATAACCCGGCTTTAATCGCAACAAGCGATCACGCAACTGCCACTGCACACGATGATCCGCCGTCAGTGTCATAGTTGCCAGCGCCTCACCAGCCTCTGTTTTCATATCTGCAACCAAGTCCTGGTCGCGCAGACTCAGCTCAATAACCGCTGCCGGCAGGCTGATGTCCTGGACCTGACCCTGCAAGACCAAACGCATAGGCCCACCTGCAGTCAATAGTCGACCTGAAGCTTGCTTCCACTCACCGCTATAGGCGCGCGCGACCTGTATATTGCCTCCGCGCCACGCCGGCATAACAAACCCTGCAGGCAACCCCGGCACTGCACCAGCAGTCAATGCCACTAATGGCGCATCAATATGCCAACTCAATAACCCACGAGCAAAGCTGAGGTCTGCTGTCACTGCGCTGCGCACTCGTAGGTTACCCGCCAGACTTAGAGTCAATAACCCCGATTGGCGCCACTTCCAATCAACATAGGCTGGGAACTGTTGATAACGCCCAGTTGCTTGGCCATTAAAGATAGATCCGCCCCAGCGCTCTGGCTGAAAACTTGCCGGCAGAGAGGATTGCAATACTCGCGAGGGCGCATGAGCCAGTAGCGACACCAGCACAATCAAGAAAAATGGCAGTAATAACCAGCGGCGACTCAAACGCACACACTCCCCCTTAAGTTTTAGCGCAGCCTGTCTTTTTTTAAACAAACAGTTGGTTGGCATGATAACCATAAATCCATCAAAAGTTGTGTGTTTTATGGTTACAGACAATGGCAGCTTTTTTTGCTCACAAAAAAGCCCATTTGCGAACAAATGGGCTTAAGCAAAACACGTCAGAGTTTAGAACGGAATATCATCATCAAAATCGTTCATAGGCGCTGGTGCTGCAGGACTAGGTCGCTGCTGTGCAGGCGCCGAGCGCTGCGGAGCTGCAGATGCAGAAGGTGCTGAATCAAAGTTGGCGTAATCTGGCATAGCTTGATGATCACCGTCATTAGACGAGCCACCTTTGCTATCCAACATCTGCAAATTACTACCTTTAATTTCGGTGCTGTAACGGTCTTGACCAGACTGCTTATCCTGCCATTTACGTGTATGCAAAGAGCCCTCTAAAAACACTTTAGAACCCTTACGTAGATACTCGCCAGCTATTTCAGCTAGGCGGCCATAAAACACAACACGATGCCATTCAGTTTGCTCTTGCATAGCGCCAGTGGTTTTGTCTTTCCAAGACTCGCTGGTTGCTACCGTGATGTTTGCCACGGCACCGCCTGAAGGCAGATAACGCACCTCGGGGTCACGACCCAAATTACCGATCAAAATGACCTTATTAACCCCACGCATTGCAACCTCCAACTGTACTTATCTTAGTGTTCTTAACTGTAGACCAGCCCTGCCATCTTCGCCAGTATCAACTCGTTTTTATTCGAACCGGCAGATTAATGAGTGCATCTGGCTGCCATAAAACCTGATCAACCTTCAAATATAAAAGCTGGTCATCACTCATCATCACTAACTCTTCAACACCCGGCAATTGACGGAGCTGCTCTAGCTGCTCACGATTTAAGTCATGTTCGGGCTGCAACACCACACTTTGCCAATAACGTGGCGAGGCCATTGAAGATGCGCGCCATAACCAGCACAGCATAACTACCGCCAAGCTCCAAAACAGCATTGCACTGCCGCCCTTTTGCAACAACAACCCGCCCAGTGCACCACCAACAAATGCGCCAGCAAATTGACTAGTGCTGTAAATGCCCATAGCAGTGCCTTTGCTTGCTGGCGGACACATTTTGCTAACCAATGATGGCAGCATGGCTTCTAATAAATTAAAAGCAAAAAAGAACAGCGCCACCGCCAATAGCAGCGGCCAAAGACTTTGCTGCACCAATGCCAATATCGGCATCGATATAAGTAATAAAGTAATTGCAGACAAATACACCCGGCGAATTTGCTGTTTTTTTTCCGCCACCACCACCGCCGGCACCAGCACCACGAATGACAGCAACATCACCGGCAAATACAACCAACCATGTTGCGTAGCAGGCAGGCCAGCACTTACCAACATACTAGGCAAAGCCACAAAACAGGCCATCATGACCAAATGCAAACTAAAAATACCTACATTTAAACGGCGCAGTTCTGGCAGCGCCAACATATTCCGCAACTGTTGTTGGTAGTCAGCAGGCAAATGATTAACTTGGCGACCACGCGGCAACCAAATCAGAGTCAGCAATATGGCCGCACCACCCAGCACCGCAGTGGCAATAAACAATCCGGACATACCTAAGCTGGCCGCCAACCATGGCCCCACAACAAAGGACAATGCAAAGGCAACACCAATACTCATGCCTAAAATGGCCATGCCTTTGCTACGATTTTCATCACGCACCAAGTCCGACATAAGCGCCATCACAACGGCAGAAATAGCACCCATACCTTGCAAAAACCGACCTGCTATCACGCCCCAAATTGATGTTGATGCCGCCGCCAACACGCCACCGAGCACAAACAACACCAGGCCTAACAAGATTAGTAGGCGTCTATCAAAACGATCAGCTAATACACCGAAGGGAATTTGCAACAACAGTTGTGCTAGGCCGTAGGCACCAATAGCAACACCAATCAGGAATGGGCTGGCACCCTCTAATTGCGTGCCATAAATGGCAAACACCGGCAAAATCATGAACAAGCCCATCATGCGCAGCGAAAAAATGCTCGCTAAAGACAACACTGCTCGGCGTTCTACCGCAGAAAAAGCGCTCATAACCCACACACCCAAACAAGAAGTGGGCGATTCTAACAGGTGTTGGGACAACATCACCCCTCAACAAATTAACTTGTAGTCTGGGATTGTCAGGTTCATTGCGTATACTGCTTGATTGATCTTACACGACGGCAGCAGTAGCAATGAGCAGCATCAAAGTACGTGGCGCACGCACGCACAATCTGAAAAACATCAGCCTTGATATTCCGCGCGACAAATTAGTCGTTATTACCGGACTCTCGGGCTCAGGCAAATCATCACTTGCCTTCGATACACTGTATGCGGAAGGCCAGCGTCGTTATGTTGAATCACTATCTGCTTATGCGCGCCAGTTTTTATCGCTAATGGAAAAGCCGGATGTTGATCATATTGAAGGCTTATCTCCGGCCATCTCCATTGAGCAAAAATCAACATCACACAACCCGCGTTCAACGGTTGGCACCATCACCGAAATTCATGACTATTTGCGCCTACTTTTTGCCCGCGTAGGCTCTCCACGCTGCCCAGAGCACAATGTCGAACTTAGCGCACAAACCGTCAGCCAAATGGTCGATCACGTGCTTAGCCTGCCTGAGGGCTCGTCTTGGATGCTGTTGGCGCCGGTAGTGCGCGAACGCAAAGGTGAACACCTACATGTGTTTGAGCGCCTGCGTGCTGATGGCTTTGTGCGTGCACGCATTAACGGACTAGTAGTTGATTTGGACGAGGCGCCAGCCTTAGACAAGCAACGTAAACACAGCATCGAAGTTGTTGTGGATCGTTTTAAGGTTAGACCTGACCTTGGGCTTAGGCTGGCAGAGTCATTTGAAACCGCATTACGCATCGCGGAAGGCATTGCGTGGGTTGCTCCATTAGACGGCAGCGCGCAAGAAATGGTGTTCTCTGCCAAGTTCAGCTGCCCACACTGCGGTTATGCCATTACCGAAATGGAGCCGCGCTTATTTTCGTTTAATAACCCTGCTGGTGCCTGCCCTAGCTGTGATGGTCTCGGTGTACGGCAATACTTCGATGTGCAACGCCTCATAACTCAGCCAGAGCTATCTTTGGCCGAGGGTGCTATTCGCGGCTGGGATAAACGCAACTTTTACTACTACGCCATGCTAGAGGCCTTGGCCACACACTATCAATTTAGCTTGGACACACCATGGCATGAGCTACCTAACAAAGTGCAGCAAGCCTTGTTAAATGGTTCTGGTGATGAGCAAATCACGTTTAATTACACCGGTGATCGTGGCAAACAAGTACTACGCCAGCATAGCTTTGAAGGCATTTTGCGCAACCTTGATCGCCGTTACCGAGAAACCGAATCAAACAGTGTGCGCGAAGAACTGGCAAAGTACTTAACCACTGCTGCCTGTGGTGATTGTGGCGGCTCTCGCTTACGTATTGAGGCGCGTCATGTTTATGTTGAACAACACAACCTACCCGCCATTTCACAAATGCCTATTGCTGCTGCCTGCGACTATTTTCATGGCCTGCAGTTAACCGGCGCAAAAGGCGAAATCGCCGACAAGATTTTGAAAGAAATCCGTGAGCGTTTACAGTTTTTGGTCAATGTAGGCCTGAACTACTTAAGCCTCGCGCGCTCAGCAGAAACATTATCGGGCGGTGAAGCACAGCGTATTCGCTTAGCATCACAAATTGGTGCCGGCCTTGTCGGCGTCATGTATGTGCTCGACGAACCATCTATTGGTTTGCACCAAAGAGACAATGAACGGCTACTGAAAACGCTCACACATTTACGCGACCTGGGTAACTCGGTCTTAGTCGTTGAGCATGATGAAGATGCCATTCGAGCAGCAGACTATATTATTGATATTGGTCCAGGCGCCGGTGTGCATGGCGGTGAAATCATTGCTCAAGGACAGTTGTCAGATATTCTTAATGCGCCTAAGTCGCTCACTGGCGATTATTTGTCCGGCCGCAAAGGCATCACTATTCCTGAGCGTCGTTTGCCAGATCCTAAACGCCAGCTTCGCATCATCAATGCATCAGGCAATAATCTACAAAATGTCACTGTAGATATTCCAATTGGCTTAATGACCTGCATCACCGGCGTCTCTGGCTCAGGAAAATCCACACTGATTAATGCCACGCTTTATCCTGTTGCTGCACACCTATTAAATGGCGCCAATGAACGCACCCCAGCTGCCCATGACCGCATTGAAGGCATGCAGCACTTGGACAAGGTGGTTGATATTGACCAAAGCCCTATCGGCCGCACACCACGCTCAAACCCAGCAACTTATACCGGTATTTTCACACCGATTCGTGAGTTATTCGCTGGCACCCAAGAAGCAAGATCACGTGGGTATGGTCCAGGTCGGTTCTCGTTTAATGTCAAAGGTGGACGCTGCGAGGCCTGTCAGGGCGACGGTGTTATCAAGGTAGAAATGCATTTCTTACCTGACGTATATGTGCCCTGTGATATTTGCCATGGCAAACGTTATAACCGTGAGACCTTAGATATTCGCTTTAAAGGCAAAAGCATTGATCAAGTACTCGAAATGACTGTTGAGGTTGCGCGCGAGTTCTTTGATGCCGTTCCTGCTCTAGCACGACGCTTGCAAACACTAATTGACGTCGGCCTGTCTTACATCACCTTGGGGCAAGCAGCTACTACCCTGTCTGGTGGTGAGGCACAGCGCGTCAAACTGGCTCGTGAGTTAGCCAAGCGTGATACCGGCAGCACACTTTATATTCTTGATGAACCCACGACGGGGCTTCACTTTCATGACATCAAAAAATTAATGGAAGTGCTCAACGCCCTGCGTGATCACGGCAACACTGTGGTCATTATTGAGCACAATTTGGATGTCATTAAGACCGCAGACTGGATAATTGATTTAGGCCCTGAGGGTGGTAGCGGTGGCGGAGAAATTGTCGCCGAGGGATCACCAGAAGCAGTCGCAGCCAACCCCAAGTCACACACCGGACGCTTCCTTGCGCCCCTACTCGGCAGCCCTACCTAGGGCTGCGTCAAGTTAGGCATAAAAAAACCGGCACCCTTTCATCAAGAAGTGCCGGTTTTTTGTGTGTTAATGCTTATTCAGCATCAACAGGAGCAGCTGTCAGTTCACGACCAACGAGCTCAACGTAAGCCATCGGCGCATTGTCACCTGGACGATTGCCAGCTTTCAAAATACGCAGATAACCACCGTTACGCTCTTTGTAACGAGGACCCAACACGGTAAATAATTTACCGACCATTTCTTTTGAACGTGTACGTGCGAACGCTAAGCGGCGATTAGCCACAGTGTCGTTCTTTGCCAGCGTAATCAACGGCTCGGCAACACGGCGCAGTTCTTTCGCTTTCGGCACTGTAGTACGAATTAATTCGTGCTCGAACAGTGACACAGCCATATTTTGAAACATGGCACCACGGTGGGCAGTGGTACGACCCAGTTTTACACCACTATTACGATGACGCATGGCAGTATTCCTACACTAATTCAGTAGATGATTAACGTGAACGGAAGTTCAGTCGATCATCGTTGCGGAGACTGGCTGGTGGCCAGTTCTCAAGACGCATGCCTAAAGACAAACCTTTCGAAGCCAACACATCTTTGATTTCAGTCAAAGACTTTTTGCCCAGGTTTGGTGTTTTCAACAGCTCAACTTCTGAGCGCTGCACCAAGTCACCGATATAATAAATATTTTCGGCTTTTAAGCAGTTAGCTGAACGAACAGTCAGTTCCAAATCATCCACAGGACGCAACAGCAATGGATCTACTTCAGGCTCATTGCCTACTTTAGATGCCACAGGGCTATCAGCTTCCAAATTCACGAACACTGAAATTTGCTGTTGCAAAATTGTGGCGGCGCGACGAATGGCTTCTTCAGGATCGATAGTGCCGTTTGTCTCAAGGTCAATGACCAGCTTATCAAGGTCAGTACGTTGCTCAACACGAGCACTTTCAACAACGTAAGACACACGACGAACAGGGCTAAATGACGCATCCAACAACAGGCGACCAATTGGACGAGAATCTTCATCGTCATAACGGCCATCTGCTGGCTCATAACCACGACCACGAGCAACACGACACTTCATTTTTAAGTGTGCATTGGCCGCTAAAGTCGCAATAACGTGACCTGGATTTACGATTTCAACGTTGTGCGGCAAGGACAAATCTGCAGCAGTTACTTCGCAAGGACCTTTAATGTCCAATGCTAGAACAGCTTCATCTTGTTCATGCAGCTTAACAGCCAAACCTTTCAGATTGAGCAGGATTTCAATAACGTCTTCCTGAACACCTTCGATGGAGCTGTATTCATGCTCAACACCGTCGATTTCGACATCAACAACTGCAGCACCTGGCATCGACGACAGCAAAATTCTACGCAATGCGTTGCCTAGAGTATGACCGAAGCCACGCTCTAGCGGTTCCAACGTTACCTTTGCACGACTAACACTTGCAGCCTGTACATTGATGGCGCTGGGTGTCAAAAACTCATTGACCTGTGACATGGACGACACCTCAAATCAATCGATTACTTGGAGTACAGCTCAACGATCAAGTTTTCGTTGATTTCGGAGGACAGATCCGAACGCTCTGGACGTGATTTGAATGTGCCTTCCAACTTAGTGGTATCTACTTGAATCCAAGCAGGTACACCACGTTGTGCAGCCAATTCAATCGCATTCTTAACGCGTAATTGGTTTTTCGCTTTTTCGTGCACAGTAATAACTGAGCCAGGAGCGACTTGGAAAGACGCTACGTTTACGCGAACACCGTCCACCAAAATGGCACGGTGACTAACCAGCTGACGTGCTTCTGAACGTGTGGAGCCAAAGCCCATACGATAAACAACGTTATCCAGACGAGATTCAAGCAGTTGCAACAGGTTTTCACCAGTCGCGCCTTTCAGGCGAGCTGCTTCTTTATAGTAGTTGCTGAACTGACGCTCAAGCACACCATAAATACGACGAACCTTCATCTTTTCACGGTGCTGTGTACCGTAGTCGGACATACGTCCTTTACGTGACGCACCATGGACACCTGGAGGGGTGTCAGCTTTACATTTAGAATCCAGCGCACGAACGCCGCTCTTCAGTTGAAGATCGGTCCCTTCGCGACGGGAGAGTTTACACTTCGGGCCAATATAACGAGCCATTTTCCCAGTCTCCTCTTACACGCGACGCTTTTTCGGCGGACGGCAGCCGTTATGTGGAATGGGGGTTACATCTGAAATACTGCTAATTTTATAACCCACTGCATTCAATGCACGCACGGCGGACTCGCGGCCCGGGCCTGGACCTTTCACGAGTACGTCTAAATTCTTTAGACCGTAATCGAGGGCTGCCTTACCGGCAACCTCTGCAGCAACCTGCGCTGCGAAAGGAGTAGACTTACGGGAACCGCGGAAGCCCTGACCACCTGAAGTGGCCCAGGCCAGTGCATTACCTTGTCGATCAGTAATCGTCACAATGGTGTTATTAAAAGAAGCATGAATGTGCGCGATACCGTCAGATACCTGACGTGTCACCTTCTTGCGACCGCGCGAATTATCTTTTGCCATCTTTTAGCTTCCGAGTTCTACAAAAATTAGTTCTTACGAACGGCTTTACGCGGGCCCTTACGGGTACGCGCGTTTGTCTTGGTACGCTGTCCACGGACAGGCAGACCACGACGATGACGCATGCCACGATAGCAGCCTAAATCCATGAGACGTTTAATGTTCATGGATACTTCACGACGGAGGTCACCCTCTGTTGTAACTGCTGCCACTTGGGCACGCACCTGATCAAGTTGCGCATCCGACAATTCCCGAATTTTTGTTTCAGGCGCAATTCCTACTGCCGAAAGGATCTTGGCAGAAGTTGTACGGCCGATACCAAAAATGTAGGTCAATGAGATGACCGCATGCTTGTTATCAGGAATGTTGACGCCGGCAATACGAGCCATTGACATTTACTCCACTTTTTAGGCGTATCAGTACGATTACATACTGGGCGTGAAAGGCGCGAGAGTTTAGCGACTTAACACCAACTATGCAACCACCTGACGATCATTAACCTTGACGTTGCTTGTGGCGCGGTTCAGCGCTGCAAATAACCCGAAGGCTTCCGTTACGGCGCACAATCTTACAGCTACCGCAAATTTTCTTTACCGAGGCTTGAACTTTCATGGTTCACCTACTCCAACAAAACGCAAAAAGGTTCAGCGAATCTGCCCACTAGGACCGACACCCCTGAGGTTTGCTTTCTTCATCAGGGACTCATACTGATGCGACATCAAATGTGACTGCATCTGTGACATGAAATCCATGACAACGACGACTACGATCAGCAGTGAGGTACCGCCCAAGTAGAACGGAATACTGAAAGCAACCTGCAAAATCATCGGCAATAAACACACTGCCGTGATGTACAACGAACCCATCAGAGTCAAACGACCCATAACAGTATCGATGTAACGTGTGGTTTGTTCACCAGGACGAATCCCAGGGATATACGCACCAGACTTCTTCAAGTTATCTGCTACATCACGTGGGCTAAACACCAGCGCTGTGTAGAAATAGCAGAAGAAAATAATTAATAAACCAAACAGCAATAAGTACAAAGGCTGTGCTGGCGCCAACAAAAGCGACATTTCTTGCAGTACTTTTTGTACTGCATTTGGGTTTGGCGACTGCGCAAACCACTGGCCTAAACTGGCCGGGAACAACAATAACGAACTAGCAAAAATGGCGGGAATAACGCCAGCCATGTTCAGCTTTAACGGCAGGTGACTCTGCTGCGCAGCAAATACCTTACGTCCTTGCTGACGCTGAGCATACTGCACCGTAATACGACGCTGTCCACGCTCAATAAAGACCACTGCACCAACAACGGCAATTGCCAATAACAAAATAATAAGCAAACCGATAACGCTGATTTCACCTTGGCGTGCTGACTCTAACGCCATACCAATAGCACCCGGCATACCAGCCACGATACCGGCAAAAATCAACATCGAAATACCATTACCAACACCGCGCTCTGTAATTTGCTCACCGAGCCACATCAGGAACACAGCACCAGCAACTAAACTCACCACAGCGGGGATCATAAACGTCATGCCGACTGTCAGAGTAATACCCTGAGAAATCAAACCAACTGACATACCAACCGCTTGAATAAACGCCAATACCACCGTGCCATAACGGGTGTATTGGTTAATTTTACGACGACCCGACTCACCTTCTTTCTTGATTGCTTCAAGTGAAGGCACAACTGAGGCCGCCAACTGCATAATAATCGACGCTGAAATGTAAGGCATGATGCCTAACGCCAGAATCGACATACGCTCCAGAGCGCCACCCGAGAACATATTGAACAAACTTAGGATGGTGTCCTTGTTTTGATCAAACAGCTGAGCCAGACGCTCTGGGTTAATGCCAGGCACAGGAATATGTGAGCCTAGGCGAAATACCAGCAAAGCCAGCAATAGAAAACCGATACGCCGTAACAACTCGGACATGCCTTTCGACATGCCCGGTTTTTGCATCTGTTCACGCGCTTGTTGGGTGCGGGCAGTCGCCATACAACTTATTCCTCTACTTTACCGCCTGCGGCTTCAATCGCTGCGCGTGCACCTTTGGTGACTTTCACGCCTTTGATTGTCAGCGCGCGATTCACTTCACCCGAAAGGATGATGCGTGCACGTGTCATGTCTTTACGAACGATGTTGGCATCTTTCAGCGTATCGAGCGTAACTTCATCACCATCAACACTGGCAATTTCTGACAGACGAACTTCAGCTGTCACTTGTTGCAGCAAAGATGTAAAGCCAAACTTTGGCAGACGACGGTACAAAGGCATTTGACCGCCTTCGAAACCAGGGCGAACTTTACCCTTACCACGTGATTTCTGGCCTTTTACACCAACACCACCGGTTTTACCTAAACCTGAGCCGATACCACGACCACGACGCTTTGGCGCATGGGTTGAACCAACTGCTGGTTGCAGATCATTGAGTTGCATGATTAACCCTCCACTTTCACAAGGTAATGGACTTTGTTGATCATGCCGCGGTTTGACGGCGTATCAATGACTTCAACGGTATGACCGATACGACGCAGACCCAAACCTTGTAAACACAATTTGTGATTACGCAGTTTGTGAGCGCTTGAACGCACCTGTGTAACTTTGATGGTTTTCATCGCATTACCCCAAAATTTCTTCCACCGTCAGACCGCGCTTAGCAGCGACCTGTTCCGGCGTAGTCATCATGCCTAAACCATTAAAGGTGGCATGAACAACGTTATTAGCATTAGTCGAACCGTAGCACTTGGCCAACACGTTCTGCACACCAGCAACTTCTAACACAGCGCGCATTGCACCACCGGCAATTACACCAGTACCTTCAGATGCAGGCTGCATGTAGACGCGTGTTGCACCATGACGACCATTGATTGGATGCTGGATGGTTGCACCATTCAGCTCAATAGTGATCATGTTACGACGAGCGGCTTCCAGTGCTTTCTGAATAGCAGCTGGCACTTCACGTGCCTTGCCACGACCAAAACCAACACGGCCATTGCCGTCACCAACAACTGTCAATGCAGTAAAGGCAAAAATCTTACCGCCTTTAACTGTTTTAGAAACGCGGTTAACTGCAACCAGCTTTTCTACGAAACCTTCATTTTGCTCAAGCTTAGCCATCATCGTGTCCTTAGAATTCCAGACCCGCTTCACGCGCAGCATCTGCTAGCGCCTGAATGCGGCCATGATACTTAAAACCCGAGCGGTCAAATGCAACACGGGTAATTCCTGCCGACTTTGCACGTTCGGCGATTAGTGCACCAACCTTGCGCGCCGCATCTACATTACCTGTAGCACCAGTACGCAGATCCGTGTCTAGTGTTGAAGCCTGAGCTAACACTTGACCACCACAAGCGGATAACACTTGCGCATAAATATGACGTGGCGTGCGGTTCACACACAGACGAACTGAACCGTTGGCACGAATTTTTGCACGCGTGCTTGCAGCACGACGAACACGAGCAACCTTTTTTTCGTTCATTGCGAGCGACTCCGTTACTTCTTCTTAGCTTCTTTACGCAGCACATTTTCATCTGCATAACGAACACCTTTACCTTTGTAAGGCTCTGGTGGACGGAAGCCACGAACATTGGCAGCGACCTGACCAAGCAATTGCTTGTCAATTGACTTCAACAGAATTTCTGTTGGTGTTGGCGTTTCCGCGGTCACACCTTCAGGCAATTGGAAATCAATGGGGTGCGAATAGCCGAGAGCGAGGTTTAACACCTTACCTTTAGCGGCTGCTTTATAACCCACACCGATCAGTTGAAGCTTACGCTCAAAACCGGCGGATACACCCAATACATTGTTGTTAAGCAATGAACGAGCAGTACCTGTTTGCATCCAAGCTGCTTGACTATCTTCAGTTGGCGCGAGCTTAAGCTCAGTGCCTTCTTGCTTAATAGAAACAAGTGGGTGCAGATTCAAAGACAATGTGCCTTTAGAACCTTTTAAATCTACTTGCTGGCCGCTGATGCTGACATCAACACCGGCAGGAAGAGTAATTGGTGATTTAGCTACACGAGACATCTTCGTTCACCCTTAAGAAACAAGTGCAATAACTTCACCACCAACGCCAGCAGCACGTGCAGCGCGATCGGTCAAGATGCCTTTGTTAGTGGAGACGATGAGAATGCCCAAACCTTGCTTAACGCGGTTCAGATCATCCTTGCCTTTATAAATACGCAGACCAGGACGGCTTACACGCTTGATTTCTTCGATAACAGGCTTGCCTTCGAAGTACTTCAGCGCAATCGTCAATGTTGGCTTAACGTCAGAAGATACGTCGAACTTTTCAACGTAGCCTTCAGATTGCAACAACTGGGCGAGCGACACTTTCAATTTTGACGAAGGCATGCCAACTGTTGGCTTGCCAGCGCGCTGTGCGTTGCGAATGCGTGTCAGCATGTCTGCGACGGTATCTTGCATACTCATTTTCAGTAATCCTCTTACCAGCTGCCTTTAACGACGCCAGGGACATCACCACGCATAACCGCTTCACGCAACTTAATACGGGCTAAGCCGAATTTGCGGAAGTAGCCATGAGGGCGACCAGTCAAACCACAGCGATTACGCAAACGGCTTGGGCTTGAGTCACGTGGCAGCTCTTGCAAACGCAAGATAGCAGCCCAACGTGCTTCTTCTGTTGCTGATACATCAGCAATTGTCGCCTTCAGTTCTTGACGTAGCTTGGCGTACTTGGCGACGAGTTTCTCGCGTTTAGCTTCGCGATTAAGCATGCTCTTCTTAGCCATGATTCAGCCTCACTTAAACGGGAACTGGAAAGCGCGCAGAAGTGCACGACCTTCGTCATCGGTGCGAGCCGATGTAGTAATAACAACATCCATACCGCGAATGCGATCGATCTTGTCGTAATCGATTTCCGGGAAAACGATCTGTTCTTTGATGCCCAAGCTGTAGTTGCCACGGCCATCAAAAGACTTAGGACTAAATCCACGGAAATCACGGATACGAGGAATGGTAATACCCACTAAACGATCCAAGAATTCATACATCATGTCGCCGCGCAGCGTTACTTTGCAGCCAATTGGCCAACCATCGCGGATTTTAAAACCTGCGATTGATTTGCGCGCGAGAGTGACAACGGGTTTCTGGCCAGAAATCAGCTGCATATCGGCCACGGCGCCATCGATAAGCTTCTTATCTTGGCTAGCACCGCCCACTCCCATATTCAGAGTAATTTTAGTGATGCGTGGAACTTCCATCACGTTCTTGAGTCCGAGCTCTTCCTGCAATTTAGGTGCAAGCTCGTTTTTGTACACAGCTCTCAGTCTGGCCATCTCAACCAACCTACCTTACTTAGTTTCGACGACTTCACCGGTGGACTTGAAAATGCGAACTTTGTCGCCGTTCTCAAGAACCTTATAACCGATTCGGTCAGCCTTCTGCGTTGCCTGGTTGTATACGGCAACATTTGAAATATCAGTGGACGCTTCGCGTTCAACAATACCACCCGTTTCACCACGGTTAGGATTAGCCTTTACGTGCTTCTTAACCATGTTCAGTCCAGACACGACCACGCGACCTTCGGTGACGCTAACCACCTTGCCACGCTTGCCCTTGTCCTTACCTGCAATCACGACGACTTCGTCGTCACGCTTGATCTTTGCCATCACTTACACCCCTTAAAGCACTTCGGGCGCGAGGGAGATGATCTTCATAAACTGCTCAGTACGCAGCTCACGAGTCACCGGTCCAAAAATACGCGTTCCGATGGGCGCCTTGTTGTTGTTCAAAATAACGGCAGCGTTATCATCAAAACGGATCAAAGATCCATCTGGACGGCGAATGCCTTTTTTAGTGCGAACGACAACAGCATTCATTACGTCACCTTTCTTTACGCGAGCGCGCGGAATGGCTTCTTTGACAGTAACCTTGATGATGTCGCCGACCGAGGCATAACGACGATGTGAACCGCCGAGAACCTTGATACACATGACGCGACGGGCACCGCTGTTATCGGCAACCTCAAGCATCGTTTCGGTCTGAATCATTTCTCTCTCCAAACCCCAAAAATGGGAGCCCCATCTAGGGGGCGCGAAATGCTAACTGAAGTGGCTTGCCGTAGCAAGCCAAAACTCAGATGGCACCAGCCTTTTCAATAACTTCAACCAGTTCCCAGGTCTTAGTCTTGGACACAGGACGACACTCTTTAATTGAAACAGTGTCGCCTTCCTGGCACTGATTAAGTTCGTCATGAGCATGTAGCTTTGTCGAACGCGTAATGTACTTACCGTACACAGGGTGTTTGACTTTACGCTCAATCAGCACAACGATGGACTTGTCCATTTTGTTGCTGACGACCTTACCAGTTTGTATGCGCAGAATTTTTTTATCTTCGCTCATGATCAGTTACCTTGCTTCTCAGTCAGTATCGTCTTCACACGGGCAATATTCTTACGAACAAGACCAATCTTGTTGTTCTGGTTCAACTGACCAGCAGCCTGCGCCATGCGGAGTGTGAACTGCTGACGCTGCAAGTCGCCTAATTCGGCAACCAGCTCTTCGGCAGACTTCTCACGTAATTCATTGCCTTTCATTACATCACCGTCCGAGTCACGATTGTGGTCTTCAACGGCAATTTAGCCGCTGCACGAACAAAGGCTTCACGGGCCAGTACTTCTGGCACACCGTCAATTTCATAAAGCACTTTGCCTGGCTGAATTTCAGCAACCCAGTACTCTACGGAGCCTTTACCTTTACCCATACGCACTTCGAGTGGCTTTTTGGTAATTGGCTTATCCGGGAAAATACGGATAAAGATTTTACCGCCACGCTTAATGCGACGAGAGATAGCACGACGAGCCGCTTCAATCTGACGTGCAGTGATACGACCACGCTCAACAGACTTCAGTGCAATCGTGCCAAACGACACGGTACTGCCACGAAGAGCGAGGCCCGTGTTGCGGCCCTTATGGACCTTACGAAACTTGGTACGCTTAGGCTGTAACATCTCTCAACCCCTTAGTTCTTCGCACCGCGCTTCTTGGCGGGACGAGATTCTTCTTGTTGTGGCGCTGGAGCATAAGCCTGATCCATACCACCCAAGATTTCACCCTTGAAAATCCACACCTTCACGCCGATACAGCCGTAAGTTGTTTCTGCGCGAATAATCGAATAATCGATATCTGCACGCAGCGTATGCAGTGGCACTCGGCCTTCACGGTACCATTCAGTACGCGCGATTTCGGCACCACCTAGACGTCCTGAGACTTCTACTTTGATACCCTTTGCACCAGCACGCATGGAGTTCTGAACGGCGCGCTTCATGGCACGACGGAACATCACACGACGCTCTAATTGCGATGCAATATTTTCAGCAACCAATTTCGCATCGAGATCCGGCTTACGGATTTCTTCGATATTGATCTGAACTGGCATGCCCATGATCTTGGCAACATCAGTGCGCAGACGCTCAACGTCTTCACCTTTCTTGCCGATCAGAACGCCAGGACGTGCTGTCGAAATTGTGATTCGTGCGTTCTCGGATGGGCGCTCGATAAGAATGTTGCTTACCGAAGCTGCCTTCAAACGTGTCAACAAGAAGTCACGTGTTTTTAAATCAGCCAGCAAAAATTCAGCATATTGCTTAGGGCTGGCATACCAGTTCGCGTTGTGCTTTTTGATAACACCAAGGCGAATACCGATAGGATGTACTTTCTGACCCATTTCCAGCCCCTTACTTGCCTTCAGCCACGGTGACGGTGATGTGGCAGGTACGCTTGCTGATACGATCAGCACGTCCCTTAGCACGCGGCTGAATACGCTTCAGCGTGATGCCTTCATCCACACAGATAGTGGCGACTTTCAGCTCGTCAACATCTGCACCCTGATTGTGCTCAGCGTTGGCAATTGCCGACTCAAGCACTTTCTTTACAAAACCAGCCGCCTTCTTGTCGCTGAAGTTCAGCAAATTAAGTGCTGCTTCAACTGACTTTCCACGTACTTGGTCAGCAACCAGTCTCGCTTTTTGAGCTGAGATTGGTGCGCCACGATATTTAGCGATAGCTTCCATCATCCTCTCCTTATCGCTTCGACTTTTTGTCGACGGCGTGACCACGATAAGTACGGGTCGGTGCAAACTCACCTAATTTGTGACCGACCATATGCTCGGTTACAAAAACAGGTACGTGTTGCTTGCCGTTATGCACGGCAATGGTCAGCCCAACCATTTCTGGCAGAATCATCGAACGACGCGACCAGGTCTTGATGGGCTTTTTCGAGTTGGCTGCCGCAGCTGCTTCCACTTTCACAAACAAGTGGGTATCAACAAACGGGCCTTTTTTCAGTGAACGAGGCACGATTATTCTCCTCTCATCCCATTACTTGACGCGACGGTCGCGGACAATCATGCCGCTCGTACGCTTATTATTACGGGTCTTATAACCCTTCGACGGTGTACCCCATGGCGATACAGGTTGAATGCCTTTGTTACGGCCTTCACCACCACCATGTGGGTGATCTACCGGGTTCATGGCCATACCACGAACGGTCGGACGAATACCACGCCAGCGACTTGCACCTGCCTTACCTAACGAACGCAGACTGTGTTCACTGTTGGATACCTCACCGAAAACGGCACGGCACTCAACGTGAATCTTCCGCATTTCGCCGGAACGCAGACGAACAATTGCATATGCACCATCGCGACCCAAGAGCTGCGCTGAAGTACCAGCAGAACGCACCAACTGGGCACCCTTACCTGGCTTCAACTCGATGCAGCAGATGGTCGAACCCAACGGCATATTACGCAGCGGCAACACGTTACCCACTTTGATTGGGGCGTCGTTACCAGACTGAACTACATCGCCAACTTGCTGATTTTTCAGAGCAATCATATAACGACGCTCGCCATCAGCATACTTCAGCAATGCAATGTGCGCAGTACGGTTTGGATCGTATTCAATACGCTCAACAGTGGCTGGAATGCCATCTTTTGTGCGCTTGAAATCGATGACACGATAAAGCTGCTTATGACCACCACCAATATGGCGAGTGGTAATGCGACCGTTGTTATTACGGCCGCCTGTACGTTTCTTGCTCTCAACCAGCGAAGCCAGCGGACGTCCTTTGTGAAGGTGGGTATGAACCACTTTCTCTACAAAGCGACGACCGGGGGAGGTCGGTTTGCATTTTACGATAGGCATGACAGATCTCCTGGCCTTACTCAGCTACAACGGAAGTAAAGTCGATCTCGTTGCCGGCTTTCAAAGAGACATAGGCCTTTTTGTAGTCCTGACGACGACCGAGCGAACGACCGAAGCGCTTATTTTTACCTTTGACCAGCGTGGTATTTACCCGCTCAACTTCAACTTTGAACAGCTCTTCCACAGCCTTTTTAATTTCAAGCTTGTTTGCATCGCGACGCACCTTGAACACAACTTGGTTGTGCTTTTCAGCAATCATTGTCGCCTTTTCGGAGACATGCGGCGCAACAAGAACTTGTAATAAACGTTCCTGGCTCATCCTAATTCCACCTCTAGTTTCTTGGCTGCAGGCACAGACATCAGCACCTTCTCAAAGCCAATCAGACTAACTGGATCTACTGCAGTGGTATCAATAACGTCCACATGCGGCAGGTTACGAGCAGCCAAGTACAGATTTTCGTCGACTGCATCAGTAATAATCAGGGTGTTGGTCAGACCCAAACCAGCAAGCATGCCTGCCAATTCCTTAGTCTTTGGTGCAGAGACAGAAACACTGTCAATTAAAACCAAACGATCCTGACGCACCAGCTCCGCCAAAATGCACTGCATTGCACCGCGATACATTTTACGGTTAACTTTTTGATCCCAATCTTGTGGGCGAGCAGCAAAACTCTTACCACCACCACGCCAGATTGGGCTGCGGATTGAGCCGGCACGTGCGCGACCCGAACCCTTTTGTTTGAATGGCTTCTTACCACCACCACTTACTTCGGCACGCGATTTCTGCGCCTTGGTACCCTGACGAGCACCCGCCATGTAGGCCGTTACGACCTGATGAACGAGGGCTTCGTTGAATTCCTTGCCGAAGGCAACTTCGGATAACTCAACTGCAGATCCGGAAACAGTCTTCAGGTTCACGATCATTCCCCCTTAGGCCTTGACAGACGGACGTACAATAACGTCGTTGCCAGTTGCGCCCGGAATAGCTCCCTTGATAACCAGCACATTGCGCTCGGTATCAACAGAAATGATTTCTAGGCCCTGGATGGTGACTTGCTCATCACCCATGTGACCTGCCATCTTCTTGCCCTTGAAAACTTTACCAGGGCTTTGGTTTTGGCCGGTTGAACCATGCACGCGGTGTGAAACCGAGTTACCGTGCGTAGCATCTTGGGTACGGAAGTGCCAGCGCTTAACACCACCCTGGAA
>CAMTYC010000036.1:0-8528 GCA_947085865.1 uncultured Moraxellaceae bacterium
AATGAACTCCAACCCTTTATTCATTAAGGTTGCTGAATCAACAGAGATTTTACGGCCCATAGACCAATTAGGATGTGCCACCGCTTGCGCCGGTGTTACTTGCGCTAATTGCTCTAGCGTCCACGTACGAAATGGCCCACCGGATGCCGTGAGCACAATCTTTTCAACACCATTAGCGTCTAGATCACGGGCAGAGGCATTATGTGGCAGACATTGAAAGATCGCGTTGTGTTCAGAGTCGATCGGCAGCAAAACACTACCGGAACGACGCACGGCCTGCATAAATAAGGCACCAGACATCACTAAGGCTTCTTTATTGGCCAATAACACACGCTTGCCTGCATTAACGGCTGCCAACGTCGGCAGTAAACCTGCAGCCCCTACTATCGCTGCCATTACTGTATCAACCGCTGCATCGGAAGCTACTTGTGCCAATGCATCTACACCAACCAAAACCAGGGTTGGGCAATCTGACGCTCGTAATAACTGTGTTAAGTGAGTGGCTGACTGGTCGTTGGCTACCACGGCATATCGTGGTTGATGACGAAAACAAAGTGAGGCTAATTCATCGATGCGACTATTCGCGGTGAGTGCATAGACACGGTAACGATCTGGATGTCTTGCTAAAACATCCAATGTGCTCAAACCAATGGAGCCAGTAGCTCCTAATACAGTGACATTTGATATGACGGACATAGGCGTCAAAAACCACCCGCCAACCACCAGCCAGCCATAAATACTGGCGCTGCTGCGGTAATAGAGTCAATACGATCAAGCGCGCCACCATGGCCGGGAAAGATTTTGCCTGAATCTTTAATACCGGCACGGCGCTTAACCATGGACTCAAATAAGTCGCCTAGCACAGAGGCCAATACAGCGACCATCGAAACCAGCAAAAAAACAACCATCTTAAGGGCTGGCATAGCCAAACTTATCGCTACGGTTAAGGCAATTAAAAAAGTCAGCGCCAAACCACCATAGGCGCCTTCTCGGGATTTGGCCGGACTGACATGAACTGCTAGTTTTACCTTGCCAAATCGACGTCCGGCAAAGTAGGCGCCGGTATCAGCACCCCAAACTAACAACAACATGAACATGAGCCACCAAGGCGATATGGCATGCAATTGCACCAAACCCGTCCAAGTTGGCACTAATAGCAATACACCAATAATGCTCAGCAACCAGGGCGTATCCCAACGCTCGGCCAAGTCAGGGTAACGCGACACCCAAAATAGCAACAGCAACCAAAAGCCAGCCACCGCAACCAGCCATGGGCCTAATTGCGCCAACTCAACTCCCTGCAGAAACCATAAGCAAAGCGCGACAACACCGACAAAACTAAGGCGCTTAGGCATAGCCGCCCAACGTAACAGTCCAGTCCACTCCCAAGCTGCCACTAAAACTAAAGCCGCAGCAAACAATGGAAAGGCTTGGGGTTGTCCACCAAAAACGCACCACAGCACGAGTGGTAGAAGAATTAACGCAGTAATGACACGCTCTTTAAGCATGATGTAAGGCCTCTATTTGTTCTGATGTACGGCCAAAACGACGTTGACGAGATGCAAAATCCGCCAACGCCCGATGCAGCTCATCGTGTCCAAAGTCTGGCCACAAAGCATCGGTAAAAAATAGTTCAGCATAGGCCGCCTGCCATAGCACGAAGTTGCTTATACGCAGCTCGCCACCAGTGCGAATCAACAAATCGACAGGCGGCACATCGGCCAGCTCAACAGCAGTATTTAAGCGGGCAGCATCAATTTGATCTGGCTGCAGCTGTCCCTGCTGGACTTGCTCAGCCAAACGACGAGCAGCTTGCGCCACATCCCACTGGCCGCCGTAATTCACTGCAATCACTAAAGTCATACGGGTATGATGAGCCGTTTGCTGCTCTGCTTGTGTCATGCCCTGCTGAAGATCAGCTGAGAAGGCGCTGCGATCACCAATAAAACGTAAACGAATCTTGGCTTTATCCAGTTCTTGTACTCGCACCGCCAATGCCATTAAAAAAAGCTGCATAAGTGCAGCCACTTCTTGCTCTGGTCGGCGCCAGTTTTCACTGGAAAAAGCAAAAACCGTCAGCACTTCGATGCCTGCCTTAGCGGCAACTTCGACTACATCACGTAATGCCTGCTCACCTGCGCGGTGGCCTTCATTACCTGGCAGCTGACGATGTTTAGCCCAGCGATTATTACCATCCATAATGACTGCCACATGGCGTGGCAGCTGACACTGAGACTCTTCAGCATCAGGCGCTGTACTGGCCGGAGGGTTAGCGTCCGTCATGTATCAGACCTGCATGAGTTCGGCTTCTTTAGCCGCCAGCAGCTTGTCTACTTCAGCAACAAAACGATCAGTAATTTTCTGAACTTCATCGCTGGCGCGACGCTCATCGTCTTCTGAAATTTCTTTTTCTTTTTGTAGTTCTTTGATGTCAGCCAGCACATCACGACGGATATTTCGTAACGACACACGTGAGTTTTCGGCTTCACTGCGTGCTAGCTTCTGCATATCTCGACGAGTTTCTTCTGTTAACGCCGGCAGTGGCACACGAATCACATCAGATGTCATTGGGTTCAGACCCAAGTTCGAATTGCGAATCGCTTTATCAATGGTCGCCAGCATAGTGCGCTCATAGGGCTGCACAATCAGCGTCCGCGCATCATCAACGTTAACATTAGCCACCTGCATTAGCGGCGTATCAGTACCGTAATAAGGCACCATGACATCTTTCAACATCGATGGATGGGCGCGCCCTGTGCGTACACGACCAAAAGCGTTTTCTAATGCATCCAAGGTCTTGCTCATACGAGCTTCACAGTCTTTTTTCAGATCATTCAACATGATTTTTATTCCTCAACGTGTTACCAGAGTGCCTTCCGGCTCTCCTACCACCAAATTCAATAATGCACCGGTCTTATTCATATTAAATACGCGCAGCATCATGTTGTGATCACGTGCCAAACACATGGCCGCCAAATCCATCACTGCCAATTGTTTCAATAGAACCTCATCAAAGGTGAGCGAATCGTATTTCACCGCTGTTGGATCTTTCACTGGATCGGCGCTGTAAATACCATCGACCTTGGTCGCTTTGATGACGATATCGGCATTAATTTCGATGCCACGCAAACACGCTGCAGTATCTGTCGTAAAAAATGGATTGCCGGTGCCGGCCACAAAAATACACACATCACCTGACTGTAAATGCCGAATAGCTGCGCGACGATCATAGTGATCAACCACACCGCTCATAGGAATCGCCGACATCAGGCGAGTTTTGATGTTATTGCGCTCAAGTGCGTCTCGCATGGCCAAGCCATTCATGACAGTGGCCAACATACCCATGTGGTCACCAGCAACACGGTCTAAGCCAGCAGCCTGAAGCTCTGAGCCACGGAACAAATTGCCGCCACCCACAACAATACCGACCTGAACACCAATGCCCACTAACTGGCCAATTTCCAAGGCCAAACGCTTTAAGACCTTGGGATCAATGCCTGAATCAACCTCACCAGCGAGAGCCTCACCCGATAATTTGAGCAAGATGCGCTTATGCGCGAGACGATGATCGGTCATGAACAGGCACTCCGAAAGTTGTATAAGTGGCGCAGAGTTTACAACAAAAAGGCCCCAACTTGGGGCCTTTTGCTACATCACTTAACAGCAGTTTTTGCTTAATTGGCAGCGGCAGCAGCGGCCTGTGTAGCAGCAACTTCTGCAGCGAAGTCGACTTCTTTCTTTTCAATGCCTTCGCCAACTTCCAAACGCACAAAGCGAACCACGGTTGCACCAGCTTTTGCCAGCACAGCACTCACTTTTTGATCTGGATCGATTACAAAAGCTTGCTCAACCAGCGACACTTCTGACTTGAATTTCTTCAGTGTGCCTTCAACCATTTTTTCAACAATGGCGGCTGGCTTGCCTGATTCAGCGGCTTTAGCTTCAGCGATTTCTTTTTCCTTAGCCAATACTTCAGCAGGAATATCGTCAGCATTAACAACCAAAGGATTAGTCGCAGCAATATGCATAGCTACTTGCTTGCCAATCTCTTCGTTGCCGCCTTCCAGCGCGACGATCACACCAATTTTCAAGCCATGTGAATAGGTCGCCAGTGTTGCGCCTTCTACTAATACTGCACGGCGAATCTGAATGTTTTCACCAATTTTCTGCACTAACGAAATACGCGCTTCTTCAACCGTCACGCCATCGTAGTTGAGCTCAGCCAATTTGGCTGGATCAGTTTCTTTGGCGGCCAGTGCAAGTTGCGCAACGTTGGCAATGAATTTGCCAAAGTTTTCGTCACGAGCAACAAAGTCAGTTTGGCAATTTACTTCTAAAGCAATCGATGTTTGACCATCGACTGCAATCGCAATTGCGCCTTCAGCAGCAATATTGCCTGCTTTTTTGGCAGCTTTCGCTTGGCCAGACTTACGCAAGTTGTCGATCGCAGTTTCGATATCGCCATTGGCTTCTTGCAGTGCTTTTTTGCACTCCATCATGCCTAAGCCAGTGCGTTCACGGAGCTCTTTAACCAGGCTTGCAGTTACTTCTGCCATGAGTTTTTCCTCTATTCAAATTTCGGTGACTTACTCGCCAGCAGGCACTTCAACAAAGCCATCAGCTTCTACACGACCGCCATTGACTGACGCGAATTCGCGACCTTCCAAAATAGCATTGGCCATGGAGCTAACATAAAGCTGAATTGCGCGGATAGCGTCGTCATTGCCAGGAATAACGTAATCAACACCTTGTGGGTTTGAGTTGGTGTCAACTACACCAATCACAGGGATGCCCAGCTTACGTGCTTCAGCAATCGCTGTTGCTTCGTGATCGACGTCAATAACAAACATCGCATCTGGCAAACCGCCCATGTCCTTGATGCCGCCCAATGAACGCTCAAGCTTTTCCATTTCACGAGTCATTTCTAACTGTTCACGCTTGGTCAATTTGGCCAAAGTGCCATCAGCAGTCATTAACTCTAGGTCTTTTAAACGCTTGATCGATTGGCGAATGGTTTTCCAGTTAGTCAACATGCCGCCTAACCAGCGGTGGTTAACATATGGCATGCCTGCACGAGCAGCATGCTCAGCAATAATTGGGGCTGCAGCGCGTTTGGTGCCAACAAACAGTACTTTGTTCTTTTGTGAGGCAATGCGGTTTGCAAATGTCAGTGCATCGTTCAACGCAGGCACTGTGTGCTCTAAGTTGATGATGTGAATTTTGTTGCGCGCACCGAAGATGTACGGTGCCATTTTTGGGTTCCAGAAACGTGTCTGGTGACCGAAGTGAGCGCCTGCTTGCAGCAGTTCGCGCATGGTGACTTGTGCCATGAAAAACTCCAATATGGGTTAGGCCTCCACCGATCCCAATCAAAGACCCACTTTTCTCAGTAGGCACCCAATGACTGTGTCGATACGGTGTGCGGATTTAAGTTATCGCGTTTGTTTATAACAGTAGCGCTCTGGGCATGTTAATCTTGCCCGTCCTGCGTTTGCTCAAATGCGGCGCGCTTTATACCATAGATGGCTACAAACCCTCAACTGCCGCATGCATTATTCGGCAGCCAGTAATGGAAACCACATGAGCACCCTGATAAAAACCGCTGAAGACATCACACATATGCGCGAAGCTGGCCGTTTAGCTGCTGATGTATTAATGATGATAGGCGAGCATGTTCGCGCCGGCATTACCACCGAAGAGCTCGATCGCATCTGTCATCAATATATTGTTAACGATTTACAAGCGATTCCCGCACCCCTTAACTATGGTGGCGCACCGGGGCGCATTCCTTTTCCTAAATCGATTTGCACCTCAGTCAATCATGTCATTTGCCATGGCATTCCGACTGACAAAAAAGTGCTGAAAGATGGCGACATTATTAATATCGATGTCACTGTGATTAAAAATGGCTACCACGGCGACACCAGTAAAATGTTTTTTGTTGGCCAACCGTCCATTTTGGCTCAGCGCTTAGTCACCGTAACGCAAGAGTGTCTTTATAAAGCGCTGGCGATTGTCCGGCCCGGCTGCCGTCTCGGCGATATTGGCCACGTCATTCAACAACATGCACAGGCCAATCGCTTTTCTGTGGTGCGTGAATACTGTGGCCATGGCATTGGTCGTGTTTTTCATGAAGAGCCACAAGTGCTGCACTATGGCAAAGCAGATACTGGCATGGCGTTGCAAGCAGGCATGACGTTCACCATTGAACCAATGATTAATGCTGGCACTCACCACACCAAACTACTGCCTGATAATTGGACCGTCGTCACCAAAGATCACAAGCTTTCTGCACAGTGGGAACACACTATTTTAGTGACGGAAACAGGTGTTGAAGTACTGACAGCAAGACCAGATGAAAACCTGACTTTCCTGACTGAGCATGCCGCATGAATACCCCTGCCAAAGACACGTTAAAGGCTATTAAAGAGCAACTCTATGAGCGTTTTGCGCTAGGCCGAGACGTTCGTCTTTTGGTACGCGAATGGGCAGACGCTGTTGATGGCGTTTTACGTGACACCTGGTCTCAGTGCGGCCTAGATCATGCGCCAGACCTGACCTTAGTGGCCGTCGGTGGGTACGGTCGTGCCGAATTACTGCCCTGCTCTGATGTTGATGTATTGGTTTTGCATCGGGCAGCCCAGTTAAACGGGCAACATCAAGAATTGGTCAGCCAGTTTATTACTGCATTATGGGATTTAGGCCTAGATTTAGGCTCCAGTGTGCGCTCGTTAGATGACTGTGTGCGCTTAGCGCGCGACGATATCACCATTGCTACCAACCTAATGGAATCGCGCACCTTGGTGGGCGACGACGAACTTCGTGTTGAAATGCAGTGGTTAACAGGCCCTGACCATGTCTGGCCAGGTGATGCCTTTTTTATCGCTAAACGTGACGAGCAACAATCTCGTCATCACAAACACAATAATACTGAATACAACTTAGAGCCTGACTTAAAGAATGCGCCCGGCGGCCTGCGTGACATTCAAACTATCGGCTGGGTCGCTAAGCGGCATTTTGGCGCACAAACGCTTAAAGATTTAGTCATTCATGGCTTTTTAAGCGAAGCTGAATTCGATGAAATTGATGAGTGCCAAGCTACACTTTGGCGCATTCGTTTTGTATTAAATAAAGTTACGGGACGTAATGAGACACGTATTTTATTTGACTATCAGCGCCGCGTAGCTGAGCAATTTGGCTTTGTCGACACCCCCGAAAATCGTGGCGTCGAAAAGCTTATGCAAGACTACTATCGCGCCGCCATGCGCATCTCGATTTTAAACGAGGTGCTGCTGCAGTACTTCGATGAGGTCATTTTAAAAAATGGCAGCAGCGAGCTAATCACTCCAATTAATAGCCGTTTTCACATTCGAAATGGCACCATCGAGGTTACCTCACCAGAGGTATTCACACGCTACCCGTCGGCTTTACTCGAGATTTTTGTGCTGTTAGGTGATCAGCCTGAGCCCATTGGTATACGTGCCAGCACCATTCGTTTATTAATGCAAAGCGTTCATCTCATTGATGAAGACTATCGCCAAGATATACGTCATCGCTCGCTATTTATGGAGTTGATTCGCTGCAAAACCGGGCTGTTTTCGCAACTGCGTCGCATGAAGCGTTATGGCGTTTTGGGGCGTTACATCCCTGCTTTTGGCGACATCATTGGCAAAATGCAATACGACCTTTTCCACATTTATACGGTCGATGCGCACACCTTACGTGTCGTCAAAAATATGCGTCAGTTCAGTTACTTGGACAATGATAAAGATTTTCCGGTGGTGGCTGAAGTCGCTCGCAGCTTGCCTAAAATTGAGTTGCTGTATCTGGCTGGTTTATTTCACGACATCGCCAAAGGCCGCGGCGGTGATCACTCTGAGCTCGGCGCACATGACGCACAGCAGTTTTGCACCGAACATGGCTTAGGTCGCTGGGATGCCAACTTGGTAGCTTGGTTAGCACAGCATCATTTAGTGATGTCGATGACAGCGCAGAAAAAAGACGTTTCCGACCCCGATGTCATTAACGAATTCGCTCAAGTCGTTGGTGATGTGCTGCATTTAAATTACTTGTACGCACTGACCGTAGCCGATATCTGCGCCACCAACCCCACGCTTTGGAACAGCTGGCGCGCATCGCTTTTACGTCAGTTATACACACAAACCAAACGTGCGCTTTATCGCGGCCTTGAAAATCCCATTGATAAACAAGAGTGGATTAACGAAACTCGCGCCAGCGCAATGACGCTATTAAAAGATCAAGGTTTTGCACAGCACGATATTGAGCGCATCTGGGATGAGCTAGGTGACGATTACTTTTTGCGCGAATCCGCTAAAGACATTGCCTGGCACACCGCCGCTATCGTCCAGCATCGTAATCATAGCGAGCCCTTGGTATTGATGCGCGAAAGCCACACTGAGCCCTATGAGGGCGCAGGCCAAATCTTCGTCTATACCAAAGACATGCCTAACTTGTTCGCTGCCACCGTGGCAGCGCTTGACCAGCTCAGCCTGACTGTTTTAGATGCC
>CAMTYC010000037.1:0-3598 GCA_947085865.1 uncultured Moraxellaceae bacterium
GACATGATTTGTTATTACCGCGAAGTGCCGGAAGAAGAGGTTTTGCACCAAGGTAATATCGACATCATTTATGAAGATGAAAACTTGCTGGTGGTCGACAAACCGCATTTGGTACCGGTCATGCCAGCTGGTCGTTTTTTACGTGAAAGCCTATTAGTACGCCTGCGCCAACAAACTGGCATCACCGATCTTGCACCACTACACCGCTTAGATCGCGACACCGCAGGCCTAGTCATGTGCGCCAAACACATAGGTAGTCGTGACGCTTATGCCGCCCTGTTTCGCCAGCGCAGTATCGATAAAATCTACGAAGTGGTGGCACCCCACCGTGACCTGATATGGCCCTATACCCACACCAGTCTATTAGTGGCGGGCGAGCCTTTTTTCCGTGTACGGGAAGTGCCAGGCGTAGCCAATAGTGAAACCAAAATCACTCTGCTAAAACGCCTAGGTGACAACAGTCTGTATCAAGCTGAGCCTGTGACCGGGCGCAAGCATCAGCTACGTGTGCACTTTGCCAGTCTGGGCATGCCAATCCTGTTTGATCGTTGTTACCCAGAACTGCACGACCAGCCTGACGATCCAGCTCAGGCGCTACAGTTGTTAGCACGCTCACTGCGCTTTATCGACCCCTTTAGTGGACGCGAACAATACTTTAAGAGTCGCTTAAGTTTGAGTTCAGCGACCTAACGCGCGCTCTATCGCCCAAACTACTCCGTCCATCCCCTAGCAGAACGTTACATTTGCCAGTGTCATATTTGACGCCTAGACTGCTGCATGACTACCCAGTTCTGCCGGAGTACACATTTATGAGTCGCCCAATGAAAGCCACCCCCAGCGTTATCAGTATTAAACCAACACGCATGAATTTCGAGTTTGGCAATCAAGTGCCACACTATTGGTTAGACAACGACCCATTCTCCACTCATTTCATCAGTGTACTTTCCACTTTCTTTCCAGATGGCGAACGCTTTTTTGTCGACTCTGTACGCGCCCTCCGTGACAAAGTCAGCGACAAAGCACGACAAAAAGAGATCTCCGGTTTTATCGGCCAAGAAGCCATGCATTCACTGGAGCACACCTCCATGAATGACATGCTGGAAGAGCGTGGTTTACCCGCTAACAAGGCAGCAAAAACAGCACTGGGCCTGCTCAATTTTGGCCGCCGTTTTTTCTCTAAACGTCAGCAGCTCGCAGGCACCGTGGCACTAGAGCATTTCACCGCGATTTTGGCGCACCGAGTGCTGTCCGACACCGAACTAATGAATCAATTCCATGAAACCATGCGCCCTATCTGGATGTGGCATGCTATCGAGGAAACCGAGCACAAGGCAGTGGCTTGGGATCTTTATCATGACGTCAAAGGCCATGGTTATATTGAGCGTGTTGCCTTCATGATTTTCGCCACCACGCTGTTAGCGATTGCGACTGCGATTAATCAAATTCGCTTTATGCATGCTGATAACCAGCTCTGGAATATTAAAACCTGGGCCTATGGCCTAAACAAACTGTTTGGTCGTCGCGGCATCATCACAGGCTTAACTGGCGATTATCTCGACTTTTTCAAACCCGGCTTCCACCCATGGGATCACGAAAACAGTGCTTTAGTCGCTTACTGGCGTGAACAATTAGAAACCGCAATGAACGAAGCGGCTTAAAAGCCGCTTCCACATTAACTATGTGCTAACCAAAACCGCCGCATATGCCGCGCCGTCAGGCGCGGTTTATCCACCATCGGTAAATGTCCCACATCGTAAAAAATCTTGGTTTGCGCATGCGGAATAATCTGCGCAATTACCTCAGCCGCCGTTGGGTGCAGCACACGATCCTCACTACCCCATAAAATCAGCGTTGGTTGCTTAATGGATGACAGTGAAGGCTTGTCTTCACTTGGCGCAATACCAATCAATTGCCGAAACATAAACTCGTTCACATGACGTCTAGCAACAAGATCCATGCCCATCAGCGGAGTTAAAAGCGCTGCCCGGAAACGACTCTGCATCACCGACGACAACAACTGATACACACCACGCCAGTTATGCGCTACTAACGAATTCTCACCTTCAGCCAGACCTTGCTCAAACGGTGTGCGTTCATAACCAGCAATACCAGCGGCATTCATTAACACCACGGTTTTTACCCATTTCGGGTGGCGTGCCGTCACCAAGCTAGCAAAACCACCGCCCATGGAATTACCCACTAAATGCACCGGCTTGCCCACAGCGGACTCAATCCACGCAGCAATTCGATCTACCTGATCATCAGCGCAATAACTGACATTGGCATTAAACTCGCTTTCACCCCAGCCGGGTAAGTCCGGCACATAAACACGGTATTTACGTAGCAAAAAGGGCAAAATTGCCAACCAGTTTTCTTTACTGGCACCAAAACCATGAATCAAAACTACCGGCTCGGCATTGGCAGGCCCTGCTTCTAACCAAGTTAACTGATGGTCGCCAATACGACGATGTCGTGTCCGTAAGCCGGTAATGGTACTGTGCAAACGGTTAAGCCACGGCATGGCACTGCGTGAGCGCCAGCCCATCACTTTTGATGCGTCAACCGGCTCTGCTTGTTCAAGATAGGCCTGCCCCACCGTCTCAAAAAACACACGCTCTAATGGATGAAATTCCGACATCACCAACTCCCAAAGAATGTTCTACACTGTGTTTACCGCGATCGCTAAAGCTCAGCATCATCATGACACGTAAGCCCAAACAAACACGCGCCATCACCACCGTTAACGCCATTATCGAAGCCGGTTTTATTGCCGTTGCCGATGCCGGTTCACGCCCAGTCACCACTCGCCAAATTGCCGATATTGCGGGCATAAGCGTTGGCTCGTTGTACGAATACTTCAAGAACAAAGAAGCCATCTATGATGCCATGGCCGAAAAGTTTATGACCGATGTCATCCTGATGATACAGCCGGTGTTACCGACTTTGGCTAGACTGCCTGCCGACGAGCTCATCCGAACACTCATGCATCGCTTCCGAGACCTGCTCGACGCCAACAATCAGCGTTATCGTAAATGTGTACGTACCTCAATTCATGCCCAGTTTCATCAATACTTAGAGCCTGTATCACGTGTCATGATGGATTTAGTGATGCAGTACCTTATGGCTAACCCAAAACTCATGCGCGCCGGCAAAGTACAAACCATGAGTTATATTTTTATTAGCAGTGGGATTTATTGTGTGGTGCGCCATGTCTCCGATCCAGCACCCCCCATCAGCTATGATGAGATGACGGAGGGTGTGATCGAGATGGTGATGAGCTATTTAGAAAAAGCCTCAGAGAGTCACTCTTCCTGACTAGTACACTCAGCCGCTGTCGGCTTAACTGTGCAACGTACACGTTTCAGTAACGACATCATGCGTTTATCGTAATCACCTTCTTGTGTCATCTGAATACGTGCTTCCCGCATCATGCCTTCGTACTTAATTTTTTCTTGTGGTGGCAGATCAATCCAATATTTTGCTGGAATGGCAGCTTCTTCACGGTCAACAAACTCATAAGCTTTGTCGATTTGTGTGACAACAAACTCACGCAACTTCTGACCCACATCCGGTGGAAAACGATCATGACGAATAATTA
>CAMTYC010000038.1:0-35335 GCA_947085865.1 uncultured Moraxellaceae bacterium
CGAGTGAGTGAGCAACCACCTCAACAGCGTATTAACACACCAGACTTCCGACTCATTCAAACACGTCTTCAAGTTGCCTATAGCACCCAAATTAATGAAGTCATTAGTGCTTATGAAGAGTCTATGCGGAGTGGTAACCCGCCAAATCACACACGACTCGGACTGAGTTTGGCCTATTTACGTCAAGGTGAAACCACAAAAGCCAAAGCAACATTAGCGCCACTCTTAGCCGAAGAACCTAATCGAATTGATTACTTGATAACCGCAATGGACATTGCTTTTGCTGAACGAGACTACACTGCCGCTATCAAGTTCGGTCAACGAGGCCTAGCCATTCACCCCAACTCGCGCGCTTTAATTGAACGTATTAGCCGCCCTGCGTTAGCACTCGGCAAACCAGATATTTTTCGTATGACATTAGAGAACGCCCTACGCCAGCACCCTAATGACATTCAGTTATGGCGAATCATGTCAGACACAGCGACTGCCGATAAAGACACCATGGCGGCCTTTAGAGCGCGTGCAGAGCTATTCTTTTTAAGTAACCGTATGGCAGAAGCTGAAGATCAACTGAAAAACGCACTGCGGCTGGCGGCAAACAACTATTCTTTAACCGCACAGCTACAGCGCCGCTTAAATGAAATGCGTCGACTTGATGCCGAGTTTAGACGCTAAGCACCCGTCTTTAACCACGGGCGCGTTTTAGCTCAGCGGAAAAATCCAACATACGATGTAGAGGGATCAGCGCGCGCTGACGGATTTCTTCGTCCACGGTGATGATCTGATCACCGTTCTGCAGCACCGCCGCTAAATTATCCAAAGCATTCATCGCCATCCAAGGGCAATGAGCACAAGACCGGCAAGTGGCGCCGGTGCCCGCAGTAGGTGCTTCCATCAGTAGTTTATCTGGTGCTGTCTGCTGCATTTTGTAAAAAATACCGCGGTCAGTAGCCACAATAAACTGTTTATGCGGCAGGTTTTTAGCGGCGGCAATAAGCTGTGACGTTGAGCCCACCGCATCCGCAACAGCAACCACTGCTTCTGGTGACTCGGGATGTACCAACACACCGGCATCTGGAAATTGCTTTTTCAAATCAAGAATGCCGCGTGCTTTAAACTCTTCATGCACAATGCAGGCGCTATCCCACAAAATCATGTCAGCGCCGGTGACTTTCTGCACATAACTACCTAAATAGCGGTCAGGTGCCCAAATGATTTTTTTGCCCTGAGCGCTTAAGTGATCCACCACATCAACAGCAATACTAGAGGTCACCACCCAGTCCGCTCTAGCCTTCACTGCCGCCGAGGTATTGGCATAAACCACCACGGTATGATCTGGATGGGCATCACAAAACGCCGTAAAACTATCAACCGGGCAACCTAAATCCAAAGAGCATGTAGCCTCAAGAGTTGGCATTAAAACCCGCTTTTCTGGGCTTAAAATTTTGGCGGTTTCACCCATAAAACGCACACCAGCCACCACCAGCGTTGAGGCTTCATGGTCACGACCAAAACGCGCCATCTCTAAAGAGTCAGAAACACAACCACCGGTTTCTTCAGCGAGTGACTGCAGTTCAGGGTCGGTATAGTAATGCGCCACTAAAACAGCGTCTTGCTGCTTTAGCAGCGCTTTTATGTCTTCACGAAGCTGCTGCTTTTCAGCCTGGGTATGGGTATCAGGTGCCAACTTAATGCGATCAAGGTGTTGCTGCACCAAGGCTTGGGCAGCAACATCAACGGGCTTCATCAATGACATAACAGGGCACCGTGTTGTTATAACTAAAGGTGGCGCATTCTACTACAAATCACTGGCGCGACCATTGGCTTGGTCCTTTAACGAACTGGGACGTTCCCACTCCGGTGGCGCCCAAATATGTTTGAGTCGCTGCATAACAGGGCCTGGTTTTGCCACATCTTTAATCATGTCAATAAATTCGTGGAAGTTCAGGGTCAAAATATTATTGCTGTGAACTTGGCGGACAATGCCGTACTCCACTTTTTCTTCTTCGGGCGCAAACGTACCAAACCAACGATCAAACAAAATCAGCATGCCGCCATAGTTTTTATCAATGTACTGCGGGTTACGCGCATGGTGTACCCGATGATGTGACGGTGTCACAAAAACATATTCAAACCAGCGTGGCAGCTTTCGCACAGACTCGGTGTGAACAAAATACTGGTAAGCCAAATCAACAGCATACATTGCCAGAACAATCTCTGGCGAAACTCCGATCAACATCAACGGGGTGAAGAATAACCAATAGCCAGTTAAGGAATACAGCATGCTTTGACGCATGGCCGTGGTTAGGTTCATGTGTTCACCGCTGTGATGCACCACATGCGCACACCAAAACCAACGCACGCGATGACTGGTGCGATGGAAGCAGTAATAACAAAACTCTAAAAGAATAAATAACGGCACAATGGTGTAGATATTGACTGGGACATCAAAGAAACGTTGGTCGTAAACCCAGTACATAGCGGCCATAAAAATCAGCGCATGCACCACTAATTCAAACACTTGATACACCAAACCAAGATTTAAGTTAGTAAAGATATCTTTAATGCGAAACTGCTCATCACTACCGCGCCAGCGCATCACCGCCCATTCGACCAAGAAAGTCGCAATGAATAAAGGGGCAAGCCCGATTAGAATGACTTGTTTCCAATCAATATGCTCACCTAAAACACCTTGTAATAGTGCCAGGGCTTCATTGAATAACTCGTGCATTTTGTTCTCCTGTACTCAGTTATGAGCACACATTACGCAGATTAGCGCGAACAGACTTGACAGTCATCGACATTTTTTTGACTATTTCAGACACACAAAGGAAATTTATATGTTGTCTGGCAATGTAAGTTCAGCATTTTTACAGGTCTTGACCGAATACTTGGCAGAACATGCACCTGCTCTACTACTACAACCCATTGGCGATTTAAGGCATAGCCCGTACAAATCACAATTGGTCATGCCGGTGACATATTGGCAGCAGGTGCTGAGCTACAGTGCAGATCAACTAGAGTTACCCACACTGGGATTAGTGTTAGGACAGCGATTTAAAATCAGCCAATTAGGGCCATTAGGCTATGTTTTACAGTCCTGTACTCGCTTAGGTGATGCCGTTTTACGACTGCAAAAATATGAACGATTAATTAATGATATCAATCATATGCAGCTTGAAGATAATACACGATCAGAGCATATCTCCTTGGTTTGGGGCGCCGAACATGGCCGTCCTGGCACACTGGTAGATGAATGTGCCATCAGCACACTCATCCAAGTGACCCGAGACATTATTGGTATACCGGCCAGCCCTATCAGTGTTGAATTTATCAACCCTACCCCTGCTGACATCACGCCCTATGAGGCTTTTTTTGGTTGCCCTGTGTTATTTAATCAATCACGTAGCCGTGTGATTTTCCCGAAGCAGTGGATGGCACTACCCCTGCGTCAATCAGATGCTGTATTGCAACAGCTACTGGCGAAGCAAGTTGATCAACTGATGGCTCAATTGCCGAAAGAAAATCAATTAGTTGAAGTAGTTAGACGGCATATTGCAAACGCTGGTGCCAGTGCTGAAGGCCATGTCAGTCAATTGGCAAAACAACTGGCAATGACGGAACGCACCCTACATCGCCGACTGGATGCGTTAGGTACTAGTTACCGCCAGATTCGTGAGGACACCTTAGGCCATTTGGCAGAAGAGTATTTGCGTGATCACCGACTGACCTTAACGGAGATTACGCAAATGCTGGGCTTTTCAGAACAAAGTGCATTTTCACGCGCGTTTAAAAGCTGGCGAGGAATCAGCCCATTAGCATGGCGCCAACAGGCCTCTTCTACTTAGGCCAATGGCTTCATTTGTGCATCAAACTGGCTCAAGTCAGGCATCGGCAAAGGCGTTAAATCGTCTAAGCGGGTTAAGTAGTCGCGATAACTCTGCATAATCTCTTGTCGTTGTTCATCACTTAGATAAGGAACGTGATAACCCACAAAGGGTGGCAACACGGTCATGCCGGCATAACCTAAGCTACCCTGCAGTACCGGCTTTAAAATGCCGGTGATATCGCCATGAATACCGCCCTCAGAAAGCATATAGTCGCGGCCACCACAGGTAAGCGCCAATACAGCACGTTTGCCCACTAAGCCGCCCTTGTTATAAACCCGACGACCGCCATAAACGCGGCCTGAGACAAATACACGATCAATCCAACCTTTCATAATGGCGGGCACTGAGAACCAATACAGTGGAAAGCTCAAGATCACCAGATCAGCCGCCATCAGTTTGTCTAACTCCGCTTGAATATCAGCGGCTAACGCACCTGCATCCAAATTGGCACGTTGCTCCAAGGCATAATTCATATACTCGGCATTACCACGCTGGCCAAAATCAGCCGCACTAGCCACTGGATTCCAGTTCATGGCGTATAAGTCTGACACCACCACTTGATGACCCTGCTGGGTAAGCACCTCAACTGCCACGTCTTTCATCGACGAGGTAAACGACTTGGGATCAGGGTGAGCATGCACAATCAAAACATTCATAACGGTTCCTGATTAACAATAATTAATTGATCAACGGCAAACCCTGCGGCCGCCGCCTGACTGAGGTAATTTGCGAAGACATCAGCGGGCATCTGCGGCTTACGCGACATAATCCATAAGTACTTATGATTCGGGCCGGTTACCCAAACATGCTGATAGTCTGGGTCAATCCCAGCAACAACATAGGCGCCATAAAATGGGCCAAAAAATGACACTTTTAAGTGGCCTACATCTTTACCCTGAACCGCTAAAGCACGTCCTTCTGCTTGTTTCCATTCGTTTTTCTGCAAATTAAAACCACGATTAATGACCTTAATACTGCCATCATCGTTAAGACTATACTCAGCAGTGACACGGCTTAAGCCACGTTCAAACGAGTGGTCTAGGCGGGCAATCTCGTACCAAGTACCTAAATATTTAGCTTGATCAAAGGGTGTAACGGGTTGCACACCTTTAGGGGGACTGACACAGGCTGTCAGCCCCAGACATAGCACTAAAAGCCAGACTCTCATTGGCTTATCTCGACTACAACACGGCCGCGAATCTGCCCTGACATCAGCTGCTCGGCATATTGTGGTGCTTGTGCCAGACTAATGGTGGCCGCAGTAATTAGTTGTAAGGCCTCTGGCGATAAATCATTGGCTAAACGTTGCCAAGCCACTTGGCGTAATGACATTGGCGCCATCACACTATCAACACCAATCAAGCGCACCGCGCGCAAAATAAACGGCATAACAGTGGCGGGTAAATCCATGCCTTGTGCCAAACCACAGCTGGTCACTACGCCACCATAACGCGTCTGCGCACAGGCATTAACCAAGGTATGTGAGCCAACACAATCAACTACTGCGGCCCACTGCTCTTTTTGTAGTGGTTTGCCTGCAACCGAGAACTGCTCACGAGGCAAAATCGCAGCAGCACCAAGCTGGGTCAGATAGTCGTGCTCACTGGCTTTACCGGTCACAGCCGTGACCTGATAACCTAGCTTGGCTAAAATAGCGACCGCCACCGAACCGACACCGCCGGTAGCGCCCGTCACCAAAACAGGCCCTGAGCTTGGGCTAATACCTTGCTGCTCCAAAGCCAACACCGACAACATGGCGGTATACCCAGCAGTGCCAATGGCCATGCTGTCATGTGATGTCATGCTGTCAGGAATAGCGACTAAGTACTCACCAGGCACGCGCAGCTGCCCCGCCAAACATCCCCAACGGGTTTCGCCCAAGCCCCAACCATTAACCAACACACGATCACCCGCTTGCCACCACGGATTAGTGCTTTCCAGCACCACACCTGCGCCATCAATACCGGCCACCATGGGCCAAGTACGCACCACGGGTGATCGATTGGTAATGGCTAAGCCATCTTTAAAGTTTAGTGTGGAGTGAGACAGCGCAACTAAGACATCACCTTCTGGTAAGTCATTGCTGATGAGTTGTGTTAACTCGGCTTTAACGGTTTGATCTTGCTTAGTCAGCAATAAGGCAGGAAAAGACATAGTACGGTCCGGTAGGTCGTAAAAACCCACCGAACATACCGGAAATTAGGCGTAGTAGTCTATGCGTCCAGGCTGTGAATCTGGGCTAGGTTGGGGTTTATCCGGCACCAAGTCATCACTTTGTGCTTCAGTCGATGCTGTTGCTCGACCTTGCCCACGTGCTTGTGTATCGGTCTGCGCCTCTTGCCCTTGACGTCCAAACTGCTGCGCAAATGACTGTGCATCAGCTGCACTCATGGTACTCACACGAGCGTCATCAAGGCGAATACCTTGGGCCTCCATGGCCGACACTAAGCGCGGCATCATGGTTTCAAGCAGGTCAGCAGTCTGTGCCTGACGCGCCTGGAAATCGACCTGCGCAGTCTGTTGCCCGTTCATGACAATACGGACATCAATCGAACCTAACTCTTGCGGATTAATTCTTACTGTAGCTTGGGTAATGCCTTGTGCAGCCAACTTAACCAGCTGCAAACCAAAGGCTTCAGAAAATGCTCGTTCGTTATGAATGGATACTGGCACTGAAACCACAGTGGCTGTTGCAGTAGTGGTGGGCACAGAAGTTGCCATAACGGGTTTGTTGTTTAAGCCCGCAAAGGCAGCTTCAGCGGCCTTTGCATCAATATTGCTTAGCTGCACGTTGGTGACGTCTTTAGTGTCTTGCGTGCCATTGCTAACTGCTTTAATCGCTGCTGGCATTACTGTTGGTTCAGCCGATTTCACTGTCGCACTTGCTTGACTAACTGCCAGCTGTTGCTGTGTATCGTTAAGCACTGCTGTAGCCGATATGGCCTGTGTCAGTGGCTTTTTAGGCAGCTGAGCTAAGATAACCTCATCAACAACATCCGCCTCTGTGCTGGGCATGACAGGCGCCGGCTCTCGAGCTGGTAACGCTTGTGCTTTGCTCTGAAGCTGTCCCATTACCACTGCAACTGTGGCATTGGACTTACTTGCAGACTCATTTGTCGGCATGTTTGTTTGCCTTACCGCAAGGCTGGGCACTTGGGCAAACACTGCCAACGTATTTTCGGTCACTTCGGCAAGATCAGCTGCTTCTGTAAGTTCTGCCTGTGGCCGCAACGGCTGCTCTGGCAATGCCACATCTAGCTGCGGCAGTTCTAATAACTCCAGCTCTGGCCGTTCATCGGCAGCTGCTTGAACTGGCATCATGGTCGCTAACACACCCGCAAATAATGCCGCGAGCTCCTCGCCATCAGCTTGGCTGGTTTCTGGCAGCAACACCCCTGCGCGAACAGGGTTAGTCGGCATTGGCGTTAACTCAGCAAACAAATTTGACATCATGTTGCCCTCATACGGGTTGGCGTAGACGCCAAACATATTGTTGAGATGCCAAGTCATCAGCGCACAATTGATCTTGCCGATCCGCTTCATGGCGCTCCATGACTTGGTAACGATCGACCAAGCCGTCAAAGGATTGACATTTTTGCTGCAGAGTTATTAATTGCTGACGTTGGTTTGACACGTTTTGATTGGCTCGTGACACTTCTTGGGCCTGAATCGCAATGGCTTCAGTGAGCTTAGTCAGAAACACACGGCCCTCTTGCAGGTGTCGTAAATCAATCGCGCCTTGCTCACGCTCACGCAAGCGGGCCAGATAATCCAAACGGTATTCACTAAGCTGATCTAACTTACCCTGCGCCACCGCGGCGACTTGCTGTGCTTTATGAAGCACCAACGCTTGTCGCTCTGCAGCTTGGTTAGCCAAACGTTGTACTGGTTGTAATCGTTTGGATCGAGTCATTGGCCTTATTCCTCATTCATCAACAACATGAGCTCATCAATGGCACGGTCATAACTCACCGCATCATGAGTATCTTGTTGCAAGAATCGATCCATTAATGGCTTGAGTCGAATAGCGGCATCAATACGTGGATCTGAACCACGCTGATAAGCACCAATACTGATCAGGTCTTTGTTCTGCTGATACAGCGCCAACAGCTGCCTAAACTGACGAATTAATGCCAGATGTGCCGGCTGCACAATGTCATTCATAGCGCGGCTTACTGAAAACTCGACATCAATAGCAGGAAAATGCCCGGCCTCGGCCAGCCGCCGTGACAGCACAATATGACCATCTAAAATGGCACGTGCCGAATCCACAATCGGGTCATTTTGATCATCCCCTTCTGCCAGTACAGTATAAAACGCAGTGATTGAGCCTGAGCCCGCCGCACCATTACCGGCACGCTCCACCAGCTGAGGCAGGCGCGCAAAAACGGTTGGCGGATAACCTTTAGTAGCCGGCGGCTCACCAACGGCGAGCGATATTTCGCGTTGTGCCTGAGCAAAACGTGTTAATGAGTCCATTAGTAACAAAACCTGTTTGCCCTCATCACGGAAATGCTCTGCAATCGCAGTAGCTAACCACGCTGCGCGCAATCGCATTAATGGCGGATGGTCGGCCGGTGTTGCCACCACCACAGCACGAACCATACCGTCCGGACCCAAAATATGATCTACAAATTCTTTCACTTCACGGCCGCGCTCACCGATTAAGGCCACCACAATAATGTCGGCTTCGGTAAATCGCGTCATCATGCCCAGCAGCACACTTTTACCCACACCGCTGCCCGCAAAAAGCCCTAAACGCTGGCCTCGCCCAACAGACAACAATGCATTAATGGCACGCACACCGACATCTAACGGTTCACGAATGGGTTGGCGGGCTAATGGGTTAATCGGAGGCGCCACTAATGGACGTTTTTCTACTGCAGCAATCGCGCCTTTACCGTCCAAAGGACGACCTGAGGCATCAATAACACGGCCGAGCAAGGCATCACCCACGGGCACACCATCGACACGATCTAGCGGGATAACACGCGCATTCGGCATAACCCCGCGCATGTCACCGGTGGGCATCAACAAAATACGATCGCCAGAAAACCCCACGACCTCGGTTTCTAACCAATCTTGATCAACCGTTTCAACCAGGCAGTGTGCGCCAATTGCGGCAGAACAACCGACAGCCTCTAAGGTAATACCCACCACACGCTTAAGCTGCCCTTCAACCACAGTTTTAGCTGGCTGTGCTAACAGTTGCTGTAAGTTTTTTAAATGATTGAGCCAATCGGCCTCGCCACGCGGCATGGTCATTACGCCACCCCAAATAAGCTTGCGACCACACGCTCAATGCGGCTATCAACACGCTCATCGATGTGTGCACTGTCTGACTTCACTACACAACCACCAATGGTCATTAAGCGGTCTTCTTCAATACGCCAAGACGACTCAGTTTCCGTTTGCAGCGCCTGTTTAACCAAACGCGCATCATCCGGATGCAAAACCACTTGAATTGACTTAGTTGCTGAGGGCAGTGCTTTTAACGCTTGGCTTACCAAATCAATGATTAACTTTGGCTGTGTTTTAATTTCGTTGCGAATGACATGCTTGTCAATTGCTAAAGCCAGCAAGGTCAATTCATCACTGATTTGTTGACTGCTTTGCGCCATCGGTTGCGTCAGTTCGTCCATTAGTGAGTGCCAACGGCTTGCCGCTTTTTCAAGCTCAGCAAGGCCGGCTTTACGCCCTTCTTCCAAGCCTTGTTGCCATGCCTCTTCACGCGCTTGTTGGCGAATTTGTGCCAACTCAGCTGGCGACATCACACTGTGATTATGAGTGGGAGCTGGTTGTTGGCGCTGAGCACCCGTTGCCGCTTCCGCCACCCGGGGTGCCTGCCAGCGCTCCCAGAGCGCATTACTCGACAAGGTCTTCCCCTTTACCACCAAGATTAATTTCGCCGGCTTCAGCCAGTGCACGCGCAATACCTACCATTTCTTTTTGCGCCACTTCTACTTCGCTGAGCTTAACTGGACCACGTGACTCCATATCTTCGTTGAGCATTTCGCCAGCGCGTTTAGACATGTTTTTAAAGACTTTGTCACGCATCAATGGGTTGGCCCCTTTCAGCGCAACCGTCAGTGTGTCGCCCGGCACATCTCGCAACAAACGCTGTATGCCTTTGTCATCAATATCTAATAAGTTATCAAAGACAAACATTAACTCTTTAATGCGCTCGGCCATGGCTGGGTCGGTTTTAGCCAACATCTCCACCACACGTGTCTCCGACTCCGTGCTTAAACCTTTGATAATGCCGGCGATGAGTTTGCTGCCATCAATTTGTTTGGATTTAAACGAACTGGAAATTGCTAATTTCTTGTCCAAAATTTCCTGTAATTCAACAATGGCCGCCTGTGGAATTTTGTCCATAGTGGCAATACGCATCACCACATCTTCTTGCAGGCTTTGCTCTAATTTATCGAGCACATAACCGGCTTGCGACTGATCCATATGTGCCAGCGTAATCGCGATAATTTGTGGGTGCTCTTCTTTCAACATATGCACCACGGTGTCTAGGTCTAACCACCGCAACGAGCTAATTTCTAAGGTTTGTTCATCACCCAGCACTTTGTCAGCTAAGGTTTTGCCATTACTGTCACCCAGCGTGTTAACCAATACATTACGCACATAATTGGGCAGACCTAAGGCCAAAGGCAGTTGCTCTGCTAGCTCCACCTCAAAGGTGTCGATAACTGATACTGCTTGCTCAAGGTGTACATCTTTAATCGCGGCCATGGCCATGCCGATACGTTCGACTTCATCAGAGCTGACATGACGCAACACTTCTGCTGCTTTGTCTTCACCCATCATGAGTAGCAGCATGGCCGCTTTTTCACTACCGGACATAACCATCATGTTAGTTGCCTGCACTGTCATTAACCCAATTTTTTACCACCTGAGCCACGATACGCGGGTCAGACTCGACGGCTTCACGCACGACACCCATACGATTTTCTAAACCTTGACCTGCAAACACTGGCGGCAGTCGATGCACATTAGGCGGCATATCTGAACCAATCATGGCGGCGGCCTGAGGATGGCCTGCCATGGTGGCAGCGCCGCCCTGAGCCATCATTTCTGGTGACATCGCGGGAGTAGGGCTTTGGGCTAACAAAGACTTCACTGCTGGCTTTAATACACCCAGCACCAGAGCTAACAAACCTAAGCCAACTAACATTTGCTTAAATAAAGTAGCAAACCAAGCCTCTTGCCAGAAGCTAATGCCATCGGCATCAGCCATGCCTTCAAGTGGTCTAAAGTCTGCCGCCATCACGGTCACACGATCACCACGCTGCTCATCAAAACCAATGGCATCACGCACTAACTTAGTCAGCTGCTCAATATCATCAGCCGACGTTGGTACTGATATCACCGTACCGTCTGCTTTCTCGGTGCGTGCGTTATCGACCACAACGGCTACGGATAAACGGCGCACACTGCCAGCAGGCGTATTGACGTAGTTCAATACCCGCTCGATTTCATAATTACGCACGATCGATGTCGGCTCATTCGATGTGGTGACTGTCTCCTCTGGCAACTCGTCCATGGCCTGCATGTCAGCACCCGTTGGTGGCTGATTACTCAATGCGCCGGGCACACCTTGAGCACCAGCATTAGCGGCACCACCACGGTTGTCACGCAGGATTTGCTCACTACGAATAACTTGGCGGTCTGGATTAAAACTTTCACGACTTTCTTGTGCTGCTGAAAAATCAATATCTGCAGCCACTTGCACGCGTACTTTGCCAGATGCTGTGATGTCACTTAATAAGTCGGCAATACGAACCTCATAAGCACGCTCAATCGCCTGACGATACTCAAACTGACGAGTACCCATTTCCAGCTCGTTATTTTCATCCAGTCGCGACAACAAATTACCTTGCTGATCAACTACAGTGACTTGATCTGCTTTTAATTCAGGAATGCTGGAGGCCACTAAATTAATAATGGCTTTGACGTTGTTTCGATCTAAAGAAGCGCCCGCTGAGACATCTAATAAAATAGAAGCACTGGGTGCACGACGCTCACGCACAAACACACTTTGTCGCGGCATGGCCAAATGAACACGAGCCCGACGAACTTGATGCATGCTTTCAATGGTACGGGACAGCTCGGTTTCTAAGGCATGTTGGTATTTTTTGGTTTCCATGAACTCACTTACACCAAAGCCCTTTTCTTCCTGAATCATTTCTAGGCCGGTCCCGCTAGGTTTAATCACTCCAGCGCTGGCCATTTTTAAACGTGCTTCATGCAGTTGATTGGCAGGCACCATCACAGCACCCGAGTTCTGATCTAGGCGATAACGAATTTTGTGTGCATCAAGGCCCTCAATCACAGCAGCAGCGCGATCTGGCTCAAGACTGGAGTAAAGCACACGATAATCGGGATCTTGTGACCACATGACAGCGGCCACACCCACGGCCACACTGGCAGCAATAGCCACCATCACCAGCAGTTGACGCATCCAAGGCATGGCTGCTAGTTGAGAGCCCTGACTTAATAAATTCGTGATTCGTGGATCGGCCATGGTCTAACTCTCCTTACACCGACATCCGCATAATTTCTTGATAGGCATCAATCATTTTATTTCTAACTTCCACCATAGCTTTGAATGACACATCCGCTTTTTGTAGCGTCACCATCACTTCGGTCAAACTGATGTTCTCACCCATCTCAAATGCTGAAACTTTCGCTGCACCGGTTTTCTGCATTTGATTTACGGCGTCAACCGATTGCTGGAATACTCCACTAAATGATGCTTTCTTGACCTCATCAACACCTTGACCAATCGGCGCAACAGGCGTCGGCATCGGCATAGTGCTTTGCGTGCGCATCTGCTTGATTTGGCTAAGAATGCTGTCTACCCCAACCGGCGTTGTCATGATGAAAACCTTAAATAGAGCTACTCAAGTGTTATTCAGCAAAGATCATGCCAATAAAAGTGTCAGATTATTGACCCGTCTCGAAAGCTTGAATATTTAGCTTCTTCATTTTTTCTACCAGTGTGGTGCGCTGTAGACCTAACAGCTTGGCAGCTCGAGACACCACGCCATCAACACAACGCAATGCCTCTTCGATGTATTTGCACTCCAAATCAATCAGGTATTGCTTTAGGTCAATTCCTTCAGCAGGTAAGGCAAATTGAGATGATTTAGGCGCAGCAATAACTTCAGGCTCATCAATCGCTGTAATCATGGGCTTAAGCAACTCGGCCATGGCCTCAGAGTCATTAGTTTCGGCACTCAAGCTGCGGTATTTAGTGGGCAGGTCCATGGCACGGACAACATTACCTGACTGCATAATCGCTAACCGTTCCACCAAATTTTCTAGCTCGCGAATATTGCCGGGCCAAGGATATTGCAGCAGCTCATTTAAAGCGCTCTGGCTGAATTCAATCGAAGGCTTACCTTGGTGGCTTAAACGCGTATTAAAGTGATTAACCAAGGCAGGAATGTCGTCACGACGATCACGCAGAGGAGGCACCACAATCGGAAATACATTGAGACGAAAATACAAATCCTGACGGAATTTACTTTCCTCAATCATGCCCTCTAGGTCACGGTGAGTTGCAGCAATGATACGTACATTACTGCTAATAGTATGATTGCTACCGACACGCTCAAAACAACGTTCCTGCAAAACACGTAACAACTTAACCTGCATTGGCATGCTCATATCGCCAATTTCATCGAGGAATAAGGTGCCGCCTTCGGCAATTTCGAAACGACCTTTGCGTGTTGAGATAGCGCCAGTAAACGCACCCTTCTCATGACCAAATAATTCACTCTCTAAAAGGTCGGCAGGAATAGCGCCACAGTTAAACGGAACAAATGGCTTGCCAGCGCGGTCAGAATGATCATGAATGGCACGAGCAACGACTTCTTTACCACTGCCAGACTCGCCTTGAATTAACACAACTGTGTTGTGACTGGCGACTTGTTTAATCAAGCGATGAATAGCCTGCATGACGGTGGAGCTGCCCAAAGGCAAAGCAGGTTTTACCAGAGAAAGTACGGGTTCATTTTTATTTAATGCTAGACCCATTTTCAGCTCCTTATGCCCTGCTTGTCAGGACAAAATAATGACGCATTCGATAGTCATTATTTTGACTGCAGCAAAAGCATGAAAGCTGTGTAGGTTTTGTGTCGCAAGTGCAACAAAAGTTTAACTGCGTATTGAACGTGCGTCCGCAATAGAGCGTCTGTGTTGCCGAAACAGGAATTTTTCGAGGCCATTCAAACAGGCAATGCTGAGGCCCTCATAGATAGCCTCACCTTCAGCATTAATTTTGGCCGGCAATTGCAAGGGCACCGCAACGGTAACGTCTATATATAATTCAAGCACACCGACATCACCAACTTGCCACGGTGCGCCCTGATGCCAGCGTGCATATCGATCAGCAATAGTGACCTGCGCTAGTGATGGGACTAATTGATGCTGCGCCATTAAGCGCGACAACATCGACATCATTAAGCCTAGTTTGGTTTCTAGTCGCACAAAGTCTGCATGCAGTGATGAGTTATCTTCGGACTCTGTGGTATGCGACATATCCATCAGCGATAGCGCATTAAATAAGGTCAGATTATTGTCATTGAAGGAGGCCAGTTCATTGGCGCTAAACGATAATGCTGGCCGCCACGCCGCAGGCAAGCGGCCTTGCAAATTAAAACGCTGATCTAAACCATCATCTTCATTCATCATGACTTAACTCTGTAAGTAAGCATTGACTTGGCGATGTGACTGACGTGAAGCATTAGCATCAAGCAACAGCTGCTGACGTTGTGTATGCAGCTTATCGGTAATGCGTGCATCCAATGCTAGCAGCTGATTAATCACCCCAATTAGCTCTTGATTGTCGGCCATCACTGGACGATCAGCAAACCATGCTTCTAGCTCCTGTCGACGCACTTCTTGCAGCGCTAATGCACTAGACCAATCACAGGCTTCGGCTAACGCTAAAATTTCTTCACTCATGCCTAAGAAGTCATGGATTCGACGTCGTGCTGCATGGGATTGTTTCATGGCAGAGGTCCTGTTGATGGGAAACATCACAATATTTGAGTTCATGCTTAGGCTCCTACTGCCGCTGGAATAGCTTCCCAAGCTGACTTTAGCTCACGCAAAAGGTGTGCCACTTCGTCTAATATTGACACTTCATTACTGACATTGGCTTGCTGCAGCTGACGTATCAGATAATCGTACAAATCATCTAAGTTGGCCGTTAACTCATGCTCAACACTACGGTCTAAACTTCCTTGCAACCCCCCCACTACCCCAATCGCTTTATTAATCGCGGTTGATTTCTCGGCAAAATCTCCACGCTGCATAAACCCTTTAGCCTGTGCAATACGCTGTAGCGCACCGTCATATAACATCTGAATCAGTCGATGCGGAGTGGCGGACTCGATACAGCTCTGTAATGCCACATTGGCATAGGCTTGGTTCGCTTTAGCAAATCCGTAAGTCATAACAGGCCTCGTTTTTGAGTGTTTTCAGATACTGTATGTATCGACAAAGCCGGCCAAATCTGAAGACGAATTTACATAAACAAACAATATTTAAAGACCAGAAATGTTACAAACCGGCCAGCTGGCGAGACAAAAATTGACTGGTGTTATTCATCTGCGCAATCAGTGTATCCAGCGTTGTAAATTGAGCCAGATAACGTTTTTCTAACGCCTCAACACGCACACTCAAACGGTCTCGTTGATCTGCAATACTAGTTTTCTCATTACGCAAGCCCTCAGTTCGTGAGGTAATCAAACCATTGCTGCCAGTATATTGATTAAGTGTTTCTGTTAGGCGTCCAGCTAAACCAGTGGTTCCCTCAAAAAATGCACTCACTTTAGCTAAGTCACCACTCAGCACACTACTAAGCTTACTGTCATTTATGACAAAATTTCCCGACTTATCTGACGTGATGCCTAGCTCAAATAAGCTTTGTAAGTCGCCACTGCCACCTACCATTCGGCTAACCTCATTACGTAATGAGCTGGCTAGCCGATTAACTGTAGCATCGCCTTGCAATGTTCCGGCAAACCCTGTGGCAGCATCAAAACGTGTTAGCGACTCAATACGCTTATTTATTTCGTTGTAAGCACTAACAAAATCATTTATTGATTTTTTCGCTGCCTCAGTATCTGCGGTCACGCTTAAATTAAACACTGTGCCTGGCTCAGCTTTAACCAAATCTAACGTGACACCCTCAATCATGTCGGTGATTTTGTTATTGCTGCTAGAGCGAGCGAAACCATCAACCTCAATCAATGCATTTTGCGCCGCGACTTTAACCGCTAACGAGTTAGTGCCAGACAGTGGGTCAAAACTTAACTGGCTTAAATCACCGGAATCAGTACCATCCGTGATTGTACTTATTGTTAATGCGCCATCTAAGCCGCTCTGCTTAGCGGTCAGTACCAAGTTATAACCAGAGTCTGACTTGATTATCGATGCCGACACCACATTGTTATCGGGCGCACTATTAATAGCATCACGAATACTGGCTAAACTATCGTTAACACCAGCTTGAATCGTTAAAGAAATGCTATCGCCTTTGGCATTAGCAATAGTGATCTCACCCGAACCAACGACCGTAGATTGACTCATAAAAGCTGCACTAGCCAACTTATTAGTTTGAGCCAAAGCCTTTACTTCAACAGAATATTGACCAGCCGAGGCTGTTGAGCTGGCTGCAGCCTTTAAAAGATTTTCATTAGCGGACAAAGCAACATTGCCGTTTAAGCTCGAAGCTGTAGTTAGCTTTGCCAAACTAGCTTTAAAAGCATCGATTGCATTTGTTAAGCTACCGAAAGCAGAAATTCGTGAGTCGGCTCGGTTCTCTTGCCGTTGTAGTCTATTCAGTGCTGGAACACGCTCAGCATCAACTAACTGACGAACAAGCCCTGTCACATCCAAGCCCGAACCAATACCACCTGCTGAAATGCCTGCCATCGTCTTGTCCTCTTAATTAGGCTTTGTCTTGCACCAGGCCAGAGCCAGATTTCACTAATTGCCGTGCAATACGCAATGCTTCTTCGGTAGGAAACTGGCGCAATACCTCACCGCTATCACCATCAACAACCTTGACAACCGAGCGTCGGCTTTCATCATCAATACTGAATTCAATATTGCTGGCTGTTTGCTGATTAATTTGTTGCGTTGACGCCATCAGCTCTTTTTTAACATCTACCGTTTCTACCGATTCGATAACCTTGGAGTCCAATAATGGGCTGGACAGCTGCTTTTTAGTTTCTGACTCAACGACCAAGCGACGGTTGCTGAGACTACCCTCTGGACTTACACCCGTTAGCGAGATTGTCATAATGCCACCTGCTCGTTAGTCAACGCCAACAGGGCCACGATGTTGCCATCGTCGCCCTGTCGACTCTTTGCACTGAACTAACTCATCTAGTTCCATGCTCAACCATTAGCGCAATAAACCCAGCGCTGCTTGTGGTAACGCATTGGCCTGTGACAACATGGCAACGCCAGCCTGCTGCAGGATTTGGTTGCGTGTAAGTGTTGCCGTTTCAGCAGCAAAGTCGGCATCTATGATACGGCCGCGAGCGGCTGATAAATTTTCTGAAGTTGTTTGAGCACTTGTAATAATGGACTCAAAACGATTTTGTGCTGCACCAAATGTGGCACGTGCACTGCCTAACTCTGTTAAAGCAGCTTCAGCGTTTGTAAGAATAGCTGTTATACCAGCGGGAGTAGTTAATACACTGGCAGCATCAAGAATTGCTGTCATGCCTGTACCACCCGCAATGTTAGATGTAACAATATCAACTGTTTGGCCTTGATTTGCCCCAACTTGGAATGCCAATGTTCCTGCTGAGCCGTTCAAAAGGTTTTGACCGTTGAAGTTAGTAGAACCAACAACACGTGTAATTTCTTCTTTTAACGCGCCCACCTCTAATTGCAGGGCAGCTCTGTCTGCAGCACTATTTGTTGCGTTTGATGCTTGAACTGCTAGTTCACGAATACGTTGTACGTTGCCCGTAATTTCTTTTAATGCAGCTTCGCCTGTTTGTGCTAGAGAGATTCCATCAGCTGCATTTCGTGCACCTTGGTTTAAACCACGTATTTGTGCAGTAAATCTTTCACTAATAGCTAGACCTGCAGCATCATCCTTTGCACTATTAACACGAAGACCTGTAGATAAACGTTGCAATGATGTTGCTAAGTTATTGTTTGAGCTGCTTAAGTTACGCTGCACATTCAAAGAAGCTACGTTAGTATTAATTGTTAAAGACATGATATATCTCCAAAACTCAATTTGATGGGTGGCAAAAGTGCCACCCAATATTTAGGTTTAACGCAGCAACCCTAAGGCAGCCTGAGGTAAGGCATTTGCTTGAGACAACATGGCAACACCTGCCTGCTGCAGAATTTGGTTACGTGTCAATGTCGCAGTTTCAGCTGCAAAATCAGCATCTACAATTCGACCACGAGCGGCTGATAAGTTCTCTGAGGTAGTTTGAGCACTAGTAATAATCGATTCAAAACGATTTTGTGCAGCACCGAAAGTTGCGCGTGCTGTGTTTACTGCAGTAAAAGCGGCATCAGCGTTGGTTAACAACGTCGCTGCATCAGCAGCACCGGTTGCACCACCAACGTTTGCACCAGTAAATGCCGCTACACCTGCTGTTAAATCGGTAGTGGTAATGTTTACTGTCTGGCCATTATTAGCACCAACTTGAAATGCTAAGGTTGCGCCAGCATTTAAAAGAGCCGTGCCATTAAAGTTTGTTGTCGTAATTACACGTGTAATTTCTGCACCTAGAGCGGCAACTTCAAGCTGGAGAGCATCCCGATCGGCGACACTATTCGTTGAGTTAATTGATTGAACTGCTAGCTCACGAATACGCTGCATGTTGCCGGCAATTTCTTTTAATGCTGCTTCGCCTGTTTGTGCTAGCGAAATACCATCGGCGGCGTTACGAGCACCTTGGTTTAAACCACGAATTTGTGCTGTAAAACGTTCGCTAATGGCAAGACCTGCAGCATCATCTTTGGCACTGTTAACACGAAGGCCTGTAGACAAGCGTTGCAATGAAGTTGCGAGGTTGTTATTTGAGCTGCTTAGATTACGTTGTACGTTTAAGGACGCAACGTTGGTGTTGATAGTTAAAGCCATGGTGTTTCTCCCGAGAGAATAATTTTTTGGTTGGTAGCGGTATCGGCCCCAGTGGCTTTATCTCGCTAACACTTCTTTTATCGGTCTCTGTTGAAAAAACTTAAGTAATGAAATGCAATGCTTTGTTGTTCGGTTGTAATGCTATAAATAATTAAACAACGACAGGCCCTGAACCTTGGTATAAGCCTGTTGAGCAGCCTGCAGGCCCAGTAACTGTTGGTTAAAACGAGTTATTGCCTCGGCATAATCAACATCTTGCGTCTCGGATAGTGCCGTTTGCAGCTGCAATACAACGCCGCTACTTAAAGCGGCCTGATCTTCAATTTGGGTAAGACGAACACCAATTTCGGTTCTAGCCACTGACAATGTGCTTAAGGCTTTATCTAAGTCAGTTAATTTAGCTGCAATATTGACGGTAGAAGCGCCGGGGGTCTCGAGCTCAGTGGCAACGGAGGACAACAGATCAAATACATTTTGAGCACTATCAAAACCAAAGGCTTTAAAACCATCGACGGTGTCTTTAATAAAGGTGGATGGGCCAATTTGTAGCTCACGCAAGTCAGTACTGCCGGCAAAACTAAACGGTGGTGAAGTCGGCACCGTTGGTGTTGCTTCGTCTATACCTGAAAAGATAAAGCGCCCTTCGCTGTCTTGAGTGTTAGCGACCTGCAACATCGACTGCAGTTGCTGGCGAACCTCAATAGCCAATAACTGACGTGACTCATCACCTTGGCTAGCGTTGGCACCTTGCACCACAATCTCTCGCACTCGCTGCAAAACATTAACGCCATTGGTCATTAATGACTCTTGCTGTGCTAAGCGACCTTGCAGCAGCGAACCATTGCGCTCAAATTGCGATAAGCGCTCAAGATTACGTTGCATCGAAAGTGATTTGACGGTGCCAACCGGGTCGTCTGACGGCGTAATAATGCGTTTGCCAGAGCTGATTTCCAGCTGCGAGCGCGATGCCTTGGCTTGCTGCTCTAAAATACTGTTCAGTGCTAAGCGATTTAATTGACTAGTGGATACACGCATCTTTTGCCTCTACTCATTATTAGCGCCGGAAGGCATCCATTAAGGTTTGGAAGATATTATTGGCCACTGCTGACATCTGTGCGGCAGCTTGATAAGCCTGTTGATACTTGAGTAGATCCGCTGCCTCTTCGTCTAAATTCACTCCAGATATGCCGTCACGACGAAGTAGGGACTGCTGCATCAGTGAGTTCTGAGCTTCAGAGCCCAGGCGCGCCTCACGCACTTGGTTAGCAACCGTGCCAACCAGGCCACGCAAGCTATCGCCTAAGGTTGTGGTTTTACCGTTGATGTTGACAGCACTGCGTTCTAACGCCGCCATAGCTAAAATATTGCTGTTGTCACCAATGCCACCGCCCTGACTGGCGGCAATTTTGACAGGGTCACTAATACGTACCGACAACACAAACTCAGTCGAGTTATCAGCATCACCGTTGTAGCCAAATAAAGGCGTGCCATTGGCGCCTGCCAAATCGACACCACCTACTTGCAGTGCATTAAATTGGTCCGCAATGGTTTTGGCGATTTCGGTTAGCTCTTGCTTAGCAGTGGCCAGCGTGCCATCACGAAACGCTAACAACCCACCGACCGCACCACCACTAAGTGAAGCGGTAATATCAGATACACCACCAAGTAAAATCCGGCCGTTATTGTCTAAGCTTAAGGTGTTAATTTGCCCACTTAACACCAGTGGCTGGCCTGAGCCGGTAAACACACTCATCGAGCCATCAGAAGCTTGAGTGGTGGAGACTTTAACCAACTTAGAAAGCTCTAAAATTGCACTATCGCGTTGGTCTAACAGGTCATTGGGTTGCGCACCTTGGCGCTGTCCGGCTGACTTGCTAATCACCTCATTAAGATCACCAATTCGCTGAACTAAAGCATTCATGTCGTTTATAGCGACATTGATACGTGCATCAACCTCGTTACCTACTTCAGTAAACTGAGCATTTGCATCCACAAAACGATTAGCTAAAGCCTGAGCCTGCGACAACATCACTTGTCGAGCAGATAATGACGATGGGCTCGCGGCAACATCTTGCAAGCTATTAAAAAATCGTGAGAAGGCACTATTGATACCATTACCTTCATCAACCAGTACACGCTCTAACTGGCTACCGAGTTCATAACGCGTGTTCTGGTCAAAAAAGCCTGCCGTGTTATTACGTAGCTGAGTGGTGACGAACTCATCATAACTACGTCGAATACCGGTAATTTGAACGCCTGTACCGATAGCACCAAAACCAAACTGATTGGGTTTGCGTGTGGCCATATCGACTGTTTGCCGGCTATAACCGTCAGTATTTACGTTGGCAATATTATTGCTGACGGTGGCAAGTGCCCGTTGGTTGGCATTTAAGGCCGACAAAGCAGTATTTAAGATACTGGACATGTCTTACTCCCAAATAATGTGATGTTTATCGGCCATTCGACAAAGAACTTGAGCGTTGCTGCTGTAATTGCAGCTGTAATGCATCGGCACCAGCATTACCATTTGGTTTAGCAACTTGCTCCAGACCGCCATTACCCTTTAATTGACGAGCAATAACAGGTGCCAAGCCAATACCACCACCCTCACTTAAAGTGACGGATAATTGACTGTCCAACATTTGCTCAAAGGTTTTGGTGGCCTCATCACCAAACAGACCGCCTTCTGGCACCGTCTCGCGCATGGCTTTCAGCATCATTTGCACAAACACCGACTCAAATTGCTGAGCTACCTTATCAATGGCTTGATCAGGCTTAATATGTGCCTGCTGGCGGAGCTGCGATAACGCACCAACGTCGTGGTAATTACTGCTCTTGATGCTGTCCATGGTTAGATCACAATCAGTTCGGCGCGTAAGGCACCGGCTTGGCTTAAGGCCTCTAAAATCGCCACCAGATCAGATGGCGCCGCACCGACACTGTTAATGGCGCGTACCAACTCATCTAAGGTAATGCCGGTATCGAGCTTAAACATACGTGAACCACCCTCAGTCACTTCGACATCAGAGCGTGGGGTAATCACCGTCTCACCTCGACCAAATGGCGCTGGCTGACTCACTTGCAGATTTTCGCTAATGGTCACCATTAACGAACCGTGACTAACGGCTGCTGGCAAGGTGCGAACATTGCCACCCATCACGATAGTGCCTGTACGTGAATTAACCACTACCCGCGCGCTTTGCTCACCTGGCGTCACGGTTAGATTTTCAAGTAGTGATAAAAAGCTCACACGTTGATTGGGATCTTGCGGCGCCAGCACACGCACACTGCTTCCGTCCACAGCCACGGCAGTCTCTTCACCAAACTGGCTATTAATCGCTTGGGTCAAACGCGTTGCGGTAGTGAAATCTGACTGCTTTAAATTAAGAAAAATCATGCCATTACCAGCGATCTCGCTAGGTGCAGCGCGCTCAACAGTGGCGCCACCGGGAATACGACCGGCGCTGGGAATATTAACCGTCACCCGTGATCCGTCTTGGCCAGAGGCCGACATGCCACCCACTAACATAGACCCTTGAGCCATGGCATAGACCTGACCATCAGCACCTAATAATGGCGCCATAATCAAACTACCACCGCGCAAACTGCTGGCATTACCAATAGATGAGACGGTGATATCAATACGCTGACCCGGCTTGGCGAATGGCGGCAAGTTGGCATGAATGGTTACCGCGGCTACGTTTTTTAACTGTGGGTTAACGTCATCTGGTACACGAATGCCAAAGCGCGACAACATATTACGAATACTTTGCACGGTGAATGGAGCCTGTGTGGTTTGGTCGCCAGTGCCGCTTAAACCCACGACCAAGCCATAACCAATCAATTGGTTATCACGCACACCTGCCACGTCGACCAAATCTTTGACACGTTGCGCTGCCTGCACTGGCAAAGCCAGCGGCAAGATCAGCAATAAAGCGGTTATCAGTCGTGTGCACATTGCGTCATCTCCACTACAGCGGCCAGAAGCCAGAATTAAAGAAGCGAGTTAACCAACCCATTTTGTTGGAATCTGCTACTGCTCCTTTGCCGCTGTAAATTATTCGAGCATCCGCCACTTTGAAGGACGGAATTGAGTTGTCTCCATTAATGTCTTCAGCACGAATCGTGCCAGCTAAACGAATAAATTCTTCGCCCTGATTAATGGTGACCCATTTTTCGCCACGTACTTTTAAGTTGCCGTTGGCTAACACTTCCGACACAGTCACCGTAATGCTGCCGGTTAAGCGATTGCTTTGGCTGCTGGAGCCTTTGCCGTCAAATTTGGTGCTGCCACTAATGCTGGTATCAATCGGTAGTTCACTGCCCAACAAGGTGCCAATTGGAACAGTGACACTGCTGCCTTTGCTGGTATTAGTGCCGGCTTGTTTGGAAGCATCGGTACGCTCCATCAAAATCACAGACACAGTGTCACCCACTTGACGCGCACGCTGATCTAAAAACCAATTGCGGCTATGACCCGCCTGAAAAATGGCGCCGGGTTGAGCTAACGCAGGTTGCGGCATGGGCGGTGGCGTTGGTGCCCAGTCTTGTTGTGCATGGCGCGCCATTGGTGCTTGGCAGGCACTTAAAACCAATGCCATGACCACCACTGCGCTTTGTTTACTGATGACTATCATGGCGATTAGCTCCGATTAAATATTGTTGTTTAAGTACTGCATCATCTGATCAGCTGCAGCGATCGCTTTTGAGTTCATCTCATAAGCACGCTGGGTTTCGATCATATTGACCAGCTCCTCAACCACATTTACATTGGAGCTTTCTAATGCCCCTTGAGCTAATGAACCCAAGCCACCCAATCCTGGATTGCCGGTTTGTGGCGTGCCACTGGCAGCTGACTCGGCATAAAGGTTTTCACCAATCGGCTCCAAACCACGCGCATTAATAAAGTCGGCTAACTGCAACTGACCAATCTGAGCCGGTGTAGCCTGGCCCGGCTGCTTAGCTGAAACCACACCATCGGCACCAATGGTGATACCCAGTGAATCTTCAGGAACGGAGATAGCAGGCTCAATGAGGTAACCACTAGAAGTGACTAACTGGCCCTGCTCATTCACTTGAAGGCTGCCATCGCGGGTGTAATTTAAGTTGCCATCAGGCGTACGCACTTGGAAAAAACCGCGTCCATTAATCGCTACATCCAAGGCATTACCGGTTTGCGCCAAAGTGCCTTGCGAAAAATTTTTATCGGTAGCAACCACACGCACACCGGTACCGACATGAATGCCTGTTGGCGAGCGCGTTTGTTGACTGGTTTGGCCGCCGACTTGCTTGGCATTTTGATAGAGCAGATCTTCAAACACGGCACGGCCTTTTTTAAAGCCTGTGGTATTGGCGTTAGCTAAGTTATGGCTGACCACTTGCAAACGAGTTTGCTGGGCATCAAGACCGGTTTTTGCAACCCAAAGTGATGGATTCATAGTGTCTACCTCAAAATTATCTGGGTTATTCCATGCGCATCAGGCGCGATGAGTTTTCCGCCATGGTCTCGGCGGTACGCATTAACTTCACTTGCATTTCATACATGCGCGAGTGATTGATCATGCTCACCATCGAATCCACCGCACTGATGTTGGCACCTTCGATATAACCTGAACGCACACGCACCGAAGCATCGGGCTCACCGGGCATGCCATCACGCTGAGCCATCAGGCCATCTTCACGTTTAATGACTTGTGTTGGGTCTAACTTGACCAGCTTTAGACGATCTAAGCTGATCATGGTGCTGCTGGCTTCACCTTTGGGCACCACTGAAATGGTGCCGTCATTGCCAATCAGCAAACGACTGTATTCGGGGATAGATAATGGGCCGTTTTCCCCCATCACCATTTGATTGGCACCGTTGACCAGCATGCCCTCTGCCGTTAAGCGCAGGTCCCCGCGGCGGCTGTAGGCTTCAGTGCCGTCGTCTGCTTGCACCGCGAGCCAGCCATCGCCATCAATGGCAATGTCCCACTCACCACCGGTGTATTGCACCGGACCTTGCTGCAGGCTGCTGGCACGATCATGTGAAACACTATTGATGCGGCTGTCAAAATACGGCCCTTCAACCTGAGCTGAGAGCAAGACATGGAAGTCCCCACGAAAACCGGGCGTGCTGGCATTCGCCAAGTTATTGACAGTGGTTGCCTGCGCCAACTGGGTATTTTTGGCTGCATTCATACCGACATACAATAATTTATCCATGATCTTGCTCCCTTAAGCGACTAGGTCTTAGCGCAACTGCAGCACGACCTGGGTAACCTGGTCGGCGGTTTGAATCATTTGCGCGTTGGCTTGGAAGTTACGCTGAGCCGTAATCATCTCGACTAGCTGCTCAGTCAAGTCCACGTTGGACGTTTCCAACGCACCAGCTTGGAATAAACCAAAGTTCGACGAACCCGCCTCGCCTAAACGAGCAGCGCCCGAGGTAAACGTTTCCGTCCACTGAGTGTCACCGTTTTGACGCAGGCCATTAGGGTTAGAAAAAATAGCTAAGGCGATTTTGCCTAGGTTTTGCAGCTGGCCATTAGAGAATCGTGCAGACACCACACCGCGTGGATCAACCTCAACACCCACCATGCGGCCGGTGGTGAAACCATCTTGAATCAAGCTGTTAACACCGAATTCACGGCCAAACTGTGTAGCACCGGCATAATCCAGCACCAACTGAATATCACTGGCACCGGTATTGACCGGAATATTGTAGGCCGGCAGTAAACCGCCACTGGTGTCAGAAGCTGCATCATTCAGTGTGCCGTCTGGGTTAAACACCAGATTCACCGGGCCGCCCACTGCTCCGCCATCAACAAAGAAGCGCTGTGTCCACGCATTAGGGTTAGCAGCATCTTCACGAATAAAGTAGGTTGTTGCGGTGTGCGCAGTGCCCAATGAGTCATAAATCGTCATCGAAGTGGCGTGGTTATAGGTGTTGGGATTTAACGGATCAAACGCACCAGATGGAATCGGTGCGTTAGCTGGTAAGTTAATACCAACACCTGCTTTAGATGATGCTTTTGGTGGGCTTTCAGTCGTCATCAAGCGCAAGTCAGACAACGAGCCCGTAGCAAAACCACCACCACCTTGTGCAACTGGGAAAACCTGCAGTTTTTGCAAATCGCTATTGACTACAAAACCTTCACGGTCCACAGAAAAAGCGCCGGCACGAGTAAACACTTGCCCTTCACGACCGCTCATTACAAAAAAGCCTTCACCACTAACAGCAAGATCTAAGTTATTGTTAGTAAAGTTAATATTGCCTTGAGAAAACTGCTGAGTAATGGCCGACACCTTTACACCGGAACCAGTCGCCACTGAGCTCAAATCGTTAGAGGCGGTAGCAAACACATCAGCAAACTCAGCACGCGACTGCTTAAAGCCCGTGGTGTTTACGTTGGCAATGTTGTGTGCTGTCACATCCAAATGGGCGGTTGCTGCGTTAATACCACTGAGAGAAATACGAAAGCTCATAATGAGTCTCCTAGAAAAAACGGGTTAGCTAATTTCACGCACAGCTGACAGCAACAAACTGCCAAGCCCTTGCAGGTGTAACTGGGGTTCTGCACCGGTAGCCGGCACACTAACACTGTTCACGCGGGCTTTAATTTCTGGCGTAATGCCTTCACTAAAAGCACCGTTATTTGCGGTAACTTGAATTTTGTAGCTGCCAGCAGGCAATTTCTCGCCATTTGCTAATACACCGGACCACTCGAATGGCACATTGCCGCCCGGATGAGAACCCAAAGACTGTTGCGCTAAAACCTCACCACTTAGTGATAACAACTCAACTTTGACGTCTTGTGCGTAACCAAGAAGCGGCACATGGCCACGGATACCCTCACCTTCGTTCAAGGTCACGGTATCGCTAGGCACAACTACTTCTCGGCCAACCAAACTGGAGGCATTCAAAATTTGAGCAGAACGTAGGCTGTCACCAAGTGATGTAATGGCATCTTTCACCTCAGCCACACCAGTCGCTGTTGATAGCTGCGCCATTTGTGCCAAAAACTCTCCGTTATCAGTCGGTTTAAACGGGTCTTGCGCTTTCAGCTGAGCCAGCATCATGGTCATAAAGTCAGTCTGGTTTAACTGGTTCATGTCCTTGGTTTTGCCACCTGCTGGGCTGCCAGATGGCACACCACGAATCCCCTCAATACTTGAAAAATCCATGACTTAACCCTCTTATTGTTGGCCGAGCTGTAAGGTGCGCAGCATCAGTGTTTTAGTGGTATTGAAGACTTCCATATTGCTTTGGTATGAACGCGAGGCAGAAATCATGTTGGCCATCTCTTCGACTGCATTCACATTGGAACCAAAGACATAACCCTCTTCGTTGGCCATCGGGTTAGTGGGCTCATAACGCATGGGCACCGGCCCATCGTTATGCGCAATCTCTTGCACTAATACACCGGGTAGTTGGGCATCTTGTTGGACGCGACCAGGTGTTGCACCAGCAGCAACCATGGCGGCTTTAAATACAGGGTTGCGGGCACGATAGGCACCCTCTTCAGTCGTGCTGACTGTGTCGACATTGGCCAAGTTACTGGCGGTGGTGTTAAGTCGAACCATCTGCGCATTCATGGCAGATGAGGCAATATCAAATATGCTAGACATAGCTTAGCGACCCCCTTGAATAACCGTTTTTAAGCCGCTGAATTTGCTGCTTAAAAACTGCAATGTGGCTTGGTATCGCATGGTGTTATCGGCAAACTGCGCTTGCTCAACGTGCGATTCCACGGTGTTGCCATCAAGACTTGGCTGTAGTGGCATGCGATACATCAGTTCGGCTGGACCATTGCTGCCACCCACTCCAGAGACGGGCATGTGATTGGCTTGGGTCGATAACAGGCGCAACTGACCAGCACTGCTTTGTGCTGACTTTTGCAGTGCGGCGCGAAAATCAATGTCACGTGCTTTGTAGCCAGGGGTATCCGCATTGGCGATATTCGATGCCAACACCTCATGACGCTGAGCACGCACTTGCAGTGCCTGCTCATGTATTCCCAATGCCTTGTCGAAATTAATTGCCATCATTCTGTCCTCAAGTTTTTCACTACGCCGTCGATACACGGTTTAGCGGACTTGTCTTCAACGCATACAAAGCAACTTGTGTGCCAGGTTTTATTTATTTATAAAAAACAAATATTTAGAAGACATTAAGACGGGATTTACTGACAATTTGAGCTAAGCGCCAATTCATTGACGCTTAGTAGGTGTTTTAGCTGGCACAAAATCTGCATAACTACGCTTGTCATTCTTTTAATGTCCAAGAGCGTGTTATGCACATCATTAAGACAACTGCTATTAGCGTCATCTATAGCTTGCTGACATTGACTGCTGCGCAGGCCGCTAACCAGAGCCTAGACAGCATTTCAGCAGCAGCTGAGGACTTAATTAGGCAACAGCACCCATGGCAAGGTATGGATGTTGAGATACGCTCGCGGGCGCTTGATTCGCGCACACGGCTTGCTGACTGTGATTTACCACTCGATGCTTACCTGCCTCATAACAGCCGTATTCGAGCCAACACCACGGTGGCTGTACGCTGCCAAGGTCAGGTTAATTGGCAGATTTTTGTACCGGTCAATACCCAGGTATTTGCACAGGTATTAGTGGCCAAACATGCGATTGCGCGAGGACAAGTGCTGCAAGCCAATCAGGTGGTTTCAGAACGACGAGATATTGCTGCACTGCCCCATGGGTATTTAAGTGACATTGATCAAAGCAAACCGCAGCGCCTACGTTTTGCAGTGGCCATGGGCGCTGTTATTAGCCCCAATACCTTAGAGCCCGATGCCGCAATAACACGTGGCCAGCAGGTTCGTCTGGTGAACACACAGGGTCACTTTAATATCAGCATGACCGGTATTGCATTAAAAGAAGGCGCTATTGGTAGCCGTATACAGGTTAAAAACAATAGCTCTGGACGCATTATTGAAGGCATCGTTACCTCGGCGGAAACTGTTGCCATTAATTAATTAAAAAAAGCACTAAAGTTTTACGCAGTGTGACCGATAAAGACTTGAAGACTCATTTAATCGAGAAGCCATCATGGTTAACAAAATTGACAACTACAACGCCAACAACTTGCGCCGCATTGACTCAGCCAAAGTCAGCAGCCCCAGTGTGGCGGCTGAAAAAACGTCATCAGCAGAGCCTAAAAGCGCTGTTAATGCGAGCGCCGGCTCGTTATTAAGCCGCGGGATTTCGTTGGCTAAACAAGCGCCAGAAGTTGATCAAGGCCGAGTGGATGCATTGAAACAGGCCATTAGCCGTGGCGAATTTCAGGTAGATGCACGTGCTATTGCCAGCGCCTTAATGGCAATGGATGCTGATTAATCGAGGTGATGTTATGACACAGCTTTTGCAGCGCCTAGCCGACACTGTCAATGATTTGACGGAGTTGGCCTGTCAGCTAACTGACGCCCTTCAGCAGCAGCTAGCACAGCTCAGTGGCGGTTCAGCTCATGCATTAACCGATAGCTCAGATGCCGTGGCACATTTAACTCTGGCACTAAACAGTACCGATAAACAACGTGTGGAATTACTGGCAGCACTTGGCCAAAAGCCGCAAGACATTTTTGAACCGGCACAGGTCTTTGCCCAACACCCACTGCAAGATCAGGTCGTTAATACTTGGCAGCGTTGTTATGAAGCCATGCAAGAGTGCCAGCTAATAAATCAGCAAATGGGCTTGCAGCTTAAATTACGCGCACAGCAAACCGAAGCCGCTTTAGCCATTCTATTGGACTTAAACAATAGCGCCCAACTCTATGATCCTAAAGGCAAGACTCACAAACCAAGCCATGGTCACCGGTTAGGTCTAGCTTAGTAAATGAGGGGTGGTCGCTATGCGTATTTTGCCCACACCACCACCTGCTAGCACCCCTCTACCCAACAATATACATCCGGCACCCACCGCTGCCGTTAGTTCACTAATGGCCAGTGGTGCGGTGCTTAATGCCACTGTTCTACAGCACCGCGGTGACCAGCTCTATGAAATGTTAGCGCAGCGCCAACACTTTCTAGCACATAGCCAACAACCACTCCAGGTTGGCCAAAAGCTCACTCTGCAGGTCAATAATAGCGCTCAAACGGCGGCAGCCATTGAGCTACGGATTATCAACGCTGAACAACAAGTTATTAAGGAAAACTTACGCGCCGCACTTCCCCGACAGCAGGACTTACAGCCGCTGTTACAACGACTGAGCTTGGCCTCAAGCCCAGGTGCTGTCCATCAGTTACCAGCGGACTTGATTAAAGTCAGTGAGCAGTTTTTGCGACAAATGCCGAATGTGGCTCAAATTAGCCAGGGTGCTGGTTTGCAGCAAGCGGTGCAACTATCAGGTATTTTTCATGAGGCCGCGCTATTAGCTGGCCAACCAGTGCATGACTTAAAAACACAGCTACTTCAGTTATGGTCTATTTTGAATAACCAGCGTCAGCAGCTAAATCCGCAGCAATTGTCGCAAGGTATTTGGATCCGGCCAGAGCAGGCACAACAAAATAAAGCACAGACACTAGTACATAGCCCCCTACCCGGTAGTTTGTTAGCACCACGTATGTCTTTGCCTGTTGGCCAAAATGCCAGCGTTGGACAGTTTATACAGCTGCTAATGCAAGATACGGAAGGTGTGATTGCTCGCTTAGAAAGTCATCAACTGATGCATTTACAGCAGCGCGAGCCACAACAAACCCAATGGTTTATTGATTTGCCTGTGCGCCATGAGCAACAGACTGATGTATTACGTATGCACGTTCAGCGTGATCAACGAGAAAGCCAAGAAGAAGATGCAATTTGGTCTTTTTCAGTGAGCTTCGACTTTGACCAAACCGGTCCCATGTTGGCTAAGCTGACCTTAGCAGAGGGTTTGAGCATTCAGTTTTATGCGCAACGCGCTGCAACCGTCGATTTAATCCATGCCTTTGCCGAGCAACTAGAAACCACCCTTGCTGAGCTAACGCACCAACCCATCAATATACGTATTCACCAAGGCATGCCACACCCTGACTCATTACCTAAAACCCTCAATGATGTGTTGTCGGAGACTGCCTGATGCGCGCCGTGGCTTTAAAATATGATGGCAAAACTGCGCCCAAAGTGACGGCTAAGGCCGAAGACAGTGTGGCCGCTGATATGTTGGCACTGGCACATGCACATGGCATCCCAATTCATAAAGATGCCGCACTGAGTGCCACCTTAAGCCAGATGGCCTTAGACGCTGAGGTGCCGATGGCACTGTATGTAGCAGTGGCAGAGATTATTGCATTTGCCTATAAGCTGCGGGGTATGCAGCCACCGACCAGACAAAGTAGTCGAACCGGGCAGACGATAAATCAAGCTCCAGAGCAATAAAGACTAACGGGCTTGGCCGTGTAAGCGTGTTATCAACTCAGCTTCAGTGGCACTAATGCCCGTACGTGCCATTAAGGTTTCAGCATCAACACCTTTTGATGCCAAATTAATGGCAGTGTCATAGTCATTCACAGGCGCTGAATCGGCCGCTGCAGATACACTGTGTTGACGGTTATCAAGCAGCTCCATATACGCCTCCATGGCGCGAATGGCCTCGCTCTGCAGCAATAATGCGGATGACTGCATACGCACCTGATCCTGAACCGCGCTCAACGCTAAACGCAGCTCTTGCACTTCCTGCTGTAAATCTAACGCTTCCGGCTCAGTACTAAGCACTGGTTCGATAACTGCTGGTTGCTCAAGTTCTAACTCTTGCTTACGTTCAAGCTCTGGCGCTAAGTCTGGTGCTATGCGTGGCTCTGTTTTGGTCTTAGCTTGTAATACTGGGTTTTCACCTTGAATTTGTGCCAAAAATTCAGCGGCTGTAATTTGTCGCTGAGGCACTTCAGCCTGACTCTCAGCATCAGCCGTAAAACTAGGTTCAATAGCTTCTTTATCAACTTGAACCGTTGATCTGCGACGGCGCAGCCAAATAACAGCAAATACCAGTGAGGCAACAAAAAGCGCCAGCACAACACCGAGCACCATGGCATCTTCTGGCCCTATCATTACCTGTAATGACGCTAGGCCTTGCAGCCATTGATCGACCCAATATTGCAGCTGTTCATTCATGCTTAATCTCCAGACTTATTGGGCTTTTTGTTCAGGCAACAACTGAGTTTCGTCGCGCGTTAATGGACTACCCATAATAATTAATAATACCCGACGATTTTGGTTACGGCCTTCTGCCGTTCCATTATCCCCCACTGGGCGATGCTCACCATAACCGACCACCATTAAACGCTCCGCGTTAATACCAGATTTTGTCAGCAAATGTACCACTGTCGCTGCTCGTGCTGCCGATAACTCCCAATTTGATGGAAATGTCAGGGTATTAATCGGCATATTGTCGGTATGGCCTTCCACTTTGATTTGATTATGAAAGTGCTGCAAAGGCGCAGCTAAACGTCGAATAATATCGGCAGCCCTTAATGACAAGGAAGCGGTACCGCTGGCAAACAATAAGTCTGTTTTAATTTCGACTTCTAATGAGTAGGGATTTGAACGAACAATGACGACCTCGGCCTCAATCAGATCCGATAAGGCCTCTTCAATATTGGTCGCCATTAACTGAAGGTCGGTACCCGAACCATCCAAACCACTGCTACTGGCAGCGTCCGTAGCATTAGGTGAGCGCTCACGATCAGGGGGTGCCACTAAGTCCATCTGCAAGCTTTCACCACTAGACTCCACCGGCAATGTGCCAATTTGCACCGGCAAAATAGTCCGCGGTTGACCGGTAAACGCAGCTGATAACGATGCAGATGCAGCACGGTACTTGCCTTCATTAACAGACGATACCGCATACATAACCACAAAAAATGCCAACAACAACGTCACCAAGTCACCATAGGGAATAGCCCAGGCTTCGTGGTTAACGTGGTCTTCGTGCTTATGCTTTTTTGCCATCGTCTTTGCCTTTTTTTGCCAAATTGGCAATGAAATAGCCTTGTAAGCGCGCTTCGATATTGCGTGGGTTTTCGCCTTGCGCAATCGCGACCAAACCTTCAACAAACATGGTGCGAATTTTGGCTTGCTCTTTGACGATGTATTTCAGCTTGTTGCCATAGGGCAAGAAAAATAAGTTGGCCGAGGCAATACCGTAAATGGTGGCAGTAAACGCAGCGGCAATACCTGGGCCTAACTTGCTGGGGTCAGCCAAGTTGCTCATTACAGCCATCAAACCTAACACCGCGCCGACAATACCCAGTGTCGGGGCATAAATACCCATGGACTCCCAGATCTTTGCACCGGCAGTATCAAACTCTTCCGCAGTCTCAATTTCCATTTCTAAAACAGTACGAATATTTTCCGGCTCACCACCATCAACCAGCATCTGCATGCCTTTCAAAATAAACGGATCTTTTTCTTCAGTCAGGTGATCTTCTAAGCCCATCAAACCATCTTTACGAGCAATCCGACTCCACTCAACCATCTTGCCAACCAAGGCTGATGGATCTTGATGCGGTGGCTTAAACAGCCAACCACCCATTTTGAAGCCACGCTTAATCACAGGCCCAGGTGTATGTGACATAACCGATGCTAGTGTGCCGACAATTACAATCATGAAGGCAGCGCCGCCGACCAAACCGCTTAAGCCCGCGCCCTTCAAAATACTGCCTACAATTAAGGCGATAAACGCCAAAACCAGGCCACCTATTGTCATTAAATCCATGCTGCTATCTCCTCAGTCAGGCAGCGCCTACCCAATCCGTTAATCGACTACGTAAGCGCGCCACAGCCTGGGTATGTATTTGGCAAACGCGAGACTCACTCACATCTAGCACCAAGCCAATTTCTTTCATGTTCAAGTTTTCTTGGTAATACAGTGCCAACACCATGCGTTCACGCTCGGGCAAGGTGTTTATTTGAGTCGCTAAATCCGACTCAAAACCTTGCTCCAATAAACTCTCTAAGGGTTGGCTGGTAATCGTTTCCGAGGGCTGATCAGCCTCATAACCACTCTCAGTCAGCTGATCTAAGCTAAACACATGCATCGACGAGGTTTCGTTAAGTAATGCATGATATTCGTTAATGCTTAGTTTCATTTCTGCCGCAACTTCGGCCGGTGTCGCTTCTCGACCAAGACGTTGTTCAACGCTGCGAATAGCGGTCGATAAGTCTCGCCATTGCTTAGCTACTGAGCGTGGCACCCAGCCTTCACGACGAATTTGATCCAACATGGCACCACGAATGCGCAGACCAGCAAATGTTTCAAAACTCGCACCTTGGTCGGCTAAGAAATGACTGGCTGCTTCAAGTAAGCCAATCATGCCGGCTTGAATTAAGTCATCTAATTCAACATGTGATGGCAAGCGCGAGCGCAAATGCAGCGCAATACGTTTAACCAAGGTGGCGTGACGCAACACCAGCTCATCACGCGAGCCATGTTGAACTTCGCCATAGGCTGTGCGGACGTTTACCATGCCATGCTCACCTTTTCATGTGGTGAGACCAGCTGCTCAAAGAAGAACTGAATATGGCCACTAGGGCCGGTCACCTGCTCCCATTGATCGATCGTGTTCGCTAAGCGTTTAAAGGCCAGTGACGATTCGCTGGATGGATATAACTTGCTGACTAACTGCTGCCTAACCACGGCTTTTTGCAAGAATTCATCACGTGGAATGGCGCCGGAATACTCCAAACTAACATCTAAAAATCGCTGCGCCACTTCATTGAGGCGGGCAAATACGGCACGGGCTTGAGCATCGTTGCCGACCATATTGCACACCACTTTAAAGCGCGACACATTGGCTTCACGGTTAAGCACTTTGATCAGGCCATAGGCATCAGCCATTGATGTTGGCTCGTCGGAAATCACAATCAATACATGCTGACTAGCCTGGCAAAATGACACCACACTGTCAGCAATACCGGCGGAGGTATCAACGACCAAGTAATCATATTGGTCGCCCAGCCCACTAATGCCTTGGATAATCGCGGCATGTTCAGTAGCGCCCATTTCGGCCATTTGTTTTAGACCAGAAGCAGCAGGAATTACGGTAACGCCTCCGGGCCCTGTTAATAAGATATCTTTTAGCTCACAGCGACCAGCAATCACATCAGCTAAGTTTTTAGTAGCACGCAAACCCATTAACACATCGATATTGGCCAGCCCTAAGTCGGCATCCATCAACAACACTTGTCGATTTTTTAAGGCCAATTGATACGACAAGTTGCAAGACACATTCGACTTACCAACCCCACCTTTACCACTGGCTACTGCGATGACTTTAATAGCACTCATAATTAAACACTCGATGCGTTAAGGCTTAGGCAGCGTGA
>CAMTYC010000039.1:0-3796 GCA_947085865.1 uncultured Moraxellaceae bacterium
GTCAAATTGCATTAGGTGAGTATCCATTTAAGGTGGATGATGCCATCAACAGGACTTATCCTAATGATCAGTATGAAATTGGCAATTTAAAGCCAGTGCATTTGGAAAAAGTTGAAAACCGGGAGTCATGATGAGTCGTATTCGTTGGGTGTTGTTAATTGTTATCGTGTTAGTCGCTGCTGGCTTGTCCGCGTATTTGTTCCGCGCCAGCGAACCCGTGACAACACCATCATTACCAGCGCCGATTGCTGTCCTTGAGGCACCCTCAACAGCTAATGCTCTTGTAGTTTATAAAAGCCCAACCTGCGGTTGCTGTGCTGATTGGGTGGATCATCTAGAAGCTGAAGGCTTTACCGTTGATGTGCACGATCGCGAAGACATGAACACGGTAAAGGCTTTGCTGGGGGTGCCACGTGAGTTGGCGTCATGCCATACCGCCACCGTTGGTGACTATGTGATTGAAGGCCATGTTGCGGCCACAGAGATCAAACGCCTACTTGCCGAAAAACCAACAGCTCTTGGGTTGGCAGTGCCCGGTATGCCGATTGGCTCGCCCGGTATGGAAATGGACGATAAACGTATGCCTTATGATACCCTACTGTTTGATCGCGAAAAAGCGACGGTGTTTGCTAGTCATGGTGAGTAAGCTAATGGCCGCTAGCTTTCTAGCGGCCATTATTGCTGGGCTTTAGTCTAGCGGGTTGACCGAAGTCAGGGTTGCTACTGACTCGGGTGGCGATTTTGTTTTTAGGGTATTGGTACCAGCCAGGATCGCTAAAGTCATTTGGTTTCTGGTCATCACGCACCTTAACGACGGTAAACATACCGCCCATCTCTATGGGGCCGAACTGCCCCATGCCAGCCATCATAGGAAGCGTGTTTTCTGGTCCTTTAAGCCCCATGGCAACATGCTTTCCATGCTCACTCATGCCGTGACGCCCCATGGCAGCATAACCCGGCAATAGTTTTCGAATTTCTTCCTCAACACCACTTTGGTCAACACCAACAGCGTTTGGAATGCCGTGCCCCATCGGGCCCATTGTATGGTGAGCCATATGGCAGTGTAGTGCCCAGTCTCCGGGTTCAGTTGCCACAAACTCGATGTCACGCATCTGGCCCACACCAATAATTTCGGTAACCTCACGCCGCCACTGCGTTCTGGGCCATCGACCGCCATCACTGCCGGTTACCCAAAATGGGTTGCTATGAAGGTGAATAGGGTGGTTCCACATCGAGAGGTTGCCAATACGTATGCGCATGCGCTCGCCAGTACGCATCACTAAATGATCAATGGCTGGAAAAACCTTGCTGTTAAATGACCAAAGATCGAAGTCCGTCATGACAGAAGGGTCCGGTCGATAGCGTCCCGGGTGCATCGCCCAGTTATGCAGCAAAAACGCATAATCTCTGTCCACGGGGACAACTTCACCCGCTTTTGGGTGAATAATAAAAAGCCCCATCATGCCAAACGCTAGTTGTGTCATCTCGTCAGCGTGCGGGTGGTACATATGAGTGCCATGCTGCCTAAGCGTGAACTCATAAACATAGGTCTCACCAACGCCAATTGCCGGTTGGTTTAGGCCTGCGACTCCATCGTAACCGGCGGGCAAATCAATTCCGTGCCAATGCACACTGGTGGGTTCTCCCAGTCTATTAGTGACGAAAATTCGTACCCGGTCGCCCTCGACAACTTCGATAGTCGGGCCTGGTGTTGTGCCGTTATAACCCCAGCATTTTGCGCGTGAACCAGGCGCAAACTCGTGCTCCACTTCCTCAGCCACTAAGTGAAACTCTTTGACGCCACCACTCATTTTGTATGGCAGCGTCCAACCATTCAACGTGCGAACAGGCATATACCCCTGTGGGTGGCGCTGAATATTACTGGGCCTAAGGTTGTTAGCTTGAGCGAAGCCATGACGTGAGGCGGTGCCAGCAAGCAGACCAACACTGCTAGCACCTGCCCACTGCAATAAGCTACGTCGCGAAATCATTAGTGATCTCCATGCTCCGACTTTGCTTTATCAGTACCGTGATCCATGCAGTGCATTTTGCAGTCTTTCATCTTTTGCGCATGATCTTCATGTGACTTATCCATATGGCTGCATGGCATGCTTTTATCTTTCATCATGGTGCATTCAGAGCACATTTTTGCCTCTGCATCCTTCGAGAGCATGGCGTGATCATGTGCGAATGCCGATTGGCTTAACATGACAAGACCCATAACAAGAGTTGAGCTGTATTTAATTTTCATGATGTTCATCCTGTAAGTCATTTTAGTGATGATGGTCGTGATGTGGTGCTGCTGGTGGGGTTGATGAAGGTAAAATGATGGGGCTGACGTTGCGCTCACCAATTTTAGTATCTGATGGCAGTACGCCACCGACTGCTTTTGATAGCGCCATTCGAGCCAGCCAGTAGTCTTTTAATGCCATTAAGTAGCTTTCATAGGCGTTGTACTCCTCCTTTTTGGCCAGTAACAACTCAAACTGGCCAATTAACATATAGTTTTGCAGCTCTTGCATTCTTGCCACAATCGCCTCGCGTTGCGGCATTAATCCATGGCGATGGCGATCAACCCGACTATGGGCAGAGCTCATGGCGGTATAGGCTTTGGCAACACCATGTGCCACTTCACTTTCGAGCTGATGAACCCGAGCTTGTGCGTACTCTTGAAAAGCCTGCGCGCGTAAGACGCCACTGCGTGATTTGCCAAATAGCGGCAGCTCTAGTGCTACATTTGGACCGAGTGATCGCGATCGATCAAAGTCACGCTCAGCATCTACGCCAATTTGCAAAAAAGGTACCCAACGTAATGTTTTGGCAAGGCTTAAAATACGTTCTGAGCGCTCAATTTGTGTGCGCTCAGCGATGAGGTCTAGACGTTGTTGATGCCCCAAGTGGATAAGTTCCTGCAGCGGTGTTTCATCCGTTACCGGCAGCGGAAGACTGGCTTCCAGTTGCCACTCTGTGGCAATCGTTAGTCCCATTAATTGGTTCAGTGTCATTTTGGCGGCCACAGCGTGAGCGCTGGCGGCTTCTTGATCCAATTGAGCTTGTTCGGCCTGTGCCGACTCACGTGCTAACTCGAGCGCACTAATATTACCGGCGGCATGAAAACGTTTGGCTAGCTCAGCAGATGCGCCAGCAGCTTTGGCAATTAGCGTACGCATCTGTGCAATCTGGTTGAAAGCAACAGCTTCAAAATAAGCGGTGTTTACTTCTAGCGCGAGTTGCTGCAACGACAATGCTGCCTCCGCATATGTGCGTTTTAGCTCCGCTCCAGCCAATTGTTTTCGGCTACGTATAAACAAAATGTCGGTAAAGTTTTGGACTATGCCAAAGCCAATTTTTGTACTGTCACTATCCACATTTGAGCGCATCGCAGAGAGTGATAGTACGGGGTTGGATAGCCGGCTGGCTTCAACCCAGTCTGCTTGATTAAGCCCGAGCTGCGCATATGTCAGACGTACCCTGGGGTTGAGCAGAAATGCCACTGTCTGGGCATTCTCAGCAGTGAGAGGCTTCGCAAGCAAAGTTTCTACTGACTGATTAGTAGGGTCACTCACAGGATGAGTGGCTGGTGATATTGTCAGACTGGAGTCTCGTGCCTGGATTAAATCATTGACGTTGCTTAATCCACGGTCGGCAGGAAGGGTAGTGCACCCAGCCAACACAAATAATGTGGCTAGTGGCATAAAGCGTATGCTGTGGCCTGCACTCAACAGCGGCATGCGTGTATCCATTGTTATGAAGCTGATGGCTTACTATGCGATGTAAAGCAGGACGACAACCTGAC
>CAMTYC010000040.1:0-45224 GCA_947085865.1 uncultured Moraxellaceae bacterium
AGCAAAGGTAACAGCAGTGTTGCGCAACGAAAGGGCCGCTGGAAGGTATTCAAAATAAAGGTACTCCAACTTTTTAGGACTAAGCTAGGTATTGACGCTTAGGATTTAGCAATGGTTCACCATCTAAGGTGATTTGTCCGTCTTTAAGTTGTAAGCGTTGATGTGCAAACCACGAAATAACTTCTGGGTAAATTAGGTGTTCTGCTCGGTGAACACGTTGCGCCAATGACTCTGCATCATCTTGTGCCAATACTGGCACCACCATTTGTGCCAATACTGGGCCACCATCTAGTTCGGCATTTACTAAATGTACCGAGCAGCCATGTTCGTTATCGCCAGCATCAAGTGCACGCTGATGGGTATGAAGGCCTTTGTATTTTGGCAGCAAGGACGGATGAATATTGATCAGTCGGTTGGCGTAGTGCGTTACAAAAGCGGGCGTTAAAATACGCATAAAGCCTGCCAACACGACTAGGTCGGGCTGCCAGGCATTTATTGCCTCACGCATGGCCGCATCAAAGTGTTCGCGTTCTGGGTAAAGCGAGTGCTCGATGACGGCGGTAGGGATGTTGTGCTGCTGCGCTCGTGTGAGGCAATAAGCGTTTGCTTTATTGCTGAGTACACCGACAACCTGAATGTCTTGGGTGCAAGCATCCAGAATGGCCTGCAAATTTGAGCCATTACCGGATGCTAGTACCACGATTCGAAAAGACATGGTTTGTTTAGGCAAAAACCACCGTGGGTTCAGCGTGTGTGGACGGCACAATGTGACCAATACGCCACGCCTTATCACCTGTGCTGGCCAATTGCGCGATGGCGGCATCAGCCTGATCTGCAGGCACTACAACCACCATGCCAACACCACAGTTAAAGGTGCGGTACATTTCAAAGCGTTCGATATTGCCGGCGCTTTGTAACCACTGGAACAGCGGTGGCCATGTCCATGACGATTCATCGATGACTGCATCACAGCCAGCTGGTAATACCCGTGGCAGGTTGCCGGGCAAACCGCCGCCAGTAATGTGCGCCATGGCATGAACAGGCAGGGCTTTAACTAACGCCAACATCGATTTTACGTAAATACGTGTGGGGGTCATCACCACATCAGCCAAGGGGCGGCCATCAAGATCCTGATTTAAGTCAGCATTTGATACTTCAATGACTTTACGCAGCAAGGAATAACCGTTTGAGTGGGCACCACTAGAGGCCACACCAATCAGTACATCACCGGCTTTTACTTTGCTGCCGTCGATGATTTCAGATTTTTCTACTACGCCCACGGCAAAGCCAGCGAGATCATAGTCTTCGCCTTCGTACATGCCGGGCATTTCGGCAGTTTCGCCGCCCACTAAGGCACAGCCTGCGAGTTCACAGCCAGCACCGATACCGGTGACAACGGTTGCCGCAGTGTCGACGTTTAAGTGACCAGTGGCGTAGTAGTCTAGGAAAAACAGTGATTCGGCACCGCAGACAACCAAGTCGTTAACACACATGGCAACCAAGTCGATGCCAATGTGTTCGTGACGATTAAGCTGTAGTGCTAATTTGAGCTTGGTGCCAACGCCGTCAGTGCCAGACACTAATACAGGCTGTTTATAACCAGCGGGAATTTCGCAAAGTGCGCCAAAACCGCCTAAACCACCCATCACCTCTGGGCGCATGGTACGTTTAGCAACGGATTTGATGCGTTCGACGAGGTGGTCGCCGGCATCAATATCCACACCGGCATCTTTATAACTGAGGGTAGGTTTGGTGTCAGACATGGTAAAAACTCAAGCCGCTAGTAATCAAGTTGGCGCATTCTATCAGTACAGCGCTTGCCCGTCATGGCGACCTTCACCACAATACGAGCTAGATTGCTTAGGATGCTGTGCATGAAAAATCAAACACGTTGGATGTTGTTGGCCGGACTGGTGTTATTTGGCTGGTTAATTCACGCACTCCAGCCCATTTTGCTGCCGTTTTTAGTGGGCGCGTTGTTCGCTTATTTGGGTAACCCGTTGGTGCACCGCCTGATGCGTTTTGGCTGGAGTCGTGTCACGGCAGTTTCTGTTAGCTTTATATCGCTCAGCACCATAGGTACTTTGTTGTTTATAGGCGTCATTCCTAAGCTGTGGTCTCAGATAATCTATTTACAAGGTCGTATACCGGAAGGTCTACGTTGGATTAACCGTGAAATGATCCCATGGTTAGAGCAGCGTTTAGATATATCGATTGGTCGGCTTAATAGTGAAATGATCAGTGACTGGGTGGCGCAGTTTTGGCAAGTGACGGGTGTTAATACTAGCGCCATGCTCACAACCTTAGCGCAGTCTGGTATGTCTTTGGTTTTCACCCTTGGCTTAATTGCGCTGATTCCGATCGTGACGTTTTATCTGATGCTGGACTGGGACAACCTGATTGATAAGGCGCGCGGTTTATTACCTCGTCAATATGAGCAGAAAGTGGTGCGGTTAGTTAGCGAGTGTGATGAGGTATTGGCTGCGTTTTTACGTGGTCAGTTACTAGTGATGATTTCGCTAGGCATCATTTATGGTGTTGGCTTGCAAATTATGGGTTTGAAGCTGGCGCTGATGATTGGTATCGCAGCCGGCTTAGCAAGCATTATTCCGTATTTGGGCTTTGTTGTTGGTATTTCCTTGGCGATTTTTACCGCAGTGTTTCAATACGGTTTTGTGCTTGAGCCGCTGTTATGGATTGGTCTAATTTTTATGATTGGCCAGGCGGCAGAGGCGTGGGTACTACAGCCTTGGTTGATTGGTGATCGTATTGGTTTGCCACCGGTAGGGGTTATTTTTGCCATTATGGCGGGTGGTCAGTTATTCGGCTTTGTTGGCATGCTGTTGGCGCTGCCGATGGCAGCGGTAATTATGGTGTTGTTGCGACACGCACATCGCGAATACGTTAAAAGTACGTTGTACGCAGGCATGGATAAACATGACCCCTCCTGAGTCAGCGCTGAGCGAACAATTATTGTTGCCACTGACGGCAACACCACAGCTAAGACTGGCCAATTTACCGGCTGCAACATTTACCGAGGTGCGTGCCGCTCTGGCGCAGTGTCGTCTGGGTACAATGGAGCAGCTCTATATTTGGGGTGAGGCGGGCAGTGGCCGTTCGTTATTGCTGCAAAGCTTTTGTGCCGAAGCAGTAGACGCCATTTTGCTACCGATGCGGCAGGTGGTGTTTATGCCGCCAGAAATGCTTGAGGGTTTAGAGTCTAATGCCTTTGTGGTTTTAGATGATATTGACGCCATTGTTGGCTGGCCAGCTTGGGAAGAGGCCTTGTTTAACTTGTACAACCGCTTGCGCGCCAGCGGTGGGCGATTATTAGTGAGTGCAACGCAGGCCCCACAGGCTTTAAATCTTGGCCTGCCCGATTTGGCTTCGCGCTTAGCGAGCATGGCGGTTTATCGACTGCCCGCGCCTGATGATGCCTTACGTGAACAGTTTCTGCAGCAAGCGGCAGAGCAACGTTCGTGGACCTTAGAGCCAGAGGTGAGTCGTTATTTATTGGAGCGTGGGCCGCGTCGATTGGGCAGTTTTTTGCAGCTTATTGATCGTGTCGATGCTGCCGCACTGCGTGAACAGCGAGCGTTAACCGTGCCGCTGGTACGCAGTGTGCTGGAGTTAGCGTGAGCTTATAACTCACCGTTTTGGGTGGCGCGTTTTAATTTCACATAACGAATTGAGCTGGCGAATAATGCAGTAATTAATAAGCACTCAATAATAGCTACCCAACCGTTGACGCTATTAAAACCAATGCGCACCGCTGCGTAGATGAAATAAACCATCAATACATAACTCATCCACACGGCAGTGCGTGGATTGCCTTCACGTATGCCTTTGGCAAAAAACAACAGAGCAAGGCTGTGTAAAAACCAGCCCAAAGTGCTGCCGATAATGATGGTTGGTACGCTGAGTGCGCTCGGCGCCACCAGTACTTTGGCAATGGCCAGCCACACAATGAGTGCAAGCAATAAGCGCCAAGTCATCTTTTGGTACTGACTGGTTTGCTGAATTAAATCGGTCATGTTCTGTTATCTCATTTATTGGCGCGCAAAGCCCACAACGCAACACGCTGACCTAAGGCTTGGCACAAAGTAGTTTCATCGGCAGTGAGTGTACGTGCGCCATCGGCGCCTGCCCAATGGGAAGCACCATACGGTGTACCACCACTGTCGGTATGCATTAGGCGTGACTGCGAATAAGGTATGCCAACCATCACCATGCCGTGATGCATCAGCGGCAGCATCATACTGAGTAATGTGCTTTCTTGCCCACCATGTAGTGACCCGGTGGAAGTAAAAACGGCAGCGGGTTTGTCGATGAGCGCGCCATTTAACCAAAGAGCAGTGCTGCCATCGATAAAGTGTTTTAGTGCCGAGGCCATGTTGCCAAAGCGAGTAGGGCTACCAAGAACTAAGCCTGAGCATTCGGCTAAATCCTCAATGCTGGCATATAAATCGCCACTTTCTGGAATGTCTGCCAGGCTGGCTTCAGTATCTGCAGAAACACTGGGCACAGTGCGCAGTCTGGCACTAAGCCCGGTTGCTTCGATGCCACGTGCTATTTGTCTAGCCATGTCACGGGTGGCGCCATAACGGCTGTAATACAGCACCAATACATAAGGTTCGTTCATGCCTGCCTCGACATCTGTTCATTAGCTCGCAATACTAGGGCAAAAGAAGAGGACATCCCACATGACATCTGTGTTTGCCGCTCGCCTGCGTCGTATTCCTATTTTGTGGATTACCGCATTTCGGTATTTTTTGAAGGATAACTGCCGTCAGCATGCGGCCGCACTGACATTTACCACGCTGTTTGCGGTGGTACCTTTATTGACGGTGATTTTTACCCTGTTGGCAGCATTTCCGTCCACTCAAAATCTGACACAAGAAGTGCAAGACTTTATTTTTCAAAACTTGGTGCCGACCTCGAGTGAGGCTGTTGCAAGTTATTTACAAGACTTTTCAACACAGGCGGGTCAGCTCACGTTAGTTGGTATTGTTGTTTTGGTGGTAACCGCGATCATGATGTTGGTCACCATTGAGCGTGCGTTTAATGACCTGTGGGAAGTGAAGGCGCCTAAGCAAAACATGTTTAGTATTTTGCGCTACTGGGCGGTGATTAGCTTAGGGCCATTCTTGTTGGGCGCTGGTTTTTTTGTGTCATCGTATTTGGCTTCCATCACTTTGTTCCAAGATGCTTCAGAAATGGTTGGCAGTGTGATTCCAGGTTTGGCGATTGTGCCCATGTTATTCACCGCGCTTGGATTTAGTCTGCTCTATATTGCGGTGCCCAACTGTAAAGTGAGTATTCGTGCGGGTGTGTTAGCCGGTTTGGCTGCGGCTGTTTTATTCGAGTTGGCCAAGCGTGGCTTTACCTTATTTATTGCAAATTTTGCCAGTTATGAGCTGGTGTACGGTGCGTTTGCAGCATTCCCTGTGTTCTTGCTTTGGATTTTTGTGTCGTGGTTGATTGTGTTGTTTGGTGTTGAGCTGTCGCGAAGTTTTGTGCTGCATGAGCTCACGCCAGTGAAGCCGCAGCATCCATTACTGGCGCTGTTAGCGATGCTGGGCTTATTACAATTACGTCATAGCAAAGGCAAAGGGGTTGATGAGGTGGAAGCCATGCGTCTGTTGCATCGCGCACCGCGATGGACATGGTCGCAATGGAAGCAATGGCTGCAAGATAATAACTACATGGTGCGCAGTGTCGACGGAGACTTCCGTTTGGCGCGTGACTTAAATCAAATGACGTTAGCGGACTTGTGCCGTGAAGCGCCTTGGTCTTTGCCGCATGCAGATGACATTAATGATTTTTATGACTTTTCTTGGCTGTCGCAGGTTGAAGACTTTTTACAGCCCTATCAGCAATTGATGAGCTTGCCCGAGGCGCCTAATTTGGCAAAGTTATTAAATGCATCACAGTCGGGAGCAACAAGTGTCTGAGCTGATTAATTTAGAGCACGATGGCTTAGTGCTAAGTGCCTTACATGATGGTGAGCTGCAAGCGCCAATGGTGATGTTGGTGCACGGCTTTCCCGATACACCTCATGGTTGGGATGGTGTTGTGGATGGTTTGCTGGCGGCAGGATTTCAAGTGCTGCGGCCATGGCTAAGGGGCTATACCCCGGGCTCAGCGAAACGCACTGCGTTATATGATGTGGTGACGGTTGCTGGTGACTTATTGGCTTGGCGCGAGCTATTTGATGTTGATGAAGTGCATTTAGTAGGCCATGACTGGGGCGCTATTACTGCTATGGCGGCAGCCTCTTTACAGCCCAGTTTTTGGCGTAGTTTGTCGTTGTTAGCGATTCCTCCTTTTCAGCGGGTCGAGCGTGGTTTGCGCCTCTTGCCGCAGCAGCTGATCAACTCGTCGTATATGTTGGTGCTGCAGTCAGTTTTGTCACCTTGGTTTGTGCGTCAAAAAAACAGCGCTTATTTAAAGCACCTGTGGCGAGAATGGTCGCCAACGTGGTCATTTAGTGACGACGATTTTAGGCCAGTACAAGAAGCCTTTAGTCATCCAGACGTGGCGTGGGCAGCTACCCGTTATTACCGAGCGTTGTTTACCGTGCATCGTGCCGAAACACGTCGCACCTATCGCATTGCAAGGCACAAAATTAATCTGCCGACATTGTTATTAACCGGTGCTGATGATGGTTGTATGCAGTCAGATCTGTTCGACGCATTAGTCGATCCTAAATGCTTCCCAGCAGGTGTGCGTACGGTTCGTTTAAGTGGCTGCGGACATTTTTTGCAGGCTGAAAATCCACAAGTCGTGCTAGACGAATTGCTGTTACAGCTGCGCGCCTGAGTTAACACTTCGCGCTATAATTCTTTTTTTCCGTGGAGCATTCACATGACCGTCATTAAGCAAGAAGACCTGATTCAAAGTGTCGCCGATGCTTTGCAGTTTATTTCCTATTACCACCCACTAGATTTTATTCAGGCGGTGCATGCGGCATATGAGCGCGAAGAAAATCAGGCAGCGAAAGATGCGATTGCGCAAATTCTCATTAATTCGCGTATGTGTGCTGAAGGGCATCGTCCCATTTGCCAAGACACCGGCATTGTTACCGTATTTGTGAAGGTGGGCATGGATGTGCGTTGGGACTTAGGCAATATGAGCTTGGACGACGCCATCAATGAGGGTGTGCGCCGTGCTTATTTGCACCCAGACAATGTGCTGCGCGCCTCAATTTTGCGTGACCCAGCGGGCAAGCGTCAAAACACCAAAGACAATACGCCAGCGGTTATTCATTACTCGATTGTGCCCGGCAATAAAGTGGATATTACTGTTGCTGCCAAAGGTGGTGGTTCGGAAAACAAATCCAAAATGGCCATGCTAAACCCATCGGATTCCATCGTGGACTGGGTATTGAAAACAGTACCAACCATGGGTGCTGGCTGGTGCCCACCGGGTATGCTCGGCATTGGTATTGGTGGTACTGCCGAAAAGGCAGCACTGCTGGCAAAAGAGTCGTTAATGGATCCCATCGATATTCAAGAGCTGATTGCTCGTGGTCCGTCTAATCGCGTTGAAGAGTTGCGCCTTGAGCTGTTCGAGAAGGTGAATGCGCTGGGTATTGGTGCCCAAGGTTTGGGCGGCCTAACCACCGTTCTCGATATTAAGATTTTGGACTACCCAACTCACGCAGCCTCTTTGCCTGTTGCCATGATTCCAAACTGTGCCGCCACCCGTCATGTTCACTTTGAGCTAGACGGCAGTGGTGTGGCCGACATGCCGGTACCGAAGTTAGAAGATTGGCCAAAACTGACCTTTGATGCCTCTAAGTCTAAGCGTGTGAACTTAGATGCTATTACGCCGGAAGAAGTGGCGAGCTGGCAGCCAGGTGACACCTTGCTGTTGTCCGGCACCATGTACACCGGTCGTGATGCAGCACACAAGCGCATGGTGGAAATGTTTGCCAAAGGCGAAGAACTGCCGATTGATCTGAAAGGTAAGTTTATTTACTACGTTGGCCCGGTTGACCCTGTACGTGATGAGGTGGTTGGTCCAGCTGGCCCTACTACAGCAACGCGTATGGATAAGTTCACGGAAACGGTGCTGGCCAAGACCGGCTTGTACGGCATGATTGGTAAAGCCGAGCGTGGCGCTGCTGGCATTGCGGCGATTAAAAACCACAAAGCCGCTTATTTAATGGCAGTTGGTGGTGCGGCCTACTTGGTGTCTAAAGCCATTCGTAAATCACGCGTGGTGGCATTTGAAGACTTAGGCATGGAAGCTATTTATGAGTTTGTCGTGGAAGACATGCCGGTGAGTGTAGCGGTTGATGTGCGTGGTGTGTCCGTGCACGAAACTGCACCTAAAATCTGGCAGGCTAAAATCGGAAAAATCCCCGTTAACGTTTAACAAACGTTGAACAAAAAAGCCCGCTCTCGATTGCGGGCTTTTTTGTTATGGTATGTATAACCAGATTAATGTAGTTGCTGAGACCTGCCATGATTGAACCGCCTTGCCCCGCCAATGAAGCGGGGCGCTTGCAAGCTTTAAGAGCTCTGGACGTGCTGGACGTGCCGCCCGAAGAGCGCTTTGATCGTGTAACTCGCTTGGCTAACAAAATGTTTGAGGTGCCCATTGCTTTAGTAAGCCTAGTTGATGCGGATCGACAGTGGTTTAAGTCGACCGTTGGCCTAGATGCAACAGAGTCCCCGCGCAGTATTTCATTTTGTGGTCACGCCATTTTATCGGATGACGTTTTTGTCGTTGAAGACGCTCTGCAAGATGAGCGTTTTTTTGATAATCCGGCTGTTACGGAAGAGCCCTTTGTACGGTTTTATGCGGGAGCACCATTGCGGCTGACGTCGGGTTTTGTCGTGGGTACGCTGTGTATCGTGGCGCGTGAGCCTCGTCATTTTACCCAGCAAGACCGTGAGCTGCTGACTGAGTTAGCAGAGTTGGTAGTGCAAGAGTTGGAGGATATTCATACTGCCGCGCGTGAACGTGAGCTACGTGAATCCATTGATCGGGCCGGCGCATTAATTCAGAAAATGGATGAGCAGGGTCGTTTGACCATGGTTAATCAGGCCTGGACAGCAGCCTTAGGTATTAGTGCAGAAGCTGCCGAGGCCATGGAGTTTGCGAAGCTGATTGCTGATTTAGATCAAGATAAGTATGCCGATGCTTTAGCCCAGTTATTGTCCAGCGGTAAAAACCAAGCGCTTAGCCTGCAGGTGCTAAGGGCAGACCAGTCATCAATTTATTTGCAAGGTACCTTAAGTGCGATTAAAACCACCCGTGGCATGGTTTGTCATGGTGTGTTTCAGGACATGACGGCACAGATTGAGCTAGAGCATATGCGGCAAGAGGTGGCGCACCATGTTAGTCATGAATTAAAAACACCATTGTCAGCCACCAGCATGGCATTAGATATGTTGATGCATTTGGCGCCTGATTTAGACACTATGCAGTCCGAACTGCTTGCTGTTGCTAGGCGAGGTGCAGAGCACCTGCAGCATATGGTGAATGACTTGCTTGACGTGGGCAAAGTTGATTCGGGCAAAGTCAACACAGAGCCAGTGCCGACAGACATTGGTCAACTCATTTTAAATAGCACTAAAACACTCAATCCACTGGTGAGCTCTGCTGGGCTAAGCTTAGAAGTATATGTGCCAGAGCAAACGGTTTGGGCCAATGTGGACGCTGTCCGAATTCATCAAGTGTTAAGTAACTTGGTGGGGAACGCACTGAAGTTTACGCCTGCTCCGGGACAAATCTCAGTATCGTTACTTAAGCTGGCTGATGACACCTTAGAAGTTCGTGTTACAGACACGGGGATGGGCATTCGAGCAGAAGATTTGGCGCACTTATTTGATCGTTTGTACCAAACTAATAACAAGGCCATGCGTGGTGAAAAAGGTTTAGGCCTGGGCTTACATATTTGTCGCGCTTTGGTGCAAGCGCATGGTGGTCGTATTGGAGTTTGTAGTGAACTTGGTCAGGGTTCAACATTCTGGTTTACGTTACCGATAACCGAGCCTGTACATTGAGCTTGAATAAGCTCTTTTAGTAAAGCACCTAGCCGCCGAGTGCCAGGGCCAGCTAAGTCGGGGGCGGCGTAAATTAGATACAGTGTTAAAAACAGCTCACTGCCTTCGGCTAAAGGTAACGGCTTTAAACGGCCATCGTTTAGCATTGGGCGAATTTTGATTTCAGGAAACCACGCAAAACCATGACCTAAGGAGGCCGCTTCTATGGAGGTGGTCAAGGTGCTAACTGTCCAGCGTTGACTGGCTTCCAATGAAGGCGATGTATCTCGTTTGATGCCGGAGTCACGCACCAGTAAATGCCGGTGTGCACGCAAATCTTCTCGTGTTAACTCACGCCCTAGCTGATGTAGCGCATGATCTGGGTGTGCCACTGCAATAAATCGCAATGACATCAAGGCATCACCCAAAAAGCCGGTTGGAATGCGCGGTGAAATTGCTAAGTCAACACGCCCTTGCAGTAATGCTTCTGATGTACCACCTAGGACCGATTCCATTAACTCAATTCGCGTGTGTGGACTCTCTAGGCCCAGTTGAGCTAGCGCCTGCAGCATGATGTCATTGGGAAATAAGATTTCCATGGCAATACGTATTTCTGCTTCCCAGCCCGCAGAAAGAGCGCTCGCTGCCTGCTCTAGGCCACTGGCCTCGCTTAATAACACCTGTGCCCGCCGATACAGCAAACGACCCGTGGCGGTCAGCTCAGCCTTGCGTCCACGGACTTCAAATGCCTTTACCCCTAGTACGGACTCTAGCTTTTGCACTGCATATGTGACCGATGACTGACTTTTATTTAGTAGTTGCGCCGCGTGTGCATAACTGCCGGCATCAACCACGGCAATCAAGGTGCGCCATTGTTCGAGTGAAATACGAGGATAGTTCATATCTAATAATTAGATTGTTTAAAGCGATATTTTGCGCTTTTTTATTCAATAATTAAATGTTTTTATGATCACACCTTAACAAAGACATTTTTGATATCGCCTAGGAGGCAATATGAGCACTCAAACCTTACTGCAGTTAAACGCCAGTGTTTTTTCTGACCATGGCCAGTCCAGCCAGTTAGCCAATCGCTTTGTACAAGGCTTTGTTCAGCGCGAGCCTAACACTCAGGTAGTGCAGCGCGATTTTGCTAAAGATACCGTGCCACATTTAGATGCCGAGCGCTTCCAGGCCTTTTTGTCGGATGCAGCAACGCGTACTGCGGCACAACAAGCTGTGTTGGATTTTTCCGACACACTGATTAATGAGCTGAAAGCAGCGGATGTGATTGTGTTGGGCCTGCCAATGTACAACTTTGGTGTGCCATCACAGTTAAAAGCCTATTTTGACCATGTGGCTCGTGCTGGCATCACCTTCCGCTACACCGCTAACGGCCCTGAAGGCTTGTTAAACGGCAAAAAAGTGTATGTGTTTGCTGCTCGTGGTGGCGTCTATCAAGGCACACCAGCAGACACACAAACTCAGTACGTGACCGATTTTTTCCGTTTTATTGGAATTACCGATGTGCAGTTTGTTTATGCCGAAGGTTTGAATCTAGGTGATGAAAGCAAAGCCAGTGCGTTAGCAAAAGCACATCAACAAATTGAGCAGTTATCTGCTGTGTGATCAATAGGAGTAGGGGTAATGACCACAATCCGTCAGCTACAACGTGTTATTCAAGCGGTGCCAACATCAGATGGCGCGGGTGTAAAGCTCTATCGCAGCATTGGCAAAGAGCGTGGTTTATACCTAGACCCTTTTTTAATGCTCGATGAGTTTGGCAGTGAAAATCCTGGCGATTACATTGCTGGTTTCCCTGCTCATCCTCATCGTGGCTTTGAAACGGTCACTTATATGCTGGATGGTCGTATGCAGCATCGCGATCATTTGGGCAATGTGGGTGATTTAGGGCCGGGCAGTGTGCAGTGGATGACAGCGGGTCGTGGTGTTATTCACTCAGAAATGCCGTTACAGGAAAATGGCCGTATGCGTGGTTTCCAACTTTGGTTAAACCTGCCGGCTAAAGAAAAGATGAAACCAGCTTCATGGCAAGACATTCCGGCAAATGCAATGCCGCTGCATGACCTGCCTAATGGTGGCCAAATAAAAGTTATCGCGGGGTCGGCTCAAGTAGGTGATGAAGTGGTTGATGGTGTGATTAATCCTGCATCTGCACGCTTAAGCACTGACCCGCTATTTTGGGATGTGCATTTGCCGGCAGGAGTGAGCTTTGAACAGGCGATTACTGATGGCCATACCGCCTTGGTATACAGCTATGAAGGTAATGTCAGTGTGGACGGTCGTCCATTGCCAACACGTGCGGCCGGTGTGCTGACTAGTGCGGGTGATTTGCGAGTGACTGCAGGAGATGAACCCACTCGGTTTATTGTGTTGGCCGGCCGGCCATTACAAGAACCGGTAGTGCAGTACGGGCCATTCGTGATGAATACGCGTGAGCAGATTGAGCAGGCCATGCAAGATTATCGCGATGGTGTACTAACGGATGCAGCCTAATTTAGGCATAAAAAAACCCTGTTAGCGCAATGCTAACAGGGTGCAATACTCAGCGTTATTGAAACAATTAATGCAACGATTTAGCAGTCTTAAGTGAGCTATTCAGTTCACCTTCTGCACCAAACAGTTTTTCACGCCATTCAGCAACTAGTGCTGTGTCATCATGGTCGTTAGGGTGGAAGTCTGGACGGAAAAAGTCCAAGAACTTCGGTACCAAACGTGTCAGACGACCTTTGCGACCGAACAAAGCGTTAAGGCCTTTGGCGTTTTCACGAACATTTAACAACTGACCATCAGCAGCTAATAAACGGCCAGTGGCATAGGTCATAACCGCACCTAAAATAACGGTAGTCAGCACCATGGTGCCTGCGCGTAAGGCATAACCACCACCGGTTTTCTCATAAACATCCCACGCTACTGCTTTGTGTTCAGTTTCTTCCAGCGCATGCCATGTCCACAGACCACGCATAGGTTCTGTCATCGCGCCGTGGTGATCTTCTTCACGAAGTAACTGGGCACCGAGCAGTGCAGTAAAGTGTTCTAAGCTGATTGTGGCTGCTAGGCACAGGCGCGGATGAATTTTATCAACCGTTTCCAGTAGCACTTTCAGTTGTTTATCAATTTGCTCTAATGGCAAGTTGCGATCATTCAAGAAGCTATTAAAGTCTTGGTGACCTTGTGTATGAAGTGCTTCTTGACCGATAAAGCCAGCAATAGCAGCTTTCAGATCTGGGTCTTGAATTTGATCACGGTAGTGGCGGACAGCACGCACAAAGAACTGCTCGCCTTCTGGCAACAGTGCAGAAAAAGCACTCCAGAAGTGAGTTTGCAACGCGTTATTGGCATACCAGTAAGCAGGCGTTGTAGTGTCGTAATTCAAGCTTACACGACGTGGAGGAATACCAACACGAGCGCCGAGTGGTGTACGAACTGTGGTGTTTTCAGTTTGTGTTTGAGTCGTCATAACGCCCCTCCAAAGAATGAAAATATGTGGGCAAGCGAAATGTGCCTGTATGGAGGGTATGTAAACAGGTTATTTGGGGACAATTTCTTATCATTATGTGCCATTGAGTAATGTCACGTTATACGAATATAGGACATGTAGGCTTCAATTTGCTCGTGGTCTATGGCAGTCTGCTAAAACAATAAAAATAAAGGAAATCAACATGTCCGCATCAGAATTGCCGGGCTGGCGCTGGGGTCCATTTACCTGCCGTATTCCGTTTTATCATACCCGCTTGCTGTGGCCCGAATTTATGCAAGGCCTGCTGGTCTCGGCCGCTACCGGCCTGGCCTTGGTGCCTATCATGATGGCCTATTTTGGCATGAACTTTGAGCAAGCCGTGGCGATGTCCATGCTGCACAGCATGCTGATTGGTTCTGCCGTTATTTTATTTGGTGAGTCGTATGCGCCGGGTTGGATTACACCGGCCTTGCCGCTGGTGTTGGGCTTTATTCTGGCGGGCTATGCCGAGCCCATACAGCGTTTTCAGGTGATGACAGCGTTATCGCTGAACTTTGCTTTATTGGTATTTGTGCTGGGCATCACTGGCATGGGTAAGCGACTGATGTTGTGGCTACCGAGCACATTAAAGGCAGGCATTATCTTAGGTGCTGCAATTGCCGCACTAAAACGGGTATTTATAGATGATGCCGAGCGCTTTTTGTTACAGCAACCAATCGCCACGACAGTTGCCTGCGCGATCTGCCTGATTTTTACCTTTTCGCTGCCGCTGCAACGCTTAAAGCTTAAGTACAAGCTGTTGATGTGGTTGGGTGCGCTGGGTTTATTGCCGGGCTTTATTGCTGCGGCAGTGATCGGCCCGTTGGTGGGTGAAGTGAGTTATGACATTCAGTGGGGGTTTCTGATGCCACCGGTATCGGAAGTGTGGGCAATGGCAGCCCCATGGATGATCGGTTGGCCAAGCCGAGAGATGTTTTTGCAGAGCCTGCCGTTGGCATTAGTGACGTATATTATTTTGTTTGGTGACCTTATTACTGGTAATGAAATTACCCGCGAAGGTCAAAAGCACCGTCCCGATGACCCTGTTGATATCAACCCCAACCGCTCACATTTATCATTAGCTGCTCGCAACGGTGTGATGGCGATTTTTGCTCCTTTTTTTCCAACACAAGGGGCGTTGTGGACCGGTGTTCACGTCATTATTGTGCAGCGTTGGAAGCAGGGTCGCGAGGCCATGCCTAATCTGCAGAGTGGGTTGGCTTCTTATTATTTGATGGGTTTGCCTTTTATTTTCTTCTTGTTGCCCTTGTTGACGGGCTTAAAACCGCTGCTAGGAATTGCCTTATCACTGACACTGGTGCTGACCGGTTTTGCTTGTGCCTATATTGCTATGTCCATTCCGCGTGATAACACTTCTCGCGGTACGGTGTTGTTGATTGGCACGGTATTAGCCTTTTTTGAACCGTGGATAGGTTTGTTGATTGGCGTATTAGCAACGTGGTTGTTGGTGGGTTGGAATACGGAAGAACAACCCGCGGAGTAGTTATGTCAGTCATCAAAAAAGCAGGGATGCGGCGGCGGTTCGCAGCGATTTTAGAGTGGCAAGCAGTTGATAAAAGCCTGTTCTTGTTGTTGTTACTGCTGCCGCTGTATGTGCAGTACCTATCGTGGTCTTTGTATGTGTTGGCAAGACCAGATCGAGAGTCACTGATTAATGTGGCTGTTGTACATCAGATGATTCAAATTGAGTTTGTGCTGATATGCATTGGTGCGGCACTTATTTTGTTAGGGCTTTATCTACGAAAGCATTGGCCGGAAAACATTGCCTTTCAATACGTCACGCTACAGTTTTACGCATTGTCTTTAGTCTTGATGAGCTATTCCATTGGCACGGTCAGCTTTTGTGCTGGCATTGTGCTGCTGGGGGCGCCAGTTTTTGGCTTCATTTTTATGGACCGAGGTGCCGTTTGGGCGGGGGCAGTGAGTGCCCTAGTGACCTTGGCATTGCTGAGTTATGCCACGGTATGGGGTTGGCTGCCGTATGCCCCTGTTATGGTTGCGCCTACATCACTGGCTAGTAATTTATTCTGGATGAATAGCCTGTTCTTTTTTGCCGCCCCATTTTTGCTTACCTTGCCGTTTTTAGCCGATCAAATGCTGTTGTGGTGGCGAGAGCGTGAACAGCGTATTCAGCAACTAAGTCGCACCGATGCACTCACTGGCTTGCATAACCGACGCCGCATACTGGAGCTGCTTGATGAGTTAAGTCAGGTTTGCGGGCGCCAACAAGTTCCGTTGACGGTATCTATTTTAGATTTGGATCACTTTAAGCAAGTCAATGATAACTGGGGTCATCCGGTGGGTGATGCAGTCTTAAAGCAAGCGGCACAGTGTTTAAAAGCACATGTGCGGGCAGGGGATCAGGTCGGTCGTTATGGTGGTGAGGAGTTTATGGTGCTGCTGCCGGGTGCTACTGCAGAAGATGCGCAGGCGGTATTAAATCGTTGCCGTCAGGCGTTAACTGAACTCTCTATTGATAACGGCGCGGGTGGGCAGGTAAGTACTAGTGCAAGTTTTGGTGCAGCCATTCACACTGCAAATTCGGCGGTGGACTTACATCATAGTGTGCTGGCCGCCGATCAAGCGCTTTACCAAGCCAAGACCCGCGGCCGCAACTGTGTGGTGATGGCTTAGTCGTTGGCTTGAATCGCAGTGAGCGCAATGGTGTAGACAATATCGTCGACCAAGGCACCACGCGATAAATCATTCACCGGTTTGCGTAGGCCTTGCAGCATGGGGCCAACACTGATGCAGTCGGCGCTACGCTGCACCGCTTTATAAGTGGTGTTGCCAGTATTTAAGTCGGGGAAAATAAACACATTGGCGCGGCCTGCAACCAAGCTATTGGGCGCTTTTTGACGACCGACACTTTCGATGGCAGCAGCGTCGTACTGCAGCGGTCCATCAATTAATAAGCCCGGCTCGGCTGCTTGTGCTAAACGAGTGGCTTCACGTACTTTCTCAACATCAGCCCCGGTACCTGAGTCTCCGGTTGAATAACTGATCATGGCTACTCGTGGCTCGATGCCAAAGGCACGTGCTGATGCCGCACTTTGTAAGGCAATCTCGGCCAATTCAGCTGCATTGGGTTCGGGATTCACCGCGCAATCGCCATAAACCAGCACTTGATCAGGTAGCAACATGAAGAAAACAGATGACACTAAGTTGTAACCGGGCGCGGTTTTAATGAGCTGAAATGCTGGACGGATGGTGTTGGCGGTAGTGTTAATCGCGCCTGATACTAGGCCATCGACTTCATCAAGTGCCAGCATCATGGTGCCTAACACCACTGTATCTTCCAGCTGGGCAGTGGCCATGGGCGCGTTGAGATTTTTACCCTTGCGTAGCTCCACCATCGGTTCAACATAGCGTTCACGAACAACTGCCGGATCAATAATTTCTAGGCCTTCTGGTAGCTCGATACCTTGCGCTTTGGCTACGGCTTCGACTTCCTCTGGTTTGGCTAATAGTACACAGCGAGCAATACCGCGACGCTGGCAAATGGCAGCCGCTTGAACAGTTCGTGGCTCAGCTCCTTCAGGCAGGACAATACGTTTATTGGCGGCAGAGGCGCGCTGTACCAACTGATATCGAAAGGCCGATGGAGACAAGCGCAATTCGCGTGGCGTTTCGCAGCGGCTTTCCAACCAAGCATGATCTAAATGACTGGCCACAAACTCGGTGACTCGTTCAGCGCGTTCGTTATCGTCAATTGGAATTTCTTTATTCATACGGTCAAGGTTGGCCGCAGTATCGTAGGAGTTTGTGGCTACCGTCATTACCGGCAGGCCACTTTGCAGCGCACCTTGGCAGAGCGCCATAATGCGTTGGTCTGGCGTGAAGTCACTACCCAGTAATAGCCCCGCCAATGGCACACCATTGCTAGCAGCTAAGCAGGTGGCCAAAATCACATCATCACGGTCGCCTGGGGTAACAACCAACACACCTGGCGTTAAGCTCTCGACTAAGTTGGCCACTGTGCGCGCACCCAAGACAATACGGGTCATACGCCGTTGCTCCATATTCCCTGCATGCAAAACATGCGCCTTGAGTAGACCGGCAATATCACTGGTTCTAGGCGCGTTTAACATCGGGTTTAGTGGGATGGCACCCAGCAGACGAATATCGCCTTGGCGAATCATGTTGGCGTGCTGGCTAAAGGTATTAATGAAGTCGTCGTTAGGTACTTTATTGACGATAACACCGACCACACGACTACTTTTAATGCCGCCAAACTGCTGTGCTTGAATTTCAATACGGTCTGCAAAGGCGCTGATGTTGTCGTCGTCAGGAGCGGACACCAGAATCACATCGGCACTTAAGCTGGTGGCTAAACGGGCATTTAATTCGCCAGCGTAATGTACAGATCGTGTGGGCACCATGCCTTCAACAATGACCACGTCTTTGTCTTTGCCTGCTTGTTCAAACAGGTGCATACACTCTTCGAGCAGGTCATCCATATGACCATCCCCTAATAGGCGCTCAACACGTGTTTGTTCTAATGGGGTAGGAACGTTGATGCCATGGCATTGGCTCATTAGTGCGCTGGAGCGTTCGGGGCCGCTGTCACCTTTATGATTTTGTGCCACGGGCTTAAAGAAGCCAACTTTTAGGCCAGCACGCTCCAGTGTACGAAACAAGCCTAAGCTGGCTGATGTTAGGCCAACACCAAAGCTATTGGGGGCCAAAAAGAAAGTTTGCATAACATCGTCCTTGTTATTCGTTCAAAAGTGCTAGTGCCTCGATGGCAATTTGTCGCTCTTCATTGGTGGGCACGACCAAAATGCGACGAGAGCCTGACTGCTGAATGGGGCCAGACTTACCACGAATGCAGTTGGCGTTGGCATCGTCATTTATGTGCAGGTTCAATAGCCCAAGCTGCGCCACGGTTTTGGCACGAATTAGCGACGAGTTTTCGCCAATGCCGCCGGTAAACACTAAACCATCTAAGCTGGGTAGGGCGCAACTAAGTGCAGCGAGGGACTTGGCTAAGCGATAGCAGAACACATCAATGGCTAAGGTGGCACCTAGGTGGCCATCGGCTCTTGCAGCCTCCAACTGACGCATATCATTTGATAAGCCCGATAAGCCCAACAAACCGCTGTCTTGATTCAACATCCGGTCGATCTCGTTTAGAGACCAGCCCAATGTGCGCGCTAAATGGCTATGTAAATTGGGGTCAACATCTCCACTACGGGTGCCCATGACCAGCCCTTCTAAGGGTGTCATACCCATACTGGTGTCGACGCTACGTCCGTTAAGCACCGCGCAGGTGGAGCAGCCATTGCCTAAATGCGCGACTAACCAGCTGCTATTGTCGTAACTTAGTTCAGCCAGTTTGGCTGCCTGTGTGCTGACATATTGGTGACTGGTGCCATGAAAGCCATAACGACGAACTCCATGCTCACGATACAAGGTTTCTGGTAGCGCATAACGATAGGCCTTGTCGGGCATGGTTTGATGGAAGGCGGTGTCAAAAACAGCTACTTGCGGCAGCTCGGGGTAAAGCGCGGTTACCGCTGCAATACCTTGTAAATTAGCTGGATTATGTAATGGAGCTAACGGTGTGTTGGCGTTGATAGCGGCCAAGGCGCTCTGGTCGATTAGGCAAGCGGTGGTGAAGTCTTCGCCGCCATGAACTACACGATGGCCAACGCCACTAATTTTGCCGCCGGCCACTGCCTCAACTAGGGGCAGTAATTGTGCTAAAGCCTCAGTGTGAGTGGCGTTACTGATAGATCGTGAGTGTTTTTCATTACCTTCTTGCCAATGCAGCATGGCTTCAGCGCTGCCAAGGCGCTCTGCTAAGCCTTGGATTGGAAACTGTGCTTGTGCTTCGTTAACTAAGGCGAACTTTAACGAAGAACTACCTGCGTTAATGACTAAAATGTGGCGTCCGGCCATTAGAAATCCCTGCGTTTTAGATGGGTAGATAAGCGCTCTGCCTGCAAATGTTCGCTGGCTTTAAACACAATATCGTTAATCACAAAACGGTTATTTTCGCGTGTTAATTCGACGCTGTCCTGCCAGTGGTGATCTCCCGCTTCATAGTGGAAATTAACCAATACATTGGTTTTTCCATCTTCGCTGACAACAACCTCCGCAATTTCAAAATGATCTGGCTTTTCGTGACGACTGCTAAACAATGCGCCGCTGGCAAAGGGAGCCGCTACATTCGGAAAGCTCTTTTGCTGTTGTTGCTGATAGTCACGTGCTGCGTTGAGTTGTTGCCTTAACTTACTAGACAGAGATGGTGCAAGCGTGGACTGTTGCGCATTGCTGGGTAAGCCATCAACAGCGGTTAGTGTGTATTGATAAAATTGACAGACCACCGCCTCTGGCATATCCCCGCGTGGACAGGTCTCTACTGTTTGACGCAAACCGGTATTAGGCCGATCAGGACTTTCAGCAGGCGAACAAGCCAGCAGTGTGGTGATGGCTGGAACTAAGGCTAAGCGCAACATTTTCATGGCAACATTTCCGTGGTTTTATCCATTACAGTTGTTTGGTGGCAAAGCGTTGAAACAAGTTCGCGGTTTGTTTTGGTCGCTCTAAGTGAGGCATATGACCAATGCCACGATAAATAAATACCCGTGATTTAGGAATTGTGCGCCAGGTCTGAGTCATGCTGACATGCAACAACTGGTCTTCATCTCCCCAGACTACCAGTGTCGGCGCCTTAATCTTATTTAAATCATCGTCCATTACTGTGGTACGAACTTGCTCAAAAATATACTGGTGACGGCTGATGCGACTAATGGCCATTCTACCCACTGCTTCACGAATGATGCCTGGCACAAATGGCGGCTCACTCATGGTCATGGCATAAAATTGTTCAAAGCCTTCTAGGTCGGTGGCAAAAAAACCATTTTCACCGGCCGCAATTTGTTTGGCCAAGGTGCTTGGCTCTGGGCTGCTTACACCTGATGCATTCAGTAGAGTCAGGCTATTGACTAATTCCGGATGCAAAACGGCTAGTTGGGCAATGATGTATCCACCCATAGAGTTCCCCATCACATCGGCTGGCTGTTTTAGTGCCAGAGTCTGTATCAGCTTAGCAATACGATGAGCCTGACTGGCGGCGTCGTAAGCACCATCCGCATGAAATGTGGCCTCACCAAAGCCAGCAAGATCCATAGCAACAACACATTTTTCTTTGGGTAAATGACGTGCTAAACGAAACCAATGCGCCGCGCGTGCTGTAAAGCCATGTACCAAAATGGCACAGGGCTCATTGCTGTCTAAATTGCGTACAAAGGTTGGAATAAGGTGGTCATCAATTTGAATATCGCGACGTTCAAGGCCGGCTAACGACTGCTCTAGCCCGAGTGCTTTTTCTTGCAGCCATGCACCAACACTAGCTTGTGCAGGAAGTGCAAATAATGATCCTGTCAGCAACACACATGACAATAGAAAACGAGATGATAACTGCATGAATAATCACTCAAAAATTATCTGGATGACCAGACTAACTGAGGACTAGTTAGATGCCAAGATGTTCCCGTCTAATGATGGTGGTGATGGTCTGTGGAATCCATTGTGGCTGGCTCGTGCTGAGCCTTATCAGCATGATCCATATGGCCAGTAAATAAGCCTAAGATGGTCCAAAGGCCAAATAAAATCACCAACATACCTGCCGTTTGGCGGGTGCTAGGGCGTTGTAAAAAGTGACGTACTTGGCTGGCGGCAGTGCCAGTAATCAGCAGGGTGGGCAATGTGCCAAGGCCAAAGGCCAACATGACAATAGCTGCCTCGGTTGGTTGGCCGCGAGTGGCGGCTAGGGCCATGGCCGAATAAACCAGTCCACAAGGCAATAAGCCCCACACCATGCCTGCAAATACGGCTTGCCCCGGATGGGTAATAGGAAATAGTCGCTGGCGCAGTGGGCTTAGTGCTTTCCAAATAGGCGCACCAATACGCTCAATTTGTGCCAGTGCTTGAAACCAGCCAGCCAAATACGCACCCAGCAAGACCATGAATAAACCCGCTAACAGGCGTATGACTTGTTTGCCCGCATCGGGGGTGGGCAGTGCAAACAATAAACCACCTGCTAACAAGCCCAATAGTGCGTAGGTACTTAAACGCCCGCTGTTATAAAGCAACTGCCAAGCTAATAGGCGCCAGCCAACACGGCTTTGCGGTGGTAGTGCGAAGGTGAATGCACTACTGAGTCCGCCACACATGCCAACGCAGTGTGTGCCACCCAAAAGCCCCATCAAAAAGGCGCTGATGATCCAGCTAAAATCAATCATGTTCGCTATCTTGCTCTGGCGTCACTGCTTTGGCTTCGCTGGCTTTTTTTTGCTGAAAACGTGCCTCGCGATCATCCAAAATGATGCGATGTGCAGGGCCATCTAAGTCTTCGTATTGCTCGGTTTTCATGGCCCATAAGAAAAACCAAACCGAGAGTGCCAAAAACATCAGACTGAGTGGAATTAATAAATAAATCACTTCCATTAGCGCGCTCTCCGTAAGCGCAGGGCGTTTAATACCACCACCAGTGAACTAAGCGACATGCCTAATGCTGCCAACCATGGTGGCACATAGCCCATGGCAGCGGGGGGCAAAATCGCTAAGTTATACATAATAGCCCAACGTAAATTTTGTTTAATAATGGCTGCAGTACGCTTCGACAGTGCCAGTGCTGGGATTAAGGCGGCGAGTCGATCGCCAAGTAACACCACATCGGCGCTGGTTTGCGCGAGGTCAGTTCCCGAGCTCATGGCAACACCCAGATGGGCCTGACCTAAGCAAGGCGCATCATTAATACCATCACCTACCATCATCACAATGGCGCCATCTGCTTGCAGTTTAGCGATGGCCTCTTGTTTGTCTTGTGCCGACATGCCGCCTTGTACATGACTGATGCCCAGTTCGCGAGCGAGTTGCTGCGGCACTTGCGATTGATCACCGGACATAATCCATGTGGTGAGCCCGCGCTCATGAATTGCTGCAACAACGGGGGCGGCTTCAGGGCGAACTTGGTCACTCAGGGTGATTTTTAATAAGGGTGCGTGCTGGGCATTTGTTAGCCATAAGGTCAGCTGCTGATCCTGAGTGTCGCCCTGATTGAGCGCAAAACCCGCGTGGCCTAGCAAATAAAGCTGGCCTTGAATTTCACCACTAACGCCAGCAGCAGCATGTTGCTGTGCGGGGTGGTCAAGTGCTGCGGGTGTAATGCCTTCTTGCGTTGCTAATTGCTGCAGCGCTTTGGCAATGGGGTGAGCACTACCAGTTTCGAGCGCGGCGACTATGCTCAAGGCTTGCTCTCGTCCCATATCAGACAGCAGCTCGACGTTGTCGACACTAAAACGTCCTTCGGTCAGAGTGCCGGTTTTATCAAACACAATGTGCGTAGCACTATCTAGGCTGTCTAGCACATGGCCGCGAGTAATCAAGAAACCTTCACGCGCTAATTGATGAGTGGCGGTGGTAAGTGCAGCAGGTGTAGCGAGTGACAAAGCACAGGGGCAAGTGGCCACTAGTACCGCAATAGTTATCCAGAATGCTTGGCTTTTATCGACAAACCACCAGATGCCATAGACCACCACAGCAAAGACCAGCACACGGGCCACAAAAAAATGTGCCATTTGGTCTGCACGCTGGGCAACTAAGGGTTTTTCTGACAAGGCTCTCGCCAGCAGCTGTTGCAGCGTCGCCAACAGCGTGTCGCGACCCACTTGAGTAACGCGTGCTTTCAGCGGTTGGTCGGTATTAATGCTGCCACCAATCAAGCTGTCGCCGATGGACTTTTTAACGGGAATAGGCTCGCCGGTTAGTAGTGCTTCAGAAACGCTGCCATCACCATCAATCAGGGTGGCGTCGGTGGGCACTGTCTCACCAGCATTAATTAAAATGACATCATCAACTTGCAGCTCACTGGCTGGTGTTAGCTGCCACTGGCCATCGTCCGCCTGCCGATGAGTAAGTTGAGGTGTCAATGTCAGCAAACTAGCTGCTGTTTCACCAGCTCGTTGTCGTGCCTTTAATTCTAAGTATCGACTACTTAATAAGAAGAAAATAAACATGCACACCGAGTCAAAATAGGTCTCACCGCTTTGACTAATGGTGGCAATCCAACTGGCAATAAATGCCATGATTAAGGCGATTGATACTGGCACATCCATGGTGAGTGTGCGGGCACGCAACGCTTTGACAGCGGCTTGATAAAACGGCCAGCCGGCATAGAAAAAAACCGGGGTGGTCACTAAGCCTGAAATCCAGCGCAGATAATCACGATGCTCATCGGCAATACCTTGAAACGCACCTAGGTATAAGCCCATGCCGTACATCATGGCCTGCATGGTGCCAAGACCCGCAACCGCTACACGCATTAACTGGCGGCGTGAGTCACGGCGTAATTGAGCGGCATGACTGTCTGGCTGAAAAGGGCGAGCGCGATAACCAATTTTTTCAACAATGGCTAAAAGTTGACTGAGCGGTTGCTGGTCATCATCCCAAACGATACGCAGGCGGTGATTGCTTAAATTGACCGAGGCCTGCACGACATTTGGCTCTTGGCTCAATCGGCGCTCAATCAACCACGCACAGGCGGCGCAGCTAATGCCTTCTAGGCTGAGGTCGCTACAAGCATAACGGCCTTCGCGATGAACAAAGTCTTGTTGTATGACGGGGTGATCATATCGTTGTAATAGCTCGTCTGGCACAGGTTGTGCCGCTGTCGGATTGAGTCCGTCGCGCTCTTGGTAATAACCCTCAAGCTGACCTTCAACAATACACTGCGCCACCGCAACACAGCCGGGGCAACAAAAATCCCGTGGCTTACCCAAAACCACTGTTTGATAGCGAGCGGTAGCGCCATCTTGTGGGTTGGGGAGGCCGCAATGATAACAATGCGTAGCAATGGCAACAGAGGACATGATTACTGAGCGTCTAGCGTAAACGTATCGCCATTTGGAAACCGTCTGGTTGCAACAAGACGCCAGTCCGTATCCGATAACTCAACATGATAGGTGCCGGCCAGCGTGCTATCTAACTGAGCTCGATAGTCGTTACCCATAACCCGTTGCAGGGTTAAGAACTGATCGCGGTTGCTCAGTGTTGCATGCTGAAAGTTTAGTTCCAGCGTCGGTGACTCTATCGGCTTGTTGGCACTAATTCGAACAAAGACCTCGCCGGTAACATCATCAAAACGAGCATCGGCATGAATGGCCAAATCGGTGGCTTGTTGTTCTAAGGCAAAACGTTGGCTAATGGCTTTGCCTTCCGCATACCAATTGTCTCGCACCACGTCATCTCGATTGGAGACGGCTAAGTACACAAAGTGCAATGTAGAAATTACTGCAATAAGTGGCAGGCCAAACACAAACCAAAACCAAAACTGTTTGTACCAGGGGCGACTCGCTCGATTCGTCATTTTGCTCGGCTCTCGTTAACGCTGTTGTCAGCGTGGGGCTAGGAACGTATTACGTGTTGTCGCCTTAATACGACTGTCGTCTTGCCGAGTGACATGAATCTCGATCTTATTGTTATTACTTGGAATGGCGGCAGGGTCAGCCTCAATTGTTATTGGCAGAGTGGCCAGTTCGCCGGCATTCATGCGCAGCTTTATTGGGCTGTTTTGTAGGCTGATTGGGAATTCAGCAGAGCTGGCAGTGATCACAAACTCAACATCGTTTTGTGCTTTGTTTTGAATCTTGAGGGTGTAGCTGTTTTCAATCCATCCAGCATTGTTTTGGTTATAGAGTTGGCCGCGATCGCGTAGCGCCTCAACCGTTAGTGGTACGCGTGTGATCAACATGAACAGTAATGCACCAACCATCAGCAACAGGGCGGCACTGTAACCAATTAGGCGCGGACGGAAAAATTTATAGGTGCCGGTGCCGGTTTTTTCCAACAGGTTTTCGGTGGTGTAACGTACTAATCCACGCTCATAACCCATTTGGTCCATGACACTGTCGCAGGCATCAATACAGGCAGCACATTGAATACACTCAAACTGCAGGCCATCACGAATATCAATGCCGGTGGGGCAGACCTGCACACACATATTACAATCGATGCAGTCGCCTAAGCCATTTTCAAGACTAGTGCTGCCGCGCTTACGTGATCCGCGAGGGTCGCCACGATGATAATCGTAGGAAATAATCAAGGTATCTTTATCGAACATGACACTTTGGAAGCGGCCGTATGGGCACATATGCAGGCAAACTTGTTCACGCATCCAGCCTGCATTCAGGTAGGTTGCTAAGGTGAAAAATAGCAGCCAAAAACCTACCCAAAAACCTAAGTTACCATTTACAACGTTAAACCAAAGCTCGCGCACTGGTGTGAAATAACCAATAAAGGCAATGCCAGTGGCGAAGGCAACAACGGCCCAACCTGCATGCTTAAAGCTTCGTCGTAAAAATTTGCGCACACTCATTGGAGCTTTGTCTAAACGCATGCGTGCGTTGCGATTGCCTTCTGCGAGCTCTTCGATCCACATAAAAACTTTGGTCCAGACCGTTTGTGGGCAGGCATAACCACACCAGACCCGTCCAGCAAAGACAGTAGCGGCAAACAACGCAAAGGCAGCAATAATTAAAATCCACGACAAAAAGAAGAAGTCGCGCGGTAGGAATGTCCACCAGAAAATATAAAAATGACGTTCAGGTAGATCAAATAAAATGGCTTGGCGACCATCCCAGTTAAGCCATGGCAATAAAAAGAAAACAGCCATGGTGAGATAAAGGGTGGTAACACGGATATTTTGAAAAAAGCCAGAAATGGCGCGGGCGTGAATTTTTTCACGTTTGGCATAGAGGTCTACGTATTGTGGCTCGTAGACTTTAACTGGGTCAGGCGATATGTCTTTGACGGGTATCTGCTGACTCATGAGTGCTCCATTCAGAACGACGACGGTGCGCAGTTTAGCGAGTTTTGTAGCGTACTGCCTGCGACAAAGTGTCGCAGGCAATTAAGCAAGCATTAACGTCTAACGTTGGCTAAGTAGTACACATAAGCCGCCATTAAATGCACACGCTCAGGACCTAAGATTTGGTCAAAAGCAGGCATGACGTTGTTACGACCATACAATACGGTGTCCATTACTTGGGCTTCGCTACCACCATGTAACCAAATAGTATCGGTTAAGTTGGGTGCCCCTAGCGCTTGATTACCTAAGCCATTGGCGCCATGACAGCTAGCACAAATTGCGAAGCGCGCTTCACCAGCTTTTGCAAGCTCTGGATCAACAATACGGCCTGATAGGGAGAGGGTGTAAGCGACCACCTCCATGACTCCGTCTTCGCCCATTGCTTCTTTAAAGGCAGGCATTACACCTTTGCGACCATGAGTTAGTGTGGCCACTAGGTATTCAGGCTTGCCACCATATAACCAGTCTTTATCCGTCAAATTGGGATAACCGATACCGCCACGTGCATTACTGCCATGACAGGCGGCACAGTTATTAGCAAAAATACGGCCAGCAACCTGCATTGCACGCTCGTTTTGAGCCAATTCAGGTATCGGTGTGCGAGCAAACTCAGCATACAAACCACCGTATTGACGCTGATACAGTTGCTCGTCTCTGGCCAGCTCACCGCTAGATGTCCAACCCAATAGGCCAGGGTATTTACCTAAGCCGGGATATAGCACCAGATAAACTAAGGCAAATACGATGGTGCCCCAGAAGGTGATCAGCCACCAACGTGGTAGTGGGTTGTTGTATTCACGGATGCCATCATATTCATGTCCGGTGGTGCCATCTTCGGCTAAATCCGAGATGTCCATGCGGCGAGTCCACATCAATAGCACAGCCACACCAATAATGTTGGCCAGTGCCAGCACAATGATGTAACCGCTCCAGAAATTGCTCATTATTTGTCTCCACTCGTCTTGTCAGCACGAGGCTTGTACAAAGGGTCTGTATCCAACGGTAGCTGAGCATCCGCTTCAAAGCGTGCTTTGTTGGCTGGGCGGTAGGCCCACCAACAAACACCAAAGAACGCTAACATGGCGAAAATGGTGATGATGCCGTGCAGAGTGCCGCTTTCCATGGTTAGTTCCTCTCGTTAAAGGCATGACCTAACTGTTGAAGGTAGGCAACCAAGGCTTCCATTTCAGTTTTGCCTGCAACTTCAGCACCAGCATTGTCAATTTCTTCCTGTGTGTAAGGCACACCGAAGCGTTGGAATGTTGCCAATTTCCTACTGGTCTTTTTGCCATCTAGGACACGCTCAGCAAGCCATGGATAGGACGGCATAATGGATTCAGGCACCAAGTTGCGTGGATTAATCAAATGTTCAATATGCCATTCATCTGAGTAACGACCTCCTACACGCGCAAGGTCTGGACCAGTGCGCTTAGAGCCCCAGAGAAAGGGGTGATCGTAAACAGATTCGCCAGCAACCGAGTAGTGGCCATAACGAGCAGTTTCTGCACGTAAAGGACGAATCATCTGGGTATGACAGACGTGGCAGCCCTCACGAATGTAGATGTCGCGACCTTCCATTTGCAGAGCTGTTAACGGGCGCAAGTTCGGGTGTGGCTCTGTCACACTTTTTTGGAAAAATAGCGGCACAATTTCCACCAGAGTGGCAAAGCTGATGGCAATGAGGATGCCAACAGTGAGCCAGCCCAGGTTTTTTTCAACTATTTCATGTTTACTCGAAGCCATTATGTCTCTCCTCAGGCGGCCGGCAGGTCACGGGGTTGTTCTCGCTTAATCGTCATGTAGACGTTGTAAGCCATAACAAACATGCCCGCGAGGAAGATGACGCCACCAATAAAGCGACCTACATACATCGGCATGCTAGCCACCACACTTTCAATAAAGCTATAGGTCAAGGTACCGTCAGAGTTCACTGCGCGCCACATCAAACCTTGTGTAATACCCGAGATCCACATGGATACGATGTAGAACACGGTACCGATGGTGGCTAACCAGAAGTGCACATTGATCAATGAAGTGGAGTACATGGCTTGACGATCAAACAGACGTGGAATCAAGACATAGACAGCACCTATGGTAATCATGGCAACCCAGCCTAAGGCGCCGGAATGCACGTGACCAATGGTCCAGTCGGTGTTATGTGACAGTGCGTTAACTGTCTTGATTGACATCATTGGGCCTTCGAAAGTAGCCATGGCGTAGAACGACAGTGACACAATCAAGAAACGGATGATGGGGTCGGAGCGTAACTTATCCCAAGCACCAGATAAGGTCAGCACACCGTTCAGCATGCCACCCCAGGACGGGGCAATCAGAATAAGTGAGAAAGCCATGCCCAATGACTGAGTCCAGTCTGGTAACGCTGAGTAGTGCAGATGGTGTGCACCAGCCCACATGTAAATCGAGATCAGTGCCCAAAAGTGCACAATCGACAGGCGATAGGAGTAAACCGGACGACCCGCTTGAATCGGCACAAAGTAATACATCATGCCTAAGAAGCCAGCCGTTAGGAAAAAGCCCACTGCGTTATGGCCATACCACCATTGAATCATGGCATCCATGGCGCCGGCATACATCGAGTATGACTTGAACATCGAGACTGGCACGGCCATGGAATTGACAATGTGCAGCAGCGCTATGGTGATAATAAAGGCGCCGTAGAACCAGTTGGCGACATAAATATGTGAGGTTTTACGCTTGACAATAGTGCCAAAGAAAACCGTAGCGTAGGCTATCCAGACCACTGCAATCAGGATGTCGATAGGCCATTCGAGCTCGGCATACTCTTTGGTTGAAGTGAAGCCCATTGGAAGTGTGATAACGGCCGAGACAATAACTGCCTGCCAACCCCAGAACACAAATTTTGCCAAGCCAGGCATAAACAAGCCGGTTTTGCAGGTTCGTTGAACCACATACAAAGATGTGGCCATTAGTGCAGAACCACCAAAGGCAAAGATCACGGCGTTAGTGTGTAGTGGGCGTAGTCGACCAAAAGAAAACCAAGGAGTATCAAAATTGAGTACTGGCCATGCCAATTGAGCGGCAATGAGCACACCCAGTGACATACCAACAATTCCCCAGACAACAGTCATGACAGTAAACTGTCTGACCACTTGCATGTTGTAGGTCGACTCGTCGACAGACGGAGCATGGGACATAGCAGGTTCCTATAGGAAATGTTCAGAACAACGATAGATTAGCCGTTAGGGGCTTAATCACAATCGGGCATTAGTCGGACAGTACTAATGCCACAGCAGCCTTATTTTCAGCGTGGCTATTTTAGGGCTTATGCCGTCAAAATGGCAGTAAAACTGACGCTGATTCGTTGTTTTTTTGAGTTTCGAAGTGGGTTTTTAAGTTGGGCTAAGCGGGTTATGCTGATGTGGTTACTTGTAAAGCGCCATGCTGCTCTGCTCATGTGTGATATTTATATAAATAATTCAAGAGGTTATGTATGAAAATGGTCACCGCGGTAATAAAGCCATTCAAGCTAGATGATGTTCGCGAAGCACTTTCTGATGTCGGTGTAACGGGTTTAACAGTGACTGAGGTGAAAGGTTTTGGCCGTCAGAAAGGACATACTGAGCTTTATCGTGGTGCTGAGTATGTGGTCGACTTCGTACCAAAGGTAAAATTAGAGCTGGCTATTGCTGACTCTCAACTAGAGCAAGTTATTGATGTTATTACACAAGCAGCAGGTACGGGTAAGATTGGTGACGGCAAGATTTTTGTCACCGAGTTATTAAATATTGTCCGAATTCGTACCGGTGAAACTAACGAAGACGCTATTTAAAACTACAAAACCTGTTGAGGAGCGTGACTGAGTAGTTGCGGCACATCAGGTCATCGTGTAGGTTCTAACTCCGGATATGTTGTGCCGGTTAGTGATCAATAATAATTTCTGGAGTAGAAAAAATGGCAGCGTTTCTGTCTGAAGAGTGGTTTGCAAAGGTATCAGAGCTGACAGCAGCTGCTGGCGATCTCAATATTCCTTCAACATTGGCCAATTTGGCATTGAACGTCACCGTCAGTGGCGCGCCAAGTGGTAGTGTTGATCTGTGCATCAATGGCGGTAAGTTTGAGCAAGGTCATAACAGTGCTGCTGGCACTAAGTTGAACCTGCCAGCAGACCTGCTGCGCAAAATCTTCTTGGAAGGTGATGCTGGTGCAGGCATGCAAGGTTTCATGACTGGCCAAATCAAAGTTGAAGGCGATATGAGCAAGTTGATGGCATTGCAATCAGCGCGCCCAAGCGACCAACAAAAAGCGTTGTTTAAGCAGATTCTGGATATGACTGCTTAAGATAAAGCTGAAAAAAAGACCCGCTCATTGGCGGGTCTTTTTTTCCTTAAATTTAAGCTTCGTCATCATCTAAAAAACGTCGGATTTCAGCAATTGCTTGGGCGGCCTCCGGGATCTGGCCCTGAAATAACTGAAAGTCATGCCATAGGTCTGGCCACACTTGGCACTCAACCTCACCATGGGCTGCTCGCACACGCGACTCAATTCGCAGCGCATCATCGAGTAATACTTCCTCGCTCCCTACTTGAATCAAGATAGGAGGTAAATGATGCAAGTCAGCAAAAATTGGCGATACCCGCGGGTCATCTCGGGATAGTTCACCACGATACAGGTCACCACCACGGGCTAATACTCGCCGACTCAGCATCGGGTCTCGACCTGCCAATGAGTGCATGGAGTCACTGCTTACCGTTAAGTCCGCAAAAGGTGAAATCAACACTAACGCAGCTGCATGCTCTTCGGGGTGGGTGTCTCTAAGGCGTGTTGCTAAGGCCAGGGTTAAGCCGCCACCGGCCGAGTCACCAGCAATCACGATTTGATCAGCTGCATAACCTTGAGCACGAAGCGCAAACCACGCTTGTTCAGCATCATCCACAGCAGCGGGATAAGGGTGTTCCGGTGCCAGACGGTAGTCTAAAACATAAACACTACTGGCCAGCTCAGTGGCAAGAGCCTGGCCAATTTTGCGATGTGTTTTTGCCGAACCAGCGACAAAGATGCCGCCGTGTAAATACAGTATGGCGGTGTCTTGCTGCCCGCCATGTCGTTCAGCAGGAACCTTATTTAACTGAACCTTTTCGACATGTTTATCAGCAACAGGGTCAGACAGGGTTGCTAAAAAACTCATACCACGACGCACGGCACTAACCGGTAAGCGGAATTGCCCCGGAAACTTCATGCCAGTGCGTAAAACACCGCGAATCAATGTTTTGGATAAATCGTAGTCCATCTTAGAAAACACCACACAGGCTCAGTAACCAGTAGAACAAGATGAGCATTTGTGGAATCCACAAATTAGCGCGAATAAAAACAAAAGTGGCGCTATCGCTGATGACATGGACCAAGCTCTGTCCTACACGCAGGGCTAAATACACCATGGCTAAGCCTTCAATGACCATGAGTTGATCAGAGATGTAGGCAGCAATGACAACTGCAGCGAATAACGGTAAGTTTTCAAGGCAGTTTAAGTGTGCATGTTGAACCCGAACAGACCAAGCTGGTTGAATGGCGGTTTGTGCGCCACGCGTCCAGGCATTAGCACTGGCTTTGCCGGTGAGCATCATTACGACCCGTTGCAGTGGATAGGCAAATCCAAGGGCAGCAGTTAATAAGGTGAAACAAATCAAGGCGCAAATGGCGGGAGACATAGTTAAAAGCATAAGTTTAAGCTCGCTAAGCAATCAGTTGGAAAGCAACAATAGCATTTATATTCTACTTTTGTTGGCTGTATTATTTCTGTTTTTAATGATATATTTATTTCTTAATTGTTACTGGGGAATGCTCATGGAACATGCGTGGTTAATGGGGCTGATAGGGGGCCTGATGATCGGTTGTGCTAGTGCGCTAATGTTTCTAGCTAACGGACGTATTACCGGTATTAGTGGCATTTTAGGCGGTTTGATGCAGGGGCCTAATGTTGGTGATCGAGCTTGGCGCTGGCTTTTTTTAGGTGGTTTAGTGGCTGCTGGGCTGCTGTTTTTATTGGCAGGGCAGGTTATACCGGATATCTCATTGGCGGCATCGTCTCCTTTGCTGATTGTTGGTGGCTTTTTAGTGGGATTCGGTACGCGCCGGGGTAGTGGTTGTACATCGGGGCATGGTGTGTGCGGTATTGCCAGACTCTCACCGCGCTCAATTACAGCGACTATCGTTTTTATGGTGGTTGCGGCCATCACTGTTTTTGTTATGCGTCACGGGGGGCTGGTATGAAAACATCAATGATGGCTAAGTTAATGCCCCTGTTGGTTGGGCTTTTATTTGGTTTAGGGCTGCATATTTCAGGCATGACTAACCCTGAGCGCGTGTTGGGTTTTTTAGATGTTGCCGGCACTTGGGATCCCACGTTGGCGTTTGTTATGGGTGGTGCGTTACTGATTACATTCCCTGCTTTTATGTTGACGCAAAAAGGTCAAAAGCCATGGTTTGACTCACGTTTTTATTTGCCAACACTCACGCGTGTTGACCGTCCTTTATTAGAGGGTGCGGTGATGTTTGGTTTGGGCTGGGGTTTGGTGGGGTTATGCCCAGGGCCAGCGTTGGCAAATTTGGTCACATTGCGCGGGGATATCTTGTTATTTGTTGCAGCTATGGTTGTTGGCATGCTGGCGCATGATCGTTTAGTGCGTCGCTAATGCTACCAAGACGCGCTTACGTAAGAGCGTCTTGATACAACTTCTGCCAAATTTGACGTCCGGTTTTATCGTAGGCCTGTACAGTTTCAAAAAACGATTTGCGTGCTGCTTTATTAATAAATTGGTCGGGGAGAAGTGGGTCATAAATGACGGCACGAATAGCGTCGTGCCCAATTAAGAAAGACTCGCGGGCGGCTTGCTCAGTATCTAAGTCGGCGGCTTTATTCATCCAAGTCGTTAACTCTTGGGTTAGTGAAATATATTGCGTATTAAGCCGCTCAGTTTTCCAGCCATCAATAAGTTGCTGCTTACGTGTTTCTTCGATGTTTGCCACTTCTAACATGATGGCTTCAGCCTCTAAGCCAAGACTATGTAAGCGTGAGCTAACGGCTTGGCTGTCGGCTTCAATATTGTCGGGGCGAATAAATAGACCCTGCTCCAGCGGGTAAAATCCCAGCATATTAAGTGCTCGCTCTCGATGCCTTAATGCGGTGCGATCGCTGCGGCCTAGGTGGCCGGTAAATATGGCTAAATAATGCCCATTCCATGCGCGCATTTTATGATCACGATTACGCCATGCCGTGACATCATTAAATAAATTAATGCCGGCTGGGCCAATTTGATAACAGCCGCGACCACTTGCTCGAATAAGTCCATCAGCCGAGAGTCTGGCCAGTGCAACTCGAACGGAGTTCTCACTAATCGCAAATAACTGGCAAGCGACAATGGCCTCTCGCGCTAACAAGCTATGATTTTCCGCTGCTAACAGCAGGTCTAAAATGAGGTGGCGGGCGTTAATTTTCATCGGTTTTGTCTTAATTAGGGTGTAACCAGTTGTGCACGTTTACGGCCTAGTTCATCGAGGCGCTGGCGTGTCAGTTGTAGGTAAATTTCGCCGGCATGATAAGACGCCAAACTGCCACCACCGTAGTCATTAAATGCTTTCATAGTTAAAGTCTTACGTGCATCTAACCAAATGGCTTGTTGGTTGATTAGGTCTTGGTGGTCATCAGCGTCGGTAGCTTTCAGTAGCTCTTGGAACTTAATGTAGAGCTTGGCGTCATAGACCGTGTTTAGATTGGCCATGCTGAAGTTCAACTCTTGCTGGGGCAGATCAGTAGCAATCCACTCTTCAAGTTGCTCGATAGACTGTGTTAGGTCGGGTACCCACTGGCGATAGGCCTTTGGCACTTCCGGTGCATTAGCTGGAGTTTCAGCCTCTGCAGTAACCTCTGGTTCGATATCGAGCTCTGGCGCCAGAGCAGCCTCGTTGGCTTCTTTTGGCTGCAGCCAGTGCAGAGTGTTAGTGGCAGTCCAGAGCAGGCCAAACCCAACAAGAGAAAGAGCAATGGCTTTAAGGCTGTTCATAGCAGTCATCGGCGTTGGTCATTATGGCGACATCATCCGTGGTCTATTGACGTCTGTCAAAGTGGGGAGAATTTAGCCGCTTATCGCCTTGGTTCGAGTGACAAATGTTTATAAATACCAAGGGTATGATGTTATGCCGCAAAAAAGCCATGAGTACATGTTGATGGAAAAACAGTGTGTGAACATTGGCTTAGCGTTTCTTTACAATGTAGGCATCAAAAAAAACAGTCAACTTCAGCTGTGCCTTAGTCACTTTTAATCTAAGTGATAAATCCATGGGTCAAACGGACATATCACTAATGGCGAGTGTTTTAGCCAAGTAAAGCCGTTTCAGACGATTGACATTATGCCTTTTTAGTTATGGCTGATTAGCCTGAGTCCTGTCATGTTGTCTGCGTGGTTTCCCTGAACCATTTAAACGGAGGGCCTATGAGTTATGTGATGTCGTCCATTTTACTGGGGCTGATCATGGTCAGCATTCGAGCGCTGATGACGGAGGGACATCGGCATCCCATTAAGTCGCAACCTACTACTAAGTAATTCAGTTTTTCTTATTACCCCATTATTTTATCTACAACGGCCAATCTGATTGGCCGTTGTAGGCTATGTCATTGTTGTTGTTCACGGTATGCTGCAACGATATTAATAATAAAGGCAGCCGTTATGTCAGGGCGTTGGCTCAACCGCATTGAAGTCGTAGGCAACCGTCTGCCAGATCCCGTCACCTTATTTGTGATTGCCATTGCGTTATTAATGGCGGTGTCGGCATGGCTTGCCAGCCAACAAGTCTCTGTTGCCCATCCTGGTACAGGTGAGGCAATCACAGCCGTGAGTCTATTGTCTGCACCCATCCTGACCCGCTTGCTCACTGATATTCCTCAATTGTTTGCTGCATTTCCGCCGCTTGGTTTGGTATTGGTGATGATGGTGGGCGTTGGCTTGGCCGAGCGAAGTGGCCTCATTGCAGCAAGCTTGGGCGGCTTGGCGAGGGCTGTGCCGAAATCGCTGTTAACCCCTACGATTGTATTTATTGGTGTCATTTCCAGTTTGGCTGTAGATGCCGGTTATGTTGTGGTCATTCCATTGGCGGCTATGTTGTTTCAGCAGGCAGGGCGGCATCCCTTAGCTGGTATTGCTGCCGCCTTTGCCGGTGTGTCTGCAGGGTTTAGCGCCAATATTGTGATTACGCCATTTGATGCATTGTTAGCAGGCCTAACAGAGGCCGCAGCAAAGTTAGTCGATCCAGCGGTAGTGGTGCCCATTACCGCCAACTATTGGCTGATGCTGGCCTTGGTGCCAGTGTTTGTTTTTATCGGCAGTTGGTTAACTGACAAGGTGATTGAGCCTCGTCTGCAAGGTGTGTCGCACACCACCATAACGAATGAAGACGTGGCGGTGAGCCACCCAGGCCTATGGGCAGCCTTTACTGTGTTGTTGCTTTGGTCGTTATTACTAGTGTGGTTGGCTTTGCCCGGTGGCATGTTGCGTAGTGAGGCGGGCACCTTAGAGCCATTATTACGTAGCCTAGTCGTGTTGTTATTTCTATTATTTGCCTTGATGGGTTTGGCCTACGGCATCGCTGCAGGCAGCATTCGTTCAGACCGCGATGCGGTGAGGCTAATGTCTGAAGCCGTGAGTGATATGAGTGCCTATATTGTGTTGGCCTTGTTTGCGGCAATTTTTTTAGCACTGTTTGCGTGGTCCAATGTTGGGCTATTGTTGGCAGTAAATGGTGCCAACTGGTTAGCAAACTTAGGTTTTACGGGTTTACCTTTGTTGTTGTCTATTGTGATTTTAACCGCAGTTGTTAATTTGTTTATTGGGAGTGCGTCGGCTAAGTGGGCATTATTAGCTCCCGTGTTGGTGCCGATGTTGATGTTGCTCAATATTGAGCCCGGCGTGACGCAGGCGGCTTATCGTATTGGTGATGCTAGCACCAACCCCATTACCCCGTTGCTGCCTTATTTTCCGTTGATTTTGATCATGCTCCGGCGTTACCAGCCTGATGCGGGCATTGGCACATTGGTGGCACTGATGCTGCCTTATGCTATTGCGTTTGCAGTATCTGCAACTGCTTTATTTATGCTTTGGATGCTGTTTGAGCTGCCTTTGGCGTTGTTGGCTTAGCCTCTATAAGGCATAGCCACAGGCTCAACCCCAAGACGAATCTGCTCTTGTAAATAAAACAGACGGTCGCGTTCAATGTCATCAGCGTTGCGCGTGTCGGAGTAGGGCTTGGGCGCATAGTCGTCTCTAGCAGAAGCGTCTGCGGTGTTGCTCGTTAGGGTGGCAGCAGTATTTTCGCTAGCAGTGGATGAAATGGTAAATTCAAGCGTTGCTATGTTTGACTCGGTTTCTGCAGTGGTATTTATGGTAAGTTCGTCATTGTTGACTAAATGATTGGTGGTAGCGGGAAAAAGTAACAACAAGCCAGCAATTGCAGCGGCTTTAAGCCCACCGTATGCAGTAGGTGGCAGCGTAACGCCTGCCGGTGTCGGTTCTGACACGGGGCAGCTATCTAGCCAAGTATTAAATCGAGTCAAAATTGACTGACTGTCTAGATCTAATAGTTTGCTATATCTAGAGATAAGGGCGCGGGTTTCGGCAACGGTTGGCAGCAAATCTAGTCTATTACTTTCTAGTCCAATGACATAAAAACGTGACACACCCAAGCGCACACTGACATCGTCCATTGACGTGCCAAGCTCAAGGCGTTTAGTGCTAAACGTATCGCCGATATTGGGATAACCATCCAAATAAGGCAAAAGTGTGGTCATCAGCATGAGGATCTGACTTCGTTGTTATTTAAACTGAGGGTCTATAGTTGCAAGCTACGCTAAATGACGCAAGACGAATCGCAATAAAATCCAACAAAATTCGGCACAGCATCCAACTTTTGTAAAATCATATCGTTTGACTTCCTGTAGCTATATGCAACTATTTGTTCCCCCGTTGTAACAATAATAATACTGATTCAGGATGAACATTATGAAAACAACTATTGCTGCACTTACGTTGTCAGCTGCATCGCTATTGGCAGCTCCAACGGCACTCGCCTCTGCTGTTACCTACTGTGTATACGACCCTGTTGGTGCTCAAGGTCAAGCTTTTGGCATGGCGAAGGACTATGCCTTGGCAGCAAATACCTGGGGCGTAAAGGTAAACCTAAAGGCCTACACTGACGAACGTGTTGCGGCCGAAGATTTTAAAGCAGGGCAGTGTGATGCTGTTGCTATCACTGGTCTGCGTGCACGCCAATTTAACCCATTCATTGGCAGCATCGACTCCATTGGTTCTGTGCCTTCATACAAGCACTTACGCATGGTTATCCAAACGTTGGCTAATCCACGTGTGGCTAGCAGCTTAGTGAATGGTCCATACGAAGTGGTTGGTATTGTTCCTCTCGGCGCTGCCTATGTGATGGTGCGCGATCGTTCAATTAATTCGGTAGAAAAAGCAGCTGGTAAAAAGATTGCCGTGCTTGATTACGACCGTTCACAAGCACGTATGGTGCAACAGCTGGGTGCATCACCTGTTGCTTCTGACATTACTAACTTCGCCAGCAAGTTCAATAATGGCCAAGTTGATATTATTGCGGCCCCAGGCATTGCTTATAAGCCATTTGAGCTGAACAAAGGTTTAGTGCCAAATGGTGCGGTTTATCGTTTCCCTCTGGTACAGCTCACCGCCAATATGGTGATTCGTAAGGACAAATTTCCCGCTGATTTTGGCGTGAAATCACGAGCTTATGTGCTGGGTCAATTAGACGAAGCCCAGCGTCAAATCGCTAATGCAGAAAAGGACATCCCAGCTAACTTGTGGTTAGACTTAAGCGAAGCTGATAAAGCGAAATACACACAAATGATGAAAGAAGCGCGCATCCAAATCACCAAAGAAGGTTTTTATGACCCTAAAATGATGAGTTTGCTGAAGCGTATTCGTTGCCAAGTTGATCCATCAAATGCTGAGTGTGCTGATAAGTCAGAGACCTGAGTAGCAGCATCTATCTGTTGAGAAGGTTCGTTTAAAAAAGCCTCGCTAATTGCGGGGCTTTTTTATGCCTTTAACTTTTACCTGCATCCCAAGATTTAAATGACCAATAAGTCACAAACTGATTGACGCAGGCTGAAATGTCATTTAAAAACTAACATGTTGTACGCCCATATTGTAAATATTAGTCGTTTAGGAGCGTTTATGTCTTCGCATCGTTTTGATGGTCGAGTGGCCATCGTCACTGGCGCCGGTAATGGTTTAGGTCGTTCTCATGCTTTGTTATTGGGCTCATTGGGAGCCAAAGTGGTGGTGAACGATTTAGGGGGCGGTGCCCATGGTGATGGCAAGTCTTCTGCTGCTGCCGATAAGGTTGTTGAAGAAATTCGCGCCATGGGTGGGGAAGCAGTTGCTAATTACGACTCGGTAGAGCATGGCGACAAAATTGTACAAACCGCCCTTGATGCCTTTGGCACGGTCGATATTGTGATTAACAACGCTGGCATTTTACGCGATGTTAGTTTTGCCAAAATGACACAGGGCGATTGGGACTTAATTCTAAAGGTTCACCTCACAGGCTCAATGAGTGTGACCCATGCCGCTTGGCCCATCATGCGTGAAAAAGGTTATGGCCGTATCATCATGACCACTTCTGCCGCCGGCATTTATGGCAATTTTGGCCAAGCCAATTATTGCGCGGCGAAACTGGGTTTAGTGGGCTTGGCTAGCTGCTTGGCAGAAGAAGGCCGTGCCAAAGGCATTCAGGTAAATACCATTGCCCCGATTGCCGCTTCACGCCTGACAGAAACTATTATGCCGCCGGAGTTGCTGGCGAACTTAAAGCCAGAAAAGGTTAGCCCTTTGGTGGCATGGTTATGCCATGAAGACTGCGAAGAAACCAAAGGTGTGTTTGAAGTGGGTGCTGGATATATATCCAAATTGCGCTGGGAGCGTAGCCTTGGTCATGCCTTCCCATTAACAAAAGCGTTCAGCATTGATGACTTAGCGGCCAAATGGGATGCGGTCACAGACTTTACGGACGCCGAACACCCGGCCAATGTGAACGATTCGTTTGCGCCGATTTTGCACAACATTAATAACCCCAAATTAGGTGGCAACGAGTTCATTGACCTTGATGAAGCGGCCAAGGGCGAATTGGTGTTAGAGAATAGTTATGACGAGCGGGATGTAGCACTCTATGCGCTCGGTGTGGGGGCGGCACGGGATCCGCTTGATAGTAATGAGCTGAATTTTGTCTATGAGTTGGGTGCTAATTTCCATGTGTTGCCGACCTATGGGGTGATGCCACAGTCCAATGCCATGTTGGCTGCGGCAAAAGCTGGTGGTTTGAAGTTGCCAGGTCAAAACTATGGTTTTGATCGTTTGCTTCACGGTGAGCAGTACACCGAAATTAAACGTCCTCTGCCAACTCATGCCAAGTTAAAACATGTCTTTAAGTTCAAAGAAGCGTTTGATAAAGACCCACACGCAGTGGTCACATTTGCCGTTCATACACTGGATGAAGATGGTGAAGAAGTCGCCTACAACGAGATGACCTCGTTTGTACGTGGTGCCGGTGGTTGGGGTGGTGATCGTGGTCCATCAGCAGATATTAACGTGCCGCCTACACGTGAACCTGATGCCATCATTGAAGAAAAAACAGATGCCAATCAAACCCTACTTTATCGCTTATCTGGTGACTGGAATCCGCTGCACGCTGATCCTGCGTTTGCCAAAGCCTTTGGTTTTGATAAGCCGATTCTGCATGGCATGTGTACCTTTGGTTATTGTGGACGTCATGTGATTAAGGCGTTTAGCAATAATGACCCACGCTATTTCAAGAGTATTAAGGTGCGTTTTGCTAAAAGTGTGTTTCCAGGCGAAACACTGGTTACCAAAATGTGGAAAGAGTCGGACACGCGTATTGTGTTTGAAACGTCTGTTAAAGAGCGCAACGAAGTCGTCATTAAAAATGCGGCAGTGGAGCTTTATAGCGAAATTCCGGCCGCCAAGTCGAAAGCAAAAGTAGTGACTGAGTCACCAGTGGACGCCTCTGGTGTGGACGAAGACATTACGTTGGCTGATGTGTTCGCTGGCATTAAATCTTATGTAGCGGCAAAGCCTGAGTTAGTGGAACAGACCAAAACCAGCTTTCAGTTTGTGTTCCATAACCCCGAGTCAACGTGGTTTATTGATCTAAAAAATGGCGAAGGTTCAGTTGGAAGTGGTGCAGTCGATAAGCCTGATGTCACCATCGAGCTAGATACTGAACACAGCGACACCTTGTTTGGCGGTGATTTAGCTGCGGTACAAAAGCTTTATTTTGGCGGCAAAATGAAGGTGCATGGCAATGTCATGGCATCGAATAAGCTCTCGGTATTGTCTGGCATGGACAAAGCGCTGGTGGAGGCCGCTAGAAAGGCACGTGTTGGCGTTGGTGCATCAAACCAACCGGCACAAGCGGCTAGCGATGTTGATCAAGGTTTTACTTTAGCTGATGTGTTTGCCGGGATTAAAACCTTTGTTGCCAGCAAACCTGAGCTGGTTGAGCAAACTAAAACCAGCTTCCAATTCCGTTTTCATAAGCCAGACTCCAATTGGTTTATCGACCTGAAAAATGCCCCCGGCAGTGTTGGCGCCGGTGAAGCAGTCAAACCGGATGTCACCATTGAGTTAGATGCTGAGCATGCTGACACCTTGTTTGGTGGCGACCTGGCGGCGGTGCAGAAGCTTTTCTTTGGCGGCCAGATGAAAGTCAGCGGCAATGTCATGGCATCGAACAAGTTAAGTGTGTTGTCGAGCATGGATAAGTCGTTGGTAGAGGCAGCTAGAACAGCACGTTTAGCCTCTGGTGCCAGCGCAGAACAAACAGCCTCTATCACCACCAGCGCACGCCCATCTTTTGCAGAACAGCTAATGGCTAATCTGCCACAAAAACCGTTATCAGCCGGTCAGTGCCAGGGTGTGATGCAACTACGAGTTTCTGCGCCGGAAAGTGCCTGGGTAATTAATGTCAGCGCCAGTGGCGTGAGTGTTACAGCTGGCGAAACCGATGCTGAGACAGTTGTTTCGGTAGCTGACGAACACTTAGAGGCGCTTAGTCGTGGTGAGCGCAAGCTTGCTGACCTGTATCAGCGTGGTGAGTTAACAGTGGATGGTGATGTCAGCTTAGCCCGTGCTTTAGACGCACTTGTTGCGCAATAAGCGCCTATAGAATTGGAGAAAAATATGAAACGTCGTGTTTATGTGATTGGTGTGGGGATGACTAAGTTTGCTAAGCCGGGTGCCAGTGCGGACTATCATGAAATGGCAGCCGAGGCAGGGCATAAAGCCTTGGCGGATGCGGGTATTCCTTATGCTGCCGTCGAGCATGCCTATGCCGGTTATGTTTATGGTGACTCCACCTGCGGTCAGCGTGCGGTATACGGTTTGGGTTTAACGGGCATTCCCGTTATTAATGTGAATAACAATTGCTCAACCGGTTCGACCGCGCTGTATCTGGCGCGCCAAGCCATTGAAGGGGGGCTGGCTGAGTGTGTGCTGGCCATAGGCTTTGAGAAAATGGAGCGCGGTGCGTTGGGCTCTAAGTTTAATGACCGTGAAAACCCGATGGGCCAACACGCCCAAGTCATGATGGACGTACAGGGTTTTAATAGTGCACCACCGGCGGCACAGATGTTTGGTGGTGCCGGTCGTGAGTATCGTTGGCGTTATGGCACCAAGCGTGAAACCTTCGGCAAGATTGCTGAGAAAGCGCGCCAACATGCCAGCCGCAATCCTTATGCGCTGTTTAACCAAGTGCTGAGTTTGGAAGAAGTCATGGCATCAGATGATGTATTTGATCCGCTGACTCGCTTTCAATGCTGCCCACCCACCTGTGGTGCCGGTGCGGCTATTTTGTGTTCGGAAGAGTTTGCCGCCAAGCATGGTATTAAAAACCCAGTCTATATTGCTGCACAAAGCATGGTGACTGACTTTGCCAGCAGCTTTGATGAATCCAGCATGATCAAAATGGTGGGTTATGACATGACTAAAGAAGCCGCTAAACAAGTCTATGAGGCCGCGGGTATTGGCCCAGATGATGTCGATGTGGTGGAGTTGCACGACTGCTTTACCGCCAATGAATTGCTGACCTATGAGGGTTTGGGGCTGTGTGCGGAAGGGGGCGCGGAAGACTTTATCTGGAAGGGTGACAACACTTATGGCGGCAAGGTGGTCACTAACCCATCCGGTGGTTTGTTGTCGAAGGGGCATCCGCTGGGTGCAACAGGGTTGGCGCAATGTACTGAGCTGGTGTGGCAGTTGCGCGGCACTGCCGATCAACGTCAGGTGGCTAATGCACGGGTGGCTTTGCAGCACAACTTAGGCTTGGGTGGTGCTTGTGTGGTGACCATGTACCGTCGTGACTAAGCGAGTACTGCTAGCGTGATTCGTCGGCTTGTTCGCGATAAGCCGACGGTGACAAGCTGGTCCAGCGTTTAAACGCCCGTCCAAAATTGGACGGGTCGTCATAACCCAGTTCACTGGCAATTTGTTCAACTGAAAGGGTGGTTTGGCGTAGTAACTCCACTGCGCGTCCACGCCGAAGTTGTTCAATAATCATTTGATAACTGGTGCCTAACTCGGTCAGTCGCCGCCTTAAGGTGCGGCTGCTCATGCCTAGGGCTTGTGCGATACGTTCTACCGATAAGTCCTGTGCCATATGTTCTCGTGCCTGTTGCCGCACCGCTGCAATCAAACCACCGGTGTCGTGTAGACGGCCTAGCTCCTGCTCGCATTGCTGTAATGCCATTTCCAACAGTTGCGGATCTGGTGATGCAATGGGCATTAATAAGCCTTTGCGTGGAAAACGAATTTGATTAAAAGCCGCGTCAAACACCACGGTGGCCGCTGTGGTTTCGGGCCAGTCGCTGTGATGTGGCTGGCGGCTATACGCTAAGCGTATTTCACCAGCAAATTTAAGGCCTGTTACTTGTTGGCCACAGACCATCATCAGCGTGATCAGTGTGTCCATCAGTAGAAACTGCAGTGGGCCAAGGGCAATGCCCTCATCAATTTGAATGACGGCATCGTTATGCTCACGAAATAATCGAACTTCAAATAAGCTAATGCGTGTGCGCAGATAGCGAATTAAAAGATCTATGGCTTCACCAATGTTGCGACTAGATAAAATGGCATAACCTAAAAAGCCATGGCTGCGCAGATTTAATTGGCGCCCCAAACGCAAGCCAATACTTGGGTCTTGCGCCAAAGGTAATAGTTCCTGAAACACTGGCAGGGCGCGAGACCAGGGTAGCTGGAAGCCTGTTTGTTCAAGGCTGTTGATGCTGAGTTGGTGACGTTTTAACAGTTGATGTGTCGCTTCGCCCGGCTCATCGATGAGTCGGCAAAGCGACACCAAGTAGTGACCAGCAATGGTGGGGCCGTTGGAAGCAGCGCTGCGAGTTGTCACGTTTTGTCCGCAAATGACCGATATGTGGCTGAAGATAACCTTCTAAGGTCTAGACTGGCAAGTCACTATGGTGATGTACATTTTTGGAGTACTCATCATGGCGAATAAAACCCCGCTAACTATTACTGTGCGCCGCATGGATTACGATATTCCCACCATCCCGCGCTACTGGTTTGATAACAATCCGTGGATTACGCATTTTATGAATGCTTTATCGACCACGTTTCCTGATGGCGAGCGCTTTTTTATTCATGCCGTTCGCAACTTCGAACAAGACATTAAAGACCCCGTGCTACGTGCGCAAATTCGCGCCTTCATTGGGCAAGAGGCTAATCACGGTAAAGAGCACGAAGCGTTTAATCAGGCTTTAATTGATCAGCATCAGTTGCCGCTAACCAACAAAATTCAATTTATGAAAAACGCCTTGGCCTATGCCAAAAAGCGTTATAGCAAGCGTCATCAGTTGGCTCTGACCGTGGGCTTTGAGCACTTTACGGCGATTTTGGCGGATTTAATGCTGAAAAATCCAGCGGCAATCGAAAAGCTTAATGCCATGTATAGCGATATGTTTTTATGGCATGCCGTGGAAGAAACCGAGCACAAAGCGGTGGCTTTTGATGTTTATCAAGAAGTGGATGGCAGCTATTTATTGCGTGTTCAAGCCATGATGGAGGCGACTTTTTTCTTCCTGCTGCTTAGTTTCCGTGTGCAACACAGCTTGTTAAAGCATGACGGTAAATTAGGTGACTGGCGCTCAGCACTGGGTTTTGCCAAGTTTTTATTGGTTTCTCCCGGCATTTTAACGCGCATTATTCCGCAATACTTAGACTTCTATCGCCCCAACTTCCACCCATGGCAGCACGATAATCGCCATTTGATTACCGGCCGTGTTAAGGCATTGGAATCCAATGCCTTAAGGGCGATGGAAGCGGCTTAAGGCTTTTGAGTGAGGCTGTGCCGTGGCAGTTTGGTTGATATGACTGCCGCGGCAACAATAAACGTGGTGGATACCCACAAGCAGGCTTCCAGCCCCCATTGTTGAAACACCCAGCCCGATAAAAGTGTGCCAATCAACCGGCCCATGGCGTTGGCCATATAGTAAAAGCCGACATCTAAAGATACCCCATCGGACTTGGCGTAAGACACAATCAAGTAACTATGCAGCGATGAGTTCACCGCGAACAGCACGGCAAATAACATCAGGCCGATGGTGATAACCCATAATGCCGATAACTCTGCTATTAGCCCCAAAGCGATCAATGCTGGCAGTCCTGCAAGGGCAAATGCCCACAGACCAGCACTTTTGCCATCGGGTACACGACCGCTGGCT
>CAMTYC010000041.1:0-8378 GCA_947085865.1 uncultured Moraxellaceae bacterium
ACGCCGCCCCCAATAGGAATCCTGACGTCTGCGGTATAATTTGCAGCCCCTGTTAGGTGTGAGCTTAGAGGTAGCTTTAACCAACTCGATAACGTCAGCACATCAGTATTGCCAGTTAAATTGACTTGCTGCAGTGCCCACTGCCCCCGGCGCGTGCTACCAGCTAAAACCAAGGTTGCTTCTTGGCCCAGTAACTGCCCCACTAAGCCTGAGGTCGACAATCCCGTATCACTATCAAAGCTCACCTGGCCAGAAACATTACTGTACTGCAAACGCTGCTTTGGAAGGCTAACCGAAGCACCTTGTAGTGTTGCATCAACCTGCACTTTTGGATTCGGATTTGACAGTGGAATAGTCAGCGCCAGACTTGCTTTGCTTGGCCCTTCCAACGATATTGTTTCTGCTAAACCTGCGGTGTTTTTTGCCAATGGTGACTCTGCCAACAAAAGCTGCAGATCCGTTAGATTCATGTCTAGCTGAGTATTGATTTGCAGTACCGACTTTGCCAGATCAGGTATTTCAGCTCGTAACTCAGTTGCTTTAGCAGACATAACCCCAGCACTGCTTCCAGTCACGGTAAGTGAGCGACCGCGTATAGCGACATTACCATTCAGACCATAAACCGCTGGCCAGCCACTCACATAATCAAGCCCGGCAGCGCGCACTGGCAGTGACATCTCGAACTGACCTGGTAACTTAGCGTGCTCACCAATCTCACCACTGAAAACAAAATCACCATTAATAACCTCACCCGCCGTTATAGCGCGCTCTAACCACGCCAAGGTGCCATCACCCGCTCGTGGCCAAGGAATATAACGATAGGCTTGCTTAGCTTGTGCTTTGTTTAGCCTAGCCAACAGCTCAATACGTGAGGGCGAGGCTGGATCAGTAGATAGGCGTAGGCTTAACTGAGCATGCCCTTGGGCATGAGGATTGGCTACTTGCAGCACCCCAGTGTCGAGATGCCAACCATTTTCAACTTGAAACCAGCGAAGCCCGCCAATCAGTTTATTAATCGCAATTGGCTCACGAAACGTGGTGTGCAAATCGATCTCTGATCGGGCAGAGTCAAGATAGGCTATACCTTTTTCAGGCGTAGCATCAAACCAACCTGCCAAGCCTTGAACTGCGGGCATTTTGCTAGTGCTATTAAGGGCTAGCGCCTTAAACTCCGCTGAGACTTGCTGCCAATACCAGTTGCTTTCTTCATCCTTGCTCAGCATTAAACGTAAGCGAGGCACCATACCCTGTGGCTGTAAAACTTTTAGCTCATTAATAACAGCGTCTGGTAAAGCCTTATATTGCGTTGCTAACTCAACGAGGTTCTCTAGCCGCATTTGCGCCAAAGCCAACTCAATACCATCTGTTTGCTGCCGAAGAACAAATCGGCGCACAGGCATGGCCTGCTGGTTTATGAAACCAGACAGCCGATCAGCTCGAAGGGTCCATAATGACTCTTTTAGCTCACTTTGCAGCACCCCAGAAACATCATTTAACGCAACACGGCCATAATCAGGCACATCAAAAATAGCGGAGGCTTTGGTCAAAATAACACTGACTGCAGGCAGTTGTTCGCGCTTAGCATTCAGCCAAACATTTGCTGCACCCGACAATTGCTGTACTCGCCACGGCTCAGGTAATAATGCTTGCCATAATTGCCAATCGGATAACTCAGCAATGTCGAGGTAGGCCTGCCAGTTCTGATTGCGCCAAAAGATGGGGTCACCATCCACTTGAAAAATAAAACGCTGTTGTGCCGTAGAGTCACCTAGCTGAAACTCAGCCATCATCCGATAATCATTGGGAAAGCTTTGCTGCTGAATTTTGATATTCGAGATGCGCTTTGGTAGCTCGGCCTCAAGCTCCCAAAACAGCTGACTTTCGGTTAAGCCAATAGTCGGCTGCTTTAGCAACCAACGTAGATTTTTTTCGGCGCTTTCACTATCACTTCGTTTTAGCCTAGCAAACTCTTTCACCATAACTTGACCACTGGCGTCTTGCATCAAGGTCAGGCTTAAGCCCTCAACCGCAATCGCTAAGCGCAAGCTCAACCCACGTAAGCTAGCCAACCAATCAGGCTGTAACGATACTTTTGGGATGGTTAATAAAACATTGGCAGGATCATCGGGGTGAAATAGTTCGATGTCTGTTGCCGTTAGCACTGGATTCATGACCGGCCAGCTGCCCTCTAAGTCACCAATCCTGACGTAAACACCGGCTTGCTCAGACAGTGTTTGTTCTAACCATGCCTTTTGGTTAGAAACCAACGGGAAAAACTCACGCCCTAATCCCACCACTACGGCTAACGGAATCAATGTAAACGCCAACAGCCACAACGTGGCATGTAGGGTTTGATCCAGTTTAGTGATTATGCGCCGCATTATTACGCCTCGGGATTAGCACATGGCACTAAAGCAACACCACGTCATATTGTTCCTGGCTATACACTGGCTCGACTTGCAAGCGAATGGGCCGACCAATAAATAACTCTAAATCTGCCACTGCTGATGATAACTCACCTAAAAAGCGATCAATCACACGCTGACTCGCGACAATGCAATAAGCATTAGCAACCTCATAGGCCCGAGCCGCACGTAACACTTCTCTAAACACTTCAAAACAAACCGTTTCAACTGTTTTTAATGCACCACGCCCCGAGCATACAGGGCAAGGCTCACACAACACATGAGCCAACGACTCACGTGTACGTTTGCGTGTCATCTCTACTAAACCGAGCTCAGACACTTGCGTTATTTTTGTTTTGGCATAGTCGCGGGTCAGCATCTTTTCAAACGAGCGCAGCACCTGCAAACGATGCTCCTCCTCGCTCATATCAATAAAATCGATAATGATAATGCCGCCAAGATTGCGTAACCGTAACTGTCTTGCAATAACATGCGTCGCTTCAAGATTGGTCTTATAAACGGTGTCTTCTAAACTTCGTGCACCAACAAACGAACCAGTATTTACATCAACCGTGGTCATTGCCTCGGTTTGATCGATAATGACGTAACCACCTGACTTAAGCATGATTTTTTGCTGCAATGCTTTTTGCAGATCATCCTCAACGTTATACAAATCAAATAGTGGTCGTTCACCTGGGTAATGCTCCAATAAGGCTTCCGCCTGCGGCATAAACTCTTGTGTGAACTGCTGTGCACGCAGGTAAGTTTCGCGCGAATCAACCCAAACTTTGGCAACATGTGCACCCACTTGGTCACGCAATATGCGTAGCGACAGCGGCAGCTCTTCACTGATTAGCGCTGGGCCTTCGGTGACTTGAACTCGTGCTCGAACATGGCGCCAGAGCTTCAGCAAAAATTCCATATCTCGGCGCAGCTCATCTTCTCCTACACCCTCAGCCACCGTGCGTACGATAAAGCCACCGCCTAATTCATTTGCCGATACTTGATGCAAGTCACTGACTAACTGTTTTAGGCGAGCCCGCTCAGCATCATCCTCAATTTTTTGAGAAATACCGATTTGGTCTCCATAGGGCATAAACACCAAAAAGCGGGAAGGAATAGACAAGTCCATGGTCAGGCGCGCGCCTTTGCTGCCGATCATGTCCTTCATCACCTGAACAGTGATTGAGCGGCCTTCATGTAAAGCACCCTGAATTGCTTCCGGGCGCGCACCATCGGGTGCCATCCGCATATCGCTTAAATGCAAAAATGCCGTACGTTCAAGCCCAATATCAATAAAAGCAGACTGCATGCCAGGCAGCACACGCACCACACGACCACGATAAATGTTGCCAACTAAGCCTCGACGCGACTCACGCTCTACAAAAAGCTCCTGCACCACACCATTTTCGACTAATGCAACACGCGTCTCCATAGGTGTGACATTGATCAAGATTTCGTCAGTATTGGGCATTTTTAAAGTCATTTAGTACTCCACAACGGGAAGTTGGCGTGCCGCAATAATTGTGCTGTTTCTGCTAATGGTAATCCCACCACATTGCTATAACTGCCCTTTAATTGCGCTATATAAATTGCCGCACGGCCTTGCGCTGCATAAGCACCAGCCTTGTCACACGGCTCACCTGTTTGCCAATACCATAACTGTTCGTGCTCCGGGATCGGTAAAAAGCTGACAGAGGTTGTCACCACCTGAGAGTACACTTGCTTTTTATGCCACAAAGCCACTGCTGTCATGACACAGTGGTCAGCACTGGGCAATAAGGCCCAAATGCGCTGCGCATCAGTGAAAGACTGTGGTTTGCCTAGAATTTCGCCACCGGCAAAAACGGTGGTGTCGGCCGCCAAGACATAACTGCCTTGGGGAGTCGATGCCGCTTCTACAGCGGCTAATACTTTTGCCTGCGCTAGACGTAAGACATAAGCCGCAGCACTTTCCTGTACCAGCGGAGTTTCGTCCACATCAACATCTAACAACATTGGCTCAAGACCAATTTGCTGAAGTAACTCGCGCCGTCTAGGCGAGCGAGAAGCCAAATAAAGCATCACCATTCCCTGTTACAGAGTGCAATATTAGCTGCGTTGGGACCACTTAATTAGCATTAACATGACAGCTGGCCAAATCAATGTACTGGCTACAATACCCGGTAGTTGATGCACAAGCTCACCACCTAAACCAGTGATAAGGTGTAGCACATACTGGACAGCTCTCGCGACAACCACCAAACCCAAAATCAGCAGCGTGCTTTGCCGCATAGACAACACACCACCCCAACGCTTCGTCATGCTGGCCAAATATGCTGCCACTAAAATAGCAGTGCCATGAAAGGCTAATGGTGTGGCTAACAGTACGTCGAGCAGCAGACCGATAATCAGCGCCACCCAAATACCAATATAGGACGGTGCGTGCATAACCCAAAACACCACAACCAGCAGTACCCAATCTGGTCGCCACAACAATAATGGCTCGGCTACTGGCATCACGCTAAATAACATAGCCACTAAAATACTGACAACAATGGCCCAAAATGGATTAACGCGTCTCGCCATTTTGGCTCTCCTCTGGGCGCAACAGTAAGCTGCTGGCGGGGCGATCAAATAGCGCCAGTAGGAAACGGCTGCGATCTAGGTTAGCAATTGGACGTGCGGTAATGTCTAAGAACTGATCATCACCTAAGCGACGGATTTTAGTCACTCTAGCCACGGGGTAACCCGCGGGAAAATCATTGCCAAGGCCTGATGTGGTGAGCAAGTCACCTGGCTTGATATCTGATTTCTCTGGTACGAATTGCAGGCTTAGTTCTTGTGCATCGCCAGTACCATTCAGAATAGCGCGAATGCCCGTACGGTTAACCCGCACAGGCACTGAGTGTGTGCGGTCTGTCAACAAAATCACCCGTGCTGTTTGCTGACCAATACGCTGCACTCGTCCCATCACCCCGTTCGCATCTAACACGGGTTGGCCGCGGTAGAGTCTTACGCCCGGCTCATTACGAATAATGACAATTTTGCGTGATGGGTCTGGATCAACACCAATGACTTCGACTAACTTCACTGCCGCAGGTACATCAAGCTCCGCCTCACTAAGGCGACGCAATTCAGCATTTTCTCCAAGCAACTGTGGCAAGCGCTGCAGCTGAGCGGAATAGAGTAGGTTCTGTTTACGCAGTTGGTTATTTTCCTCCTGCAACGTCGCACCCAGACGAATGCTCTCACTCACCTGATCAATTATTTGCCCTGGCACAGCCATCGCAACATAGGCTGGCTCCATTAACGAATAAACGCTTTGGCGCGCACTGATCACAGCAGGAACCCGTACCAGGTCCGCGTAAAAAATGGCTAAGGCAATGACCAAAGCCACGACAAAATGTCGGCGATCGCTATTATTTTTAGAAAAAATCGACGTTTTAATGACCGTCTCCACACCGCAACAATCAAATGAATACGCTTTTATACACTTAGCTGGGTCTATGACCAATGCCAGACGTAAAAAAGCCGGCGATTGCCGGCTTTTTTCTGCCGCAAGACTTAGTCTTGGAACAGCATGTCATAAGCAATATTGTCGATAAATTCTAGCGCTCGACCACCACCACGAGCCACACAGGTCAGTGGGTCTTCAGCAACAATTACTGGCAAGCCAGTTTCTTTACTGAGCAACTTATCAATATCACGCAGCAACGCGCCACCACCGGTTAACACCATGCCACGCTCGGCGATATCCGCCGACAGCTCAGCAGGGGTTTGCTCCAGCGCACTTTTGATAGCAGTGACAATACCTGTTAATGGATCTTGGATAGCGCCCAAAATCTCATCGGAATTCAGTGTAAAAGTACGTGGCACACCTTCTGCCAAATTACGACCACGAACTTCAATCTCACGCAGTTCACCACCCGCAAAGGCAGTACCAATTTCTTGCTTAATACGCTCAGCAGTTGCTTCGCCAATCAAACAGCCATGCTGACGACGTACATAAGACACAATGCAATCATCGAGTAAGTCACCGCCAATACGAACGGAGTCAGAGTAAACTGAGCCTGAGAGCGAGATCACCGCAATTTCAGTGGTGCCACCACCAATATCAACCACCATCGAGCCGCAGGCTTGTTCGATAGGCAGGCCGGCACCAATAGCAGCAGCCATTGGCTCTTCAATTAAGCGAACTTCACGTGCACCGGCACCCAAAACAGATTCACGAATGGCTCGGCGCTCTACCAAGGTTGATTTGCAAGGCACACAAACTAATACACGTGGACGTGGTGGTAAGAAGCCGGTCTCATGCACACGCTTGATGAAGTACTGCAGCATTTTTTCGGTCACTTCGAAGTCGGCAATCACACCGTCTTTTAAGGGACGAATAGCAGCAATATTTCCGGGCGTGCGACCCAACATGCGCTTGGCATCAACACCTACCGCCGCGACGGTTTTAGTTGCGCCTGTGGTACGAATAGCAACAACTGATGGCTCATCTAACACAATGCCGCGATCCGGAATAAACACCAAGGTATTTGCGGTACCCAAATCAATCGCAAGATCAGTTGAAAACAGGCCTAACAGACGCTTAAACATGAGGGAGATCCAAAGTAAACAATAAGGTATTGAGGGGGCAAAAGGACCTAAATGGGCACATGCACATGTCGGCTAAATGATGGTCAATAGATTAAACAAAATGTCCATTTTGGACAAGAGCTGTTCTATGGTAACTTTCCGCCTCTAAAACAGTTACAACGCGCTGACAACTGGGTCGGCGCCGCCCTCCTTTCGGAGCATCCACGGAGCATTTATTATGGCGTTAAGCCCCGACCAAGTGGGTCGCATTGCCCACCTTGCTCGCCTGCAACTTGAAGACAATGAGGCCGCTAAGGTGACCGCCAGCCTGAACAATATTTTAGGCCTGATTGACCAACTGCAAGCTGCTGACACCCAAGGTATTGAGCCCATGGCTCATCCGGTTGATGCAGTTCAGCATCTACGTCCTGATGTGGTCACCGAAACCAATCAACGCGAGCGTTATCAGCAAATTGCTCCAGCTGTAGATGCTGGCTGCTACTTAGTCCCTCGTGTGGTGGAGTAATTATCATGAGCTTACATACTCTCACCTTGAGCGAACTTGCCTCTGGTTTAGCCCGTCGCGACTTTTCTAGTGTTGAACTAACTCAGCATTTTTTGACACGTATCGATCGCTTTGATCACGCCAGTAACGGCGGCCTAAACAGTTTTATTACCGTTACGCCGGAACAGGCATTAACCCAAGCTGCTGCTGCCGATACACAACGCGCACAAGGTCATGCCGATGCACTAACGGGTGTGCCATTGGCGCAGAAGGATATCTTTTGCACCGACGGCATCAGAACCAGCTGTGGCTCGAAAATGCTGGATAACTTTATTGCACCCTACAATGCCGACGTCATCACACTGTGTAATAACGCCGGTTTAGTTATGTTGGGTAAAACCAATATGGATGAGTTCGCGATGGGCTCATCGAACGAAACCTCTTACTACGGTGCCGTTAAAAACCCTTGGGATACGAGTCGTGTTCCAGGTGGCTCATCTGGCGGCTCAGCCGCAGCCGTAGCAGCGCGCTTAGCACCTGCAGCCACCGGCACTGATACCGGCGGCTCTATTCGTCAGCCCGCTGCGCTGTGCAACTTAACGGGCCTAAAGCCCAGCTATGGTCGGGTATCACGCTGGGGCATGATTGCGTTTGCCTCTAGCTTGGACCAAGCAGGCCCAATGACACAAACCGCCGAAGACGCGGCACTGCTGCTGCAAGTCATGGCCGGGCATGATGAAAAAGACTCAACATCGATTGACTATCCTGTGCCTGATTACAGCGCCACCTTAAATGACAGCCTGCAAGGTTTGCGTATTGGTCTGCCTAAGCAGTTTTTTGGCGAAGGGCTTAATGCTGACACTGCAGCCTTAATTCAAGCGGCCATCAAAGAGTTGGAAAAACTA
>CAMTYC010000042.1:0-14399 GCA_947085865.1 uncultured Moraxellaceae bacterium
ATTTTACGTGTAGCACGAACCATTGCTGACTTAAGCCAAGCGCCAAACATTGAAGAGCCGCACATCAATGAGGCGCTCAGCTTAAGAGGTCAGCATTAACCCCAGCGGAAAAAGTCCGGACCTTCAGCCAGATAACTACGTGACAACACCATTTTGTGAATTTCGCTGGCACCATCAACCAAACGTGCTTGGCGGGCATAACGATATATCCACTCCACAAGGGTATCCTTGGAGTAACCACGTGCGCCTAAAAGCTGAATAGCTGTATCTGCTGCCTTATGAAGGGTGTCAGCTACATGTACTTTAGCCATCGACACTTCCTTACGTGCAAAGCTACCTTGATCCAGTGACCAGGCCGCTTGCATGGTTAACAAGCGGCCAATATGAATATCCATTGCTGCTGCGCCCAGCATCCATTGCACACCTTCATGCTCGGCCAAGGTCATGCCAAAGCTTTCACGGCTACGAATATAGTTTGCTGCCACTTCCAAACAACGTTTGCTTAAACCTAACCAGCGCATACAGTGCGTTAAGCGCGCGGGGCCTAGGCGAATTTGGGTCAACTTCAGGCCATCACCCACTTCCAACAAACGATGCTCGTCAGGAATTTCCAAACCATCAAACACCAATTCACAATGCCCACCATGCTCTTCCGGCCCCATGATAGGAATGCGTCGTTCAATGCGCCAGCCTGGCTGATCGGCATCAAATAAAAATGCCGTTAGGCCTTTGCGCTCATCATCACTGGTGCGGGCAATCAAAATAAACGTTTGTGCACCTTCTGCACCCGTAATGAACCACTTACGGCCGTTGATACGCCAGTTATTACCGACTTTTTCAGCGCGGGTGTAGGTTAGTGATGGATCGGAACCACAACCTTTAGGCTCAGTCATCGCAAACGCTGAGCGCACTTTGCCATCAATCAAAGGCTGCAACCAACGCTGCTTTAATGCTTCGGTTTTCAGCACTTTGTTTAATACCTGCATATTGCCGTCATCGGGCGGGGCAATATTGAATACCACTGGCCCAAACGGTGAGCGCGCTGCTTCTTCGTAAATTGCTGCCATCCCAACATGGTTTAAGCCACGACCACCACGCGCTACCGGCATCTGAAAAGCCCACAACCCTTGCGCTTTAGCCTTTAGACGTAGTGCCTGCAAATACGAGTCGCTGATGTTTTCATGTGCATCATAGAAGTCAGACAAAGACTCTAGTGGTAGCAATTCGCTAGCAACAAACTCACGCACTTGTCGGCGGATTAATTCAATTTCTGGGCTTAAGGTAAAATCCATTCGCATCATCCAAAGCGTTAATTCAAAAGTTAGAACGTACCAATATAGAAGTCGCGCTGGATCTGATCAGCCTTAGCAGGATCATGGGCGTACTGATCAAAATCGCTTACACCGCTAACGCGTAATACATCTTCATCCAACCACGATAACTGATGCTGATATTTATCGCGCTGATTCAACAATAGGTCAGCAGCGTCGGCCATGATGTCGGATTTTCGCGACAAGCTGAGACCAACGTCACCCATTTTGGCACCGACGGCATCTGTGGCAATAATCGTTTTAGGCCATAACGTTACCACCTGAATACCATGGCGACGTGTTTCCTCGGCATACCCCATGCTTAATAAAGTCATGCCATATTTAGACACGGTGTATGGCGCAAAAGCACCCATCCAGCCCGGATCTAAATTAATCGGTGGGCATAAATTTAATACCGCACCACGACTAGCTTGTAGATGCGGCAAACATTCGCGCATGGTAATAAACGGTGAACGGGTATTGAGTGCCTGCATCAAGTCATAGGTTTTTGTACTGGTGTCTGCAATGGGAGTCAGGCCCAGAAATCCAGCATTATTAATCAGCGCATCAATACCGCCAAAAAACTCAACGGCCTCAGCGACTGCATTCACCAGTTGCGCCTCGTCACGAGCATCCACCACCAGTGGTAAACAGCGGCCGCCAGCAGCGCGCACTTCCTCAGCCACACTATGCACCGTGCCGAGCAGACGCGGATGTGGATTATCTGTTTTAGCAGCAATAACAATATTGGCACCTTGGGCTGCCATTTTTAGAGCAATGGCCCGTCCAATGCCACGACTACCCCCGGTCATAAAAATTGTCTTACCTTGCCATGAAGTCATATGCTGCCTCTGCGTTGGAGTGAGAGCCTGATTGTGACCTAGATTATTGTGACCTGAACTCACAACTTGTCGCTTTCAGCGTACCGGCGAGCGGGCCTGCGGCATTGATAATGCAGCACCTTTGCCTTATAAAGACATAAGTAACTTATTTAAGCAGACCAATGATGACCGCATCCATTACCCAACTTGTAGCGCAATCCATTAAACCGCGACGCATGGACTTTGAGTTCAGCGATGATATTCCCATGGATTGGTTCGGCGGCGACCCCTTTAAGTCCATGGTATTGACGGCACTATCCGCAACCTTTCCAGATGGGGAGCGGTTTTTTGTCGACTCGGTTCGGCAGTTCCAGGCCGACCTGCCAAAACAGTTAGCGCAAGAGGTGCGTGGTTTTATTGGCCAAGAGGCTCATCATGGCCGCGAACACGATAGCTTTAACGCCATGATGCAGCGCAAATGCCTACCCATGGACGACATCGCGCTGTTTGTAAAAAAGGGCTTAGGCTTTATGCGCAAACGCTTATCACCACAACGTCAGTTGGCGATGACCTGCGCGCTTGAGCACCTCACTGCTGTGTTTGCCGAATTAGCCTTAAGTGAGCCTGACTTTTTTAAGCCCATGGATGAGCGTATGAAACCGCTATGGTATTGGCACGCTATTGAAGAAAATGAACATAAAGCAGTGGCTTTTGATGTATTTCAACACCAAGTAGGTAGTTATTGGATACGCAGCTCACAGATGGCCTTAAACACCGTTGAATTTTTCTTTTTCTCTGGTCTACATACCTATCAGTTATTCAAGGCACGCGGCATTCAGCGCGACTGGGCCATGCACCGCCGTGGCTTTAGCGAATTCTTCGGGCGTAATCCGGGCTGGTTACGCAAGATGTCTGGTGCTTACTTGGCGTACTACAAACCCTCCTTCCACCCTTGGCAGCGCGACACCAAAGCACTGATGAATCATTGGAAAGAAGTTTATCAAATTGACTAATCCACTGGCCTAGCCTCTATGTGCTGACTACAATGCCGCCTTAAGCCGGCAGGCTGTCAGTTTGGAAGAAGTCAGTGGACAACCTTAATCCCCGTCAACGCGAAGCTGTGAAAGCCATCAGCGGACCAGTGCTGGTGTTGGCGGGTGCGGGCTCGGGTAAAACCTCGGTTATCACGCAAAAAATTGCCTACCTCATTCAAGAGTGCAATATTCCGGCGCATAAAATTGCGGCCGTAACCTTTACCAATAAAGCCGCTCGCGAAATGAAAGAGCGGGCGGCAAAGTTGGTGCAGGGCAGTGAAGCCCGCGGACTCATGGTGTCGACTTTTCACACGCTGGGCCTCAACATGCTCAAGCGCCACCCCGACACCTTTGGCTTAAAATCTAACTTTTCCATTTTTGATGCCGAAGACTCACGCACATTGCTCGGTGAGCTGCTGCATAAAGAAAATGCCAGTGATCGCATCGACTTGGTGCGCGGACTTATCTCTCAATATAAAAACAACCTGATTACACCCGCTCAAGCCATGAACCAAGTAGAGACTGACGTGGATCAGTTTGCCGCGTTGGTGTTTGAGCAATATGAGCGCCACTTACGCGCCTATAACGCGGTGGATTTTGATGACTTAATTGGTCGCCCCACACTGGCCTTACAAAATGATGCCGAGCTTCGTGCGCACTGGCAAAACAAAATTCATTATTTGCTAGTTGATGAATATCAAGATACCAACTCAGCGCAATATCAATTAGTTCGCTTGTTGGTAGGCGCGCGCGCCTGCTTTACCGCAGTGGGTGATGACGACCAGTCAATTTATGCTTGGCGTGGGGCACGACCCGAAAACATGGCCGAGCTGGCAAACGACTTTCCAGCGCTTGAAGTGATTAAGCTAGAGCAAAACTACCGCTCCACTAGCCGCATTTTAAAAGCCGCCAACGCGGTGATTGCCAATAACCCACATGTGTTTGAGAAAAAACTGTGGAGCCAACACGGGCCGGGGCAACCGATACGCATTGTGGCATGCAGCAGCGAAGACACAGAAGCGGAAAAAGTGGCCACTGACATTTTAAATCACAAGATGATGCATCGTAACGAGTTCCGCGACTACGCCGTGTTGTATCGTGGCAACTTCCAAGCACGCATTATTGAAACCAAGCTTCGTGAGTTTCAAATTCCTTACAAGATCTCTGGTGGCCAGTCATTTTTCGCACGTGCCGAAATTAAAGATGTGATGGCCTACTTGCGGCTAATCATTAACCCAGATGACGACAATGCATTTTTGCGCATTGTGAACACTCCAAAACGCGAAATTGGCCCTGCCACGCTAGAAAAGCTAGGTAGTTATGCCCAACAACGCGACTGCGCGATGTTATTAGCTTGTGACGAAATGGGACTATCACTGCATGTCGGTGATCGCGCTTACACGCGCCTGCAAGACTTCCATCAATGGCTCCAAGACACAGCCCGCAATATCATCGATGGTGACGACCCGATCGTAGCCATCAAACAAATGCTAGCCGATATTCAGTATCAGGATTATTTGCTGGATCAGTCCGCCACACCTCAGGCCGCAGAACGACGCATGGAGTCGGTTAATAGCTTCTTAACCAGTGTTCAGCGCTTATGGGAAAAAGCCGATAACGAAGAAGATCGCGACATCGCTGCCGTGATTCGTAAATTGGTGTTGCTGGACTTGCTAGAGCAACAGGCTGAAGAAGATGACAGCGACAAAGTACAGTTAATGACACTGCATGCTGCCAAAGGTTTGGAGTTCCCTCACGTCTACTTAGTGGGCATGGAGGAAGAGCTGCTGCCGCATCGCAACAGCATTGAAGCGGGCACCATCGAAGAGGAACGCCGGTTGATGTACGTGGGTATTACTCGTGCCAAGCAAACACTAACGCTAACCTATGCCTCACGACGCAAGCAGGGTGGGGAAGTATTACCCACAACACCTAGCCGCTTTTTAGATGAGCTGCCTGCTGATGACTTAGAGTGGAGCGGCAAAGAAAGCACATCCAGCCCCGAGAAAAAGTTGGCCTTAGGCAAAGCCCACTTAGATAGTTTAAGGGCCATGTTGAACCCTTAATTTCACATAAAAAAAGAGAGCATAGGCTCTCTTTTTTTCACTACTGCACGATTATTTTGACTTGGCAATCATCACGTCAACAGCCGCTTTGATGTCGTCATCAGAGCAGCTAGCACAGCCGCCTTTGGCTGGCATGGCGTTAAAACCTTCAATAGCATGTTTATAAAGTGTCGCCGTACCTTGAGCAATACGCGGGCCCCATTGACCTTTATCACCCGTTACCGGAGCACCCATCACACCTGCACTGTGACAAGCCATACACGCAGCGCCATAAACTTCATCACCAGAGCGAGCTGCACCACCTTCGGTTGCTGCCGGCGCCGCAGCAACCGCTACTTCTTCAGCGCAAGGCTGGCCTTCCAAGCAAACAGAGCCAGCCAAGCGAATACGTTGAATGACGTTGCCACTTGCAAACAAGGAGCGCTCGCCCAATGGCGCAGCAGAAATTTCTTTCGTCGGCTTGGCATTTACACCAGCAGTGAATAACAGACCCACAACGGCCAACACAGTCGCAAATTTTTTCACGTCAACCTCTCTTATTGACTAGACAGCCTACTAGGCTCATTGAACTTGCGCAGTATATCCATATTCGCCGTAGGTCAAAAGCCTAATACCAACTTATACGACTAGTTGCCTTCACACTAGCGCACAAGTCTAGGACTGTTTGTACTTAATACGTGAAGTTAACCCCAACCGTCACCTCAATTTGACGCATATCCAACACAATATCTTGGTCTGTTGCATCGGCTCCAGCATTGACAGTTTGTCCACCACTTAACAGCTGCACACGACTCAACGGATTTTTTCCGCGCACGGGGTTATTGGGTGCATACATAAAGGCGACATCAATACCTAAGCGCTGATTCACTTGGTGAGTCGCACCCAAGGTGTAATGTTTTTCGATCACACCAGGTGCCAACACATTAAACAACACCTCACTGGCCGGAATAGGTTGCTTGGTTTGGCTATAACCCGCACGTAATCGCCATTCTCCTGCGACATACTCATAACCCACTTTATAAATCGTCATGTCTTGCCAACCAAAACCCGGGCCATTACTTGAACCTAAGCAGGCATCACTCTGACTATTACTGCCCAACAGGCGCGGCAGAGCACAATCATTCACAAAACGATTAGGATTTAGCGGCAACCCAACCGAGGCGACTTCGTTAAAATTGATTTGCTGCACGTCAATCAATAAACGCTGATTGGCGGTAGGCTTAAACGCCACACCGACATTCCATGTCGACGGAATATCGAAGTCACCTTGTTCAGCAAACAAGCCCTCATACTCTTTAAAGCGTGTCATATATATACGTGACTGCCATGATGCACCGACGTCTAACATAGGATGCAACTGCGCCATCACCCCGAGACGGGCACCACCGCCATAAGAAAACGAGTAGCCTTGATCGCTGACACGGTCCGGATTGTTAGAAAATTGTGCAAAAGCATTTAAGCCTTTTGCTTGGAAGCGTTGTGCTGCAAAAATAGGCGCCACACCAAGCGACACGCTATCGGTTACTTTGTAGGCATAATTTGGCGCCACAAAAAGCTGAATTAGATCAACCGACGTGGTGTCTTTGCCATTACCGCAAAAACCCAATAAATCAACATTTTTAGCATTGCCGCCACCAAAGCTGCCCTCACACTCACTCCCCGCCACACCACCTAACAATGGCAAACCACCAAGCTTTGCAAATGAGGCCGAACCACCCTTATAAACGGTATTCAACCCGCCATTGCCGTAAATCGATAAGCCAAGGCTGCTGCGCTCATCAATAGGACGCACATAACCAAAGCCGGGAATACCAAAAAGCTCCCGGCCACTGCGTAGGTTTTCAGGTGTAATCTCAAAGATGGCAAGGCCTGCGCCGCTACTTTCACCCGCTTCATAATCGCGAATCGGCTTAAACAAACTTACATTCAGATCTAGGCGCTCACCAACCCAGACACTGCCGGCCGGATTGATCGTACTGATTAGGGCATCCGCGGCAAAGGCAGTACCCGCTCCACCCATACCACGTTGAGCCGCTGAATAACCATGAGCGAAGTAGCCATTGGTAGCGCCTGCCGTCGACGCCAATAAAAACAACGCAAGACCTAAGCCTGAACGATGCATGTTTTATCTCACAAATGTTTCATCGGCGAAGGATACTGAAATGTGCTGCGCGCACCAAAGAAGAAATATTGTTAAGAATATAACGCCAGCTTATAAGGCTGGCGTTATATCAGTAGTTTAAAGCACGTAGTCGCGGGTGATGAGTTTGCGTGTTTCTACCCAGTACTTCCAAGTGAAGCCGGGCCATACCGTAAAGTTCTCACCCTTGTCGTTTAGGTACCAGCTCTTACAACCGCCAGCATTCCACACCATTTTCTTCAGGCGATTATTGATCTTGTCCATGAATGCATCGACAGCTTCAGACTTCACCACCATGCGAGTGGACTTACGTTTATCCATCAACGCTAGAGCCTGCATAACATAGTTAATCTGCGCTTCAATCATAAAAATGATGGAGTTATGACCAAGGCCAGTGTTTGGGCCTAATAACATAAACAGATTAGGCATTTTGTCGATGGCGATGCCGTAGTAGTTCGTAAAGCGGCCTTGCAGCGCCTCACGAATCTCGACACCGTCGCTATTAAAAATCTTCAGCGGCCCAAACGGATCCATCACATCAAAACCCGTGCCCAAAATAATGGCATCGACATCAACAGCCTTGCCATCAAAGTCGACCACTTGATTACCTTTAACTTCTGCCACACCGCCGTAAACCTGTACATTCGGGCGAGTAATGGCCTTAAAGTAATTATTCGAGAACAACACACGCTTACAGCCCGGTGTGTAGTCAGGTGTCATTTTCGCTTTTAGCACTGGATCTTTGATGGATTTATTCAAGTAACTAAGTGCCAAACGCTTAATAAAGCCCATGAACTTGGGGTTAATAAAGCCCAACGCAAACGTTTCTGCCTGCCAATAAATACCATTACGGAATACTTTCTGTGCACCTGGCACATACTTCAATACGGTCTGAATATTTTTATGGATGGGACCATCTGGCTTAGGAATAATCCATGGTGGCGTGCGTTGGAACACAGTTAGCTGACTTACTTTGGGTGCAATTTCTGGCACAAATTGAATCGCACTGGCGCCCGTACCAATCACGGCCACACGTTTGCCCGTCAAATCAACTTCATGATTCCAGCGTGCCGAATGCCAAACTGGGCCGGTAAAACTATCCAAGCCATTTACTTTGGGTATGGCTGGACGGCTTAACGCGCCAATGCCAGAAACCACAATACGCGCGGTAAGCTCATCGCCTTGGCTAGTTTTGACATGCCAGAGATCATTGGCATTGTCCCAACGCAGCTCCAGCACTTCGTTGCTGCCACGGAAATGCGGTAATAAATGATATTTGCGTGCGCAATGCTTCATGTAATCCAAAATTTCGGCCTGACCAGAATACATCCGGCTCCAACGAGGATTAGGCTCAAACGAGTAGGAATACATATGGGACGGCACATCACAGGCGGCACCCGGATAGTGGTTATCACGCCAAGTACCGCCAATGTCAGCGGCTTTTTCGAGCATTAGGAAGTTATTACGACCGGCTTTTTTTAGGGCAATGGCCATGCCAATACCGGAAAAGCCTGAACCTACAATGATCACATCATACTGCGGCGATTGAGCTGCTGCGCCCATAAAAAAGTCCTCATACCAGCTGCGCGACCAGACGGTCATGCCAAAGCGGGCAGAATACCAGACTATTTACTGAGTTGCTTTAACAGCTCACGCATCATCAAGCGCCATTCTGCTGCGGCCTTAGCATCCTTAAGCTCTTCAACTGTTTTACCCAGCCCCAGTGCGTCAACATAGGCATTGCGCTGACACAACATCGAATCAATTTCTTTGCTGCGCAGCTCGGCGGCTGTTTCTTCCAGAAATTTGGCGGTTAAACGCGACGCTCGCAAGCGATTCCACACCAATCGTGCACGCAGACGTTTATTACCTTTACGCGCCTCATGCACCACCGCAACTAATTCTTCGGTGGCCCAAACATCTGCAGCCGAGGCCGATAACGGCATCAGCACTAAATCGGCAAAGGCGAAGGTTTCACGTAAAAATTTCAGGCTACGTGGTGGCAAGTCAATCACCACATAATCAACTTGGCTATCCAATTGATCCACTGCCATGGTCATGGCTTGTGCTGTTTCCGCAGCAATTAATTGAATATTCGGGTCTTGGCGTAAAACAGCCCAACGTGAGCTGGTGCCTTGTGGCAAGTCGGCATCAATAAGCGCCACTTTATGCTGCTGCGCTAAACTGCCGGCAAGATTGGTGGTGATAGTACTTTTACCTACGCCGCCTTTCAGCTGGGCGACGGCAATAATTTTAGCCATTGCAGCTCCTTGATTTGCTGCAACTATCCTACTCAATCCTAACGACAACTTCGATAGTTATTCCGTGACAAGCTGATGAAACATGCTTTGGTAATAACGTGCGATGGTGATGATTTGCTCATCACTTAAGGCCTTAACGAGTGAGCGAATAGTGGCATGCCCGGCCTTGATAATGGTGGTTCTCGCCAGAGCTGTAGCCTGCCGCTTAAAAAACGACAAGGTTAAGCAATCCACAAACTCGTCATAACAAGATAACGTGGTCAAATCGATAAAGTGCATTAATAACTTAGCTAAAGCGTCACGCGAAATCACTGCTTGATCGGCTACGGTCGATAGCTCTTGGATAAAGCGCTGGCCATCCTCACTTGATAATTGATAACCAAATAAACGCCCCTGCGGCAGATCCACACGACGGCGCAACATATAAGCCGCTAATTTATCTTGCTCCTCGATCGAGACATTACCCAGCAACTGTCCAAGCAGGCCATGCATATTTTTTAGTACCAACCTAGCGACCTTGTCGAGCAGTGCAGTGCCATCACCATTTTCATCACGCAATAGCGCGATCACGTTAATGGCCAAGGCGTGCACTACACCATCCACACCCATGATGGCTAAGCGGCTGATCTCGTCAGGCTCACTGTATTCACCACTAGCGTGTTTAGTCAGTAGTGCATCAAGTTGAGCTTGGTGGTCATTTGCCAACGCGAAGCCAAAATAATAGGTCATCAATTATTTCCTCATAACTAATGGCAACAAAAATGACCTCGCCACATGGCGCAGAGCTTCATCATCATTTGGCGGCGCCATCAAGCCACCTGGCGTGAGCAACATTGAGTGCAGCAAACGCCACAGCATCTCTGCCAGTAGATCTATCTGTGGTGTTGCCACGTATTTCTCCTGCCGCAAAGTTGAGGCGACATACTGACTACCAAAACGCAGCATGGCCTCGCCCTTGGTCGTCAAATAAGGCAGCAACCACTCTGGCTCAGTTTCTAACAACCGACTAATTAATGGGTGCTTACGTGCGCCATTAACCACAATGACAAAACCCGACACAAAACGCTCTTCAGCATCGTTAATTTGCGCCAGCATACTCTCCACTTCCTGCATGGAGCGGAAACATTCACGCATCACCACTGCCTGAAACAGAGTGGGTTTATCAGCATAATGTCGGTATACCGTGATGCGCCCCATGTTTGCACGCTTGGCAACGTCTTCCATGGTGGTTTTACGTAGGCCAAATTCTAGAAACAAGGTATAGGCAGCATCTAGAATATGGGTCGCGGTATCTTTGGCTGGTTCAAAAGCATGTTCAGACATTCGTCGATCCAATCGCCAGTAGTCGTTTTAAATAACGGCCAACATTGACCTCATGCGTCATCCCCATACCACCGTGCATTTGAATTGCCTCTTGCGCAATTTTTTGGCCATATTCTTTAACCATGGACTGCAAATGTTTAAACGTCTGTTCTGCATCAGCATCTAGCTGCTCGGCTTTTAGCGTTGCGGCCAACAATAATGACCGACATTGTTCACTCATCATAAACATGTCGACTAAGCGATGCTGTAATGCCTGAAAACTTCCGATGCTGACCCCAAACTGCTGTCGAGTTTTAACAAAGCTCATGGTGTCTTTCACTAGCAGATCAATAATGCCGCAGGCTTCTGCCATACGTGCCAAACCTGATTCATGTAAGGCCTGCTGCATGATCTCAACAGCAGCAATGCCCTGACTGAGTAAGCTAACCTCATCAATCAAAACATTCTGAAAGCGGACTTCCGCAGCCCGCGCTCCGTCGACTAAACGATGCCCTAAAATCGTCACACCAGGCTGATCTTGTTTCACTACAAATAGCGCCGGCTGGTCTGACAACTGCGCCAGCACAAATATATGTTGCGCTGCTTCACCATTTAAAACACAACACTTGCTGCCATTTAAGCAGTAGCCATCGAGCCTAACCTCTGCCTTCGTTTGATGATGCGTTAGTGAGAATGCATGCTCGTACTCATGAATAGCCACCGCAAATTGTGCTTGCCCTAACATCAGCTCACTTAACCACTGTTCACGTTGCGGATGCTGAATACGCTTCACTACCGCTCCAGCTAAGTACGCATTGACCCATAGCGGTTCAACCATCAAGCCCTTAGCCAAGTGTTGAAACAACACCATACTGTCTTGCAGTCGACCACCCAATCCACCGTCTGCCTCTGCAAATGGCAGGCTTAACCAGCCTGCATCGATAATGTGCTGCCACTCATATTGGCCCTGCTGGGTCAGAAACCGCTCAGCACTATCAGCCAATAAGCGCTGATCATCATCTAGTTCAAAATTCATCTGATGCGTTCCTAAAGACCTAAGACCATTTTAGCGATGATGTTGCGCTGAACTTCATTGGAACCGCCATAAATCGATGTAGCACGTGTATTCAGGTAATGAGGCATTGCAGTTACTGCATATTCAGGCCCCAGAGGCAGCGCTGGTGCTTTTGGCACCAAGGCCTCTGGCTGCCATATCAACGCTTGATGACCTAAACAACTCAACGCCAATTCGGTCAGCTTTTGTTGTAGCTCGGTGCCAATAATTTTAGTCATGGAGGAGAGTGCGCCCGGATTTTGCCCGCTGCCTAAAGCACTTTTTATACGCTGCTCAGTGAACTCCAGAGCTGTTATGTCACGCTCACAACGTTGATAGGAAAGCTGAAAAAGCTCGTCTTTTTCCAGCACTAAACCTGTGCTTGTTTTTTGCTGCTTAGCGATTTGCTGAATTTTACTGAGCTGTACTTTTAGCATGGGCGCATACTCTAAGCCGCCACGCTCAAACACCAGCAAATATTTTGCGACTGACCAGCCGTCATTTTCCTCACCAACCAGCTGGTTAACAGGCACCATGACATTGTCAAAAAATACCTCACATTGTTCTGGCAGCTCATCTAAACCAATAATTGGACGCACGGTAATGCCCGGTGTGTCCATATTTATCAGTAAAAAACTAATGCCTGCCTGTGGCTTGGCAGTTTTACTGGTACGCACCAAACAAAATATTTTGTTGGCATGGTGAGCATAGGTAGTCCAAATTTTGCTGCCATTTATTCGATAGTAATCACCTTCACGGACAGCACTTGTGCGCAACGACACTAAGTCTGACCCTGCATTTGTCTCTGAATAGCCCTGACACCAAAAGTCATCTCCAGACAAAATTCTGGGCAACAACTCGGCCTTTTGTTTTTCACTGCCATAACCAATCAAGCAGGGCCCACACATCATCAAGCCCATGGGAATAAGTGGCGGTGCATCAGCCTTAATAAGCGCCTCCGCAAAAATAGCCCGCTGACTTAAATTCCAGCCCGTGCCACCGTGCTCTTTTGGCCAATGAGGAGCAGCCCAACCTTGGCGATGCAAAATTCGCTGCCAAGCCATAACAAGTTCTGGATCAGCAAACACTGAGGTCGCCAATTGTCCAGCACGACGAATCTCGGCAGTTAGGTGATCAGCCAAGAAGTCGTTTACTTCGGCCAAAAACTGACGATATTCAAGAGCAGCATTCAAGTTCATACAGCGCTTCCATACTTTTAAACGAGTTGACGACCTGATGAATTAGGCAGATTATGATACATAATCAGCTATATGTATCATCGTTTCATCTCATGGCGCAACACCTTCTAGTCGAGAGCCGTTATGCACCCATCGCCAAAACTGTTTTTTAACCCGCCAGCAGAACCAGTCGTTGATGACTGGCCAGAAACACTTAGCGCCAAAGCTTGGGATGAGCGTTATCCCGGCATATTGGATGCCGTTAATGTATTAGCAGGCTCTGCTAACGTTGTTATGCAACTGGCTTGGCCAGCGGTGGGTTATGGCGTTAAAGAAAGTCGTGTCAGCACGGGATCGACTCATAAGCATCCAATCAAACGTACACGCACTACGCTGACTTATCTTGCGGTGGCGCTTACCGGCACAGCCAATGAAAAGCGCGCCTATCGACAGGCCGTAAATGGTGCGCATGCGCAAGTGTATTCAACCGCTGAGTCACCCGTGAAATACCACGCCATGGACCCAGATTTGCAGCATTGGGTGGCGCTGTGCCTTTACAAGGGATTGGTTGATGTTTATCGCACCATGCATCAGTGCCCAGAGATTGCATACGATGAAGCTTTTCTACAGTTAGCTAAACCGCTAGCGACCACCCTACAGGTGCGCGCTAATCAATGGCCAGAATCGATCGCAGAATTTAATCAGCAGTGGGATAAGGGCTTAAGCCGTGCTCACATTGATGACAGCATGCGTGAGTATCTGCAGGGGCTGGTATCTCTCAGGTTTGCGCATCCATTATTGCGGCGCTTTTTGGGGCCATTTAATACTTTCATCACTGCGGGATTTTTACCACCAGAGCTGCGAACTGCCATGCAATATCACTGGCAGGAAGCTGATCAAAAGCGCTTTGATCGTATCTTGCGCAGAATAAGAAACATCAATAGCTATCTTCCGCGATTGGTTAGACAGGCGACTATGACGGCGTGCTTGTGGGATTTGCGCCGCCGCCTTAACCAGAAGGCTCACTTGATTTGAATTGAAACCCCCACCAAACGCAAGTAACATGCGGCCTCCGCTGTTATCTGCGCCCGTAGCTCAGCTGGATAGAGTACTGCCCTCCGAAGGCAGGGGTCGCCCGTTCGAATCGGGCCGGGCGCGCCAATTCCCTCTTCTTCACATTACGAAAGCAGATCGCCGATGCCCGGCTTTATTCCCTTTGGCACCGTGCTTGGC
>CAMTYC010000043.1:0-3718 GCA_947085865.1 uncultured Moraxellaceae bacterium
CAGTGATGGCCTGCCAGTGACACATGGCGGCATGGAGAAAATGTCCAAGTCGAAAAATAACGGCGTTGACCCGCAGGCACTGATTGACCTTTACGGTGCTGACACATCACGTTTGTTCATGATGTTTGCCGCGCCACCAGAGCAGTCACTGGAGTGGTCAGATACCGGAGTTGAAGGCGCCAACCGCTTCCTTCGTCGCTTATGGAAGGCAGTTCACAGCCACGTTAGCAAAGGTGACGTGCCCACGCTCAACATCCAAGAGTTATCTGGTGATGACAAAGTACTACGCCGCAAGCTGCATGAAACCATTGCCAAAGTCAGCGACGATTATAGCCGTCGCTTAACGTTTAATACCGCCATTGCGGCCGTCATGGAATTGCTCAACGCCTTAGCCAAACACAACACCGACAAACCGCAGTCGTTGGCACTAGAGCGCGAAGCATTACACAGCGCAGTGATCTTGTTAGCTCCTATTGTTCCGCATATTGCCCATGCCTTGCTGCAAGCACTGGGGCAGCCTCAAGGCTTATTGTCAGCACAATGGCCTGCCGTTGATGAAAATGCATTAACTCGCGATAGCATCACACTGGTAGTGCAAGTCAATGGTAAGGTGCGTGGGCAAATTGAGGTTGCTGCGGACGCGGATAATGCCAGCATCGAAGCAGCCGCCTTGGCTAACGCCGATGCCCAGCGATTTATTAATGGCCAAACGCCTAAAAAAATCATTGTGGTAAAACAAAAACTTGTCAGTATTGTCGTTTAAGCCGGTCTTAGGAGAGTTAGCTCAATGCGCCCTTATCTAGTTGCTCTGATGCTCTTAGGCCTTAGCGCCTGCGGCTTCCAATTACGCGGCGTAGCACCGCAGCTTATTGAGCTGACGCCAATTGCCTTGCAATCTGAAGCAAGTGAGCTGAATCGTTTATTAGAGGATGGTATTCGTCGTGCAGGCGGAGAAATTAGTGCTGATGCTGATGTGGCTTTGCATATCAGCAGCGAACGCATTAGCCGCCAAACATCCACCTTGGATAGTCGCGCCAAAGCCGCTGAATTCACGCTGATTTATGAAGTTGATTTTCAGCTGCGCCATGCCGGTGGCATGCCAGCCAGCAATTTACGCAATGTACAACTACGTCGCACTTATCAGTTCGATAACACCCGCATTGTTGGTAAGTTTGAAGAAGAAAACTTACTGTTATCACAACTGCGCCAACAGGCCAGCGGGCAAATTGTTACCCAATTAGCACGTGCCAAACGCGCCGACTTAGCACCAGATGCCAGCCCTGTGTTAGCTCCTTAATCGCCTATGAAACTTCGCCCTGAGCAATTACCCAGCCACCTTAGCAGCACAGCGCTGCGGCTGCATGTGCTCAGTGGTGACGAACCTTTACTCATTCAAGAAAGCCTTGATGCGATTCGTCAGCAAGCACGCGCCAATGGTTATGATGAACGCGTTCAATACAGTATCGAGCGTGGTTTTGACTGGGATAGTTTAATTGCTGACAGCCAAGCACTTTCTTTATTTGCCGAGCGCAAACTGCTGGAGCTGCGTTTTGTAAATAAACCAGATGCCAGCGCCAGTGCCGCACTGATCGAACTTGCAAACAGGCCACCAGAAGACACTTGGTTAGTGGTGTGCCTGCCAAAACTGGATGGCAGCGCACAAAAAAGCAAATGGTTTACTGCCCTTGAAGCGGCGGGAACTGCCGTCACCGTTTATCCAATTGATGCGGCAGCACTACCACAGTGGTTAGCTCAACGCGGCCAACGCTTGGGGTTACGCTTTGAAGATGATGCCATTCAGCTACTGAGCGACCGCACTGAGGGCAATTTATTAGCCGCAGCACAGGCACTAGAAAAACTACAACTGCTGCATAACAACGAACCGATAAATGTCGCGTTAGTGGCCAGCTTAATCAGCGATAGTGCGCGTTATTCGGTGTTTGATTTGGCCGACGCAGTTTTACTGGGAGATGCTGCACGCAGCGCTCGCCTGATCTTTGGTCTTGAAGCCGAAAGCACCGCTGAGTCGGTGGTGCTGTGGGCATTGCAAAAAGACTTACGCAGTCTGATACAAATTGCAGAGCACAATGCCTTAAATGGCCAGCGCCAGGTATCAACTGCACAGCTTAGCCAAGCTGGATTTTGGGCCAAACGGCAAGGGCCAGCACAGCAAGCACTGAAGCGCTTAAACCTAAAACGGTTGCATCAGTTACATGAGCTTTTGTTGGCCATTGATCGCGCCATCAAAGGTCAATCAAACGAACGTGCTTGGGATTTATTGCTGCAATTAAGCCTAGCAATGGCAGGAAAACCCCTGTTCCCGATGACATTAGCGGAGGCACAATGAGCTTTGACAAGATGATGCAGAGCATCAGCCCTAACAGTCAACAAATGACGATTCTGCCAAATTGGGGACAGGGTCGCGCCACATACGGCGGCCTGATTGGTGCTATTTTACTGCAGCACTGCCAACAAACTCTTAATCTACAACGCCCACTGCGCTCGCTTTCAGTCAACTTTGTTGGTCCTGCGGCAGCCGGCAATATTGATCTTGATAGCCAGTTATTACGTACCGGTAAATCAGCAAGCCAAGCCCACTGTATTGCCCGTCAAAATGACCAAGCCGTGGCAGCTATGCTGTGTGCTTTTGCAGATGACCGCCATTCTGAAATCAATGTGTCTGCACAGCCAGCACCAGCCTTTGCGGCACCGGATACACTGCAGGCGTTGCCCTACCTTCCAGGTATCACGCCTGAGTTTACTCAACAGTTTGATTTCCGCTGGGCGTCAGGTGACTTACCATTTACCGGCAGCGCCAGCCCCAATATTGGAGGCTGGGTACGCTTCCGTGAGCCCCCTGCTGTACTTACTGCTGCGGCCATTGTGGCTTTGGTTGATGCCTGGCCACCGGCAACCGCTTCGCAATTTCGCCAACCAGCTGCTATTAGCACCATGTCGTGGACATTAGAGTTAGTTGCTGCGTTGAAGGATCTAGAGGCCAGTGACTGGTGGCAGTATCAGGCAAATACCGAGTTTGCCCAAAATGGATATGCTCATATTGAAGCTAAGTTGTGGAGCAGTAGCGGTCAACTGATTGCGATTAGCCGTCAAACCGTGGCGCTGTTTTACTAAGCGCCATCAATACATATCATCCGCTAAGAATCGCGCTAAGGTTTGGTCACCCTGCAGTAACCAGAGCTGATTGCCACGCATTTCAAACTGAGCGCTTTGCCGTAACGCCACTAGTAACGCCTGCTCATTAGCCGCCGCTTCACCATGGCAAGCCATGCGGGTGGTGACAAACTGACTAAAACGCAAGTTTTCACCGGCCTGCGTATAACGCGCTTGAATCGTGTTACAGCCAGTATGCCCCTGCAGGCGCCCTTGCCCCATTAAGCGCAAATGCGCGGGCTTATCGAGTCGTTTGGGATCAAGTTTTTTGCCGTCTAACTCGGCCAGCACCCAACGTGTTAGCAATAAAGGCTGTGACGGGTTCATCGGCATCGATGGGCAACTTCGACTTGGCCAAAAGCGATCTAATAATCGCACATTTAAAACATCGAGCTTATTAGGCGTAAAATCAGCCGTTACTGTTACCAGTATCGGCGTCGCTGGCGCCAAGTTTAATGTGCGCTGTTGCACTGCATATTGACGAGCTAACTCGTCCCCAAAGCCTTCCTTACTGACTGAAAAATCTTTGGCCGTTAAACACTCATGC
>CAMTYC010000044.1:0-8024 GCA_947085865.1 uncultured Moraxellaceae bacterium
AAGCAGCAACAACAAATGGACATTCTGCAAGACGAAATTCGCTTGCTATATCAGCAAATGAAAACGTTACAGCCCAGCTCGACAGAGGCATCCGCCGAGCCGGAGTTGCCGCCACATTATTAACGAGTTTTGCTGACCCAGGCCCACAACATTTCGCACTCTACGGGCTGTTGGCCAGATTCGTCGGTAACAGTAATGGACACTGATACTTCGCCTTTAGGCTCGCGCTCGATCAGGGCGATTTGCTCGTCGGTTAAGGTGGCAACGGCGCGTAAGTCGCCCACTGCGCGACGCTTGTAGTCCACATGCAGTGACTTAATCAGTGGCAGTTTGTCATCACTCAAGTTCATGCCCACCACAAATCCTGTAGCAGTCTCTGCCAGTAGTGCCATGGCCGCAGCATGCACACCTTTAATGTGGTTTTGCACTTTGCGACGGTTGCGAATACTAACAACCACTTCGTTGCTGGTGAGCTTTTCGTAACGCAAACCACTGGTACCAACAAAAGGCACAACGGTGCCAAAAATCGTGGAAATAGCACGAACTCGCAGGCTATTGGGCAATTTATTTAAGGTGCTTAATGTGCGCGTAATATTGTTATTCATATTGTGTTGCTCAAAATGATTAATACCTTTGCAGTGTGCCTGAAAATAATAGGCTAAGACTGACTGTTTATGGGCTTTGACACGGCAATAGAGTCAATCATGCGCTAAGCTAGTTGTCTTCAACGATTTGAAAAAGGGTGGTTCATGGCCGTTAGTGAAACTTCGTCAATCATGACTTCGCGTATGTTTACTATCGCCGCCTATCCGCGAAAAATGTTGCAGTTATTTGAGTCACGCTGGCATATTCCCGCTGCCACATTATTGGCCTCATCACGCCTATCGTCTCAGCAGTTAGAACGCCCTGAAACCATTGTCCCTTTGTTAGATGTTTATCTGCTGTTTCAGGAGGCATTAAGGCGCTGCCCTGAGCCTCCCTTGTCCTTGCGTTATGCTGAAATGCTGACGCCTGCCACGCACGGTTTGCTGGGACAAGCGACACTGACAGCCCCTACTGTTGCTGATGTTGTGGCGCTTTATTATGACTATATGGCGGTTGTAGCCCCGTTTTTGGTGACACACCGTGAGCGACGTGGCGATCAGCAAGAAGCTTTAGTGTTTGAGCTGATGAGTGACCTGCCATTAGATGAGTCATTTTTAATGGAAGTGCTGGTCATGGCAGCATTTAATATTTTAGTGCCCATTGCGGGTTCACGATTGCGTGAAGTGAGTTTGTATTTAACGCATCGACCATCACCATATGCCGAGCTGTTACAGGCGCATTGTCATAATACGATCCACTTTAATGCCAGCTTTAATGGGCTTGGGTTTTCGCCAGACTTAATGGCGCAAGCCAGCGTGACGGGAGATGCTAAACAGCATCAGTTGCTCATTGAGCAAATTCAAACACGTATGAGTCAGCTGTTGGCGGATGGTTCATTGGCAGACTCAATTCGTATTCAATTAGCGAACTTGTCTGGGCCTTTGCCGCGTATGGAAACGATGGCTAATGAACTTGGGCTGTCTGTGCGCACGCTGCGCAACCGCCTAAGCCAGCAAGGCACCTCATTTCAGATATTGTTAGAGGAAGAGCGTCGATCACGTGCATGTCAAATGCTTAAAAGCAGCAATACGTCCGTAAAGGAAATTGCCTATCTACTTGGCTATCGTGAAAGTTCGAACTTTTCGCGGGTATTTAAGTCGTGGACAGGGCTAGCGCCTTTGGCTTGGCGCAGTCAGCAGCGCCAAGCCAAGCAGTCATAGCTTAATCTTTAAAGTTATTAAATTGCAGCGGCAGACCTAACTGTTGTTCACGCAAAAATGCCATGGCAGTTTGTAGTGTGTCGCGCTTTTTATCAGTGACACGTACTTTGTCGCCTTGAATGCTGGCCTGTACTTTGTGTCCGTTTTCTTTTAATAACTTCACAATCTTTTTGGCGGTATCAGAGTCAAGACCGTCTTTTAGCTTAATAATTTGATGCACAAGCTTGCCTGAGGCTTCCATTTTTTGCGGATCAAGCACTTGGGCATCTACTTTGCGCTTGAGTAAATGGTTTTCCAGCATGGCGCGCACTTGATCGACTTGGAAGTCTGATTCAGCACTGAGTTTGATCTCTTTATTTTTTTCGTTGAACTCAACAGTGACCTGTGAACCGCGAAAATCGAAACGCGTCGCAATTTCTTTGGTGGTGTTTTGTACTGCATGATTAACTTCGTAAGTCTCTAATTCAGAGACAATATCGAACGATGGCATGACCTTAATGCTCCTCAAGTTTGAGTCTGGATAATACTCACGGTTAAGCTTAACGCAATCGCGCATAGGAGTGCTTTGATGGCATTACGTTTTCGTATTTTACCTGTCACTCAGTTTCAACAGAATTGTAGTTTAGTTTGGTGTGACAGTACGAACCAAGCCGCCTTAATCGATCCCGGCGGGGATATCGATCAGTTAATCTCATTAGTGCAAAACGAAGGTGTGGAGATCACTAAGATCTTGGTCACACATGCGCATATTGACCATGCTGGCGCGGTGGCGGACTTGGCTGAGCATTGGCAGGTGCCAATTGAAGGGCCGCATCCTGGTGATCAGTTTTGGATTGACCGACTAGACGAGCAAGCGCGTATGTTTCGCTTTCCTCAGTCGCGCCGATTTGAGCCAACACGTTGGCTGTATCAAGGTAATGAAGTGGCTATTGGGGCGGAAACGCTGATGGTTCGTCATTGCCCCGGGCATACTCCGGGCCATGTGGTATTAATTTCTGAGTCTGCAGGTGTTAGTTTTGTTGGTGATGTGATTTTTGCTGGATCAATTGGGCGGACAGACTTCCCGCTAGGAGATCATCAAACACTGATTGATGCGATTCAGCGCGAATTATTTAGTTTGCCGGATGACATGCGCTTTGTGCCGGGCCATGGCCCCATGTCCTCCATTGGCGAAGAGCGCAGAAGTAATCCATTTGTTGCAGATAAGCGTGGATAATTAATAGTTTGTTTAAGGAGAAAGAAAATGAAAGTAGCTCGTAAAGCGGTTGCCGTGGTGCTTATGGCCTCAACGGCGGTGGTTAGCATGCCTGCGTTGGCAGCGCCCATCAGTGCAGATCAAGTACTGACTGAGCAGCGCAGTGAACAAGCCATAAATGAGCGTTTGGCGATGACACAATGGCTGCAGCGTGATGATGTGGCTGCTGAAATGGTGCGCTTAGGCGTTAGCCCTGTTCAGGCAATTGAGCGCGTGGCAGCACTCTCGGATGCAGAGGTTTCACGTTTGTATGGTCAAGTTGATCAAGCCGATGTGGCGGGTAGCCTTGCTGGTGGTTTGGCATTGATCTTTATTATTCTGTTAATTACTGACCTGCTGGGTCTGACTAAGTTTTTCACATTTACACGTTAAAAGCGTTAGTTGTATCTAGTTATGTTAAATAGGCGTACCGTGTAGTTTCACTGTCAACCTGAGTATAAGTTCATGAAAAACAATAAAATGCGCACCTCGATTGCTTCTGTTTTGATTCTGAGCATCAGTACTTGGGGGTTGCCGGCATTGGCAGCGCCAGTAAGTGCTGAACAAGTGATGACTCTGACGGTAAGCGAACAACATACAGCTCAGCGTGCTGAGTTGGTGACTTGGTTAGATCGCGAAGATGTTCGTCAACAAATGACAGCACTTGGCGTTAGCCCAACACAGGCAATGGCTCGTGTTGCTTCGTTATCTGATGCGGAAGTGTCACGTTTAGCAGGTGAAATTGAAACATCACCCGTGGCAGGTAATGGCGTAGTTGGCGCAGTTGTGTTTGTGTTTCTAGTGCTGTTGGTCACCGACTTGCTGGGCTTAACTAAGGTGTTTCCGTTTACTCGCTCAGTTCGTTGAGTCTTATAGGAGTGGTCAAGTTGCGTAATATTTTGGTCACTCTTATGTGTATGTTGTTAAGTGCCTGCATGACCACTCAGGCACTTGATTTAAAAAAGCATCCTACTAGCTCTAGCGAGCTGGTAGAGGTGCCTTTTTATCCGCAAGAAGCGTTTCATTGTGGCCCATCTACCTTAGCCATGGTGATGAGTTATTGGGGCCTCCCTTTAACACCTGATGAACTCGCCCCGGATTTGTATTTGCCAGGACGTGAAGGTTCGCTCACTGCTGAAATGGTGTCGCAATCTCGTCAACGTGGCTTTGTTCCGCAACAACTCAAGCCAACACTTGCCGCCATCACACAAGCCCTAGATGAAGGGACCCCTGTGATTGTGCGACAAAACAATGGTTTGTCGTGGTACCCGCTGTGGCATTACGCCGTGGTAATTGGAGTAGATGCCGAACGCGGTCACTTCATTTTACGCTCGGGTCCGACTGAGCGCTTGAGCATTTCCTATTCGGTATTTGATCGCACTTGGGCTAGGGCCGATCGTTGGGCCATTCGTCTGCTGCCGGTTGCTAGTGACTGGCCGGATTCTGTGGTTGCTAATGATGTTTTACAGATCTTGTTAGATATGCGCCGCGTCAATCCTGAGGCTGCACAGACAGGCCTAGCACAAGCAATAAAGCGTTGGCCTGATCAGCCGGTTTTGTGGCTAGCACAGGCCGAATTAGTAGCTGAGCAGCAGCACGCAGAGGCGGGTGAGCAGGTATTACGAGATGGTTTAGTCGCATTGCCAGACCAGCCGTTTCTATTGAACAACTTAGCCTACTCGCTGTTAGAGCGTGGTCAGCCACAACAGGCATTGCCTTTGTCTCAGCGTGCCGTTGAGCTGTCTGATCATCCCGCCATAGCCAACACATTGGCCAAAATTCAGCAGGCACTGCCTTAGTTTTTAAGCTAGGGCAGTGACATCAACGCCAGCAAACTGTAAGTCGGCGTGATAACTAGATCGCACCATGGGCCCACTCGCAATATTCCTAAAACCTAACTCACGGCCAAAGGCGGCATAACGCGCAAACTCGTCTGGATGTACAAAACGGTCTACGGGGGCATGAGTTTTTGACGGCTGTAAGTACTGCCCAATCGTCACTAAATCGACATCATGGTCTTTTAAGTCACGTAACAGCGCCATTACCTCTTCTTCGGTCTCGCCAATACCCACCATCAGGCCACATTTGGTGGCAATGTCTGGGCGCTCTTGTTTAAAGCGCTTTAGAAGCTGTAGTGAATGTTGATAGTCAGAGCCAGGACGAATGGCTTTATACAAGCGCGGCACGGTTTCAATATTGTGATTAAACACATCCGGTGGACACTCGCTGATTAAACGTAACGCAATATCCATGCGTCCTCGGAAGTCCGGCACCAAGATTTCCATTTTGGTGTTGGGATTTAATTCACGCACCGATTTAATGCAATCGACAAAGTGTTGAGCGCCACCATCTTTTAAGTCATCACGATCTACCGATGTGACCACGACATATTTCAATTTGAGGTTGGCGACAGTTTCGGCCAAATGACGCGGTTCATCTGCGTCTAAGGCATTGGGGCGGCCATGTGCAACATCGCAAAATGGGCAACGGCGTGTGCAAATATCACCCATGATCATGAATGTTGCTGTGCCGCCACCAAAGCATTCGGCCAAATTTGGACAGGCTGCTTCTTCACAAACGGTATGCAGTCGCTGCTCCCGCAGTAGCCCCTTAATACGCTGTACTTCGCCCGGATTTTTGACGCGCACGCGAATCCAGTCTGGTTTTCGTGGCAACTCATCAGTCGGAATGATTTTGACCGGGATGCGCGCCATTTTTTCGGCGCCACGTAATTTCACACCCGTTTCGATGCGACTGGGGGGATTAGCGGGGTTATTCATGATTCACCTCATTCATTGTGCAGAGTGTAGCGCAGGTGATCACGATTAGCCCAAACGACAATGGTCTTGAGAGGGATTTTTTCGTAGTCTAAGACCTCGTTAAACAGGAGCAGTAACGATGGTGACGCATTACGATGCCGTAGTAATTGGTGCAGGCCCTTCGGGTGAGGGTGCGGCTATGAAATTAGTCAAAGATGGACGGCGAGTGGCAGTGGTTGATGTGCGCTCTGATGTCGGCGGCAACTGTGCACATGTTGGTACCATTCCATCAAAAGCACTGCGTCAAACCGTCTATAACCTGATGCGTTTTCGTCGTGACCCACTGTTATCACGAATGGCCGACATTCGCTCGTTACCGCTATCGCAAGTACTGGCCCGTGCACATCGTGTTATTGAGCTGCAGGTCAGTACTCATCAGCGTTTTTTTGAGCGCAATGATGTGGATGTTTTTAATGGCCAAGCTCAGTTTGTTAATGCCAACGAATTAAAAGTGGTGCGGGAGGATGGCTTAAGTGAGCGACTGAGTTTTGACCATGCCGTAATTGCCACCGGCAGCCGTCCTTATCAGCCTAACGACATCGACTTTAACCACCCGCGTGTTTTTGATAGCGATAAAATTTTGCGCTTGGACTACCCTGTTCAAAAGCTGATTATTTATGGTGCAGGGGTTATTGGCTGTGAGTACGCCTCTATATTTGTTGGTTTGGGCTACAAAGTAGATCTTATTAATAGCCAGCCTCAGTTGCTCTCATTTTTGGATGATGAGATTGCCGATGCGCTATCACACTACCTGCGTGACTTAGGTGTTCTGATTCGTAATCAAGAAGAATATGAGCGTGTAGAAGCCTTTGATGACCATGTGGTGATGCATCTGAAGTCGGGCAAAAAGATTAAAGCTGATGCTATTTTGTGGTGTAACGGTCGTACCGGTAATACCGCCCACTTGGGTTTAGAAGAGATTGGTTTAAAAGCCAATGGCCGTGGTCAGTTGGCGGTTTCTGAAAGTTATCAAACGGAGTGTGCCAATGTGTATGCCGTGGGTGATGTGATCGGCCCTCCTGCGTTGGCATCAGCCGCATATGACCAAGGCCGCTGTGCTGCAGCACATATTACAGGCAGCAAAGATGTACCCAGGGTTATTGATGTGCCCACAGGTATTTATACCATCCCCGAAATTTCATGCTTGGGTAAAACTGAAAAAGAGCTGACTGATGCCTGTGTGCCATATGAAGTAGGTCAGGCGTTTTTCCGGCACTTGGCGCGCGCACAAATTTCGGGAGATGTGGTGGGGATGCTGAAAATTTTATTCCATCGTGAAACGCTGGAGATCTTAGGTATTCACTGTTTTGGCAATAACGCGGCAGAAATTGTTCACATTGGGCAGGCGGTAATGCGCCAGCCCGGAAATTCACTGCATTACTTTGTGAATACCACGTTTAATTATCCGACGATGGCTGAGGCCTATCGAGTGGCTGCGCTGAACGGACTAAACCGCTTGTTTTAACAAGCGGTTTAAAATGGTTCGTCAAGCGTGATTTGCTGATCGGACGGTAGCCATAATGGCTGCCGGTTCGCGGCCAGCTCAATGATCGCGTTTTTTAACGTGCTGGGTTGCTGAATAAGCTGGCTCAGGTAAGTTTTACCATCATAAGTTGTCATGCCCACGCGGCCGACATCAAACAGTCGCATCAGCGCATTTTGTCTTAACCAAATGGTGTGGATGCTGGAGCATGGAATAGTTTGAGCATACTGGCCTAATATGCCATCTCGCAAAAACAGCGTAACACCGGATAGCTCGGCAACTGTTGAGGACTGCTTTAATGCGCACAGCATGCTTAGGCAAAGCAATACAATCCATTGCCCACCACCACCGTTGGCGATGCCCACTGCCGCGAACCAACCCAAGGCTATCCAGGGCAGGGTGAGCCAATTCGAGCCATGCAAGGTGAGTGGCTTCAAAAGTGGTCTAAGCTGACCATTAATGGTGAGTTGTGGAATTGAGGTGACGTGGGCAGCGGTTGCTATAGTCAACATAACCGACCTCCATGAGTGTTCACTATAAGTACTAACTTAGACCTGAGTTGGCAGGTTTGCCAGCATACTTTAGTGATTTTTTGTGTCGATTGTGTGATGCCTAAAGCCTCGTTCAGCCGCTGCCGAACTGACGAGGCTATATTGTCAATTAAAAGCTATATTTAGCCATGA
>CAMTYC010000045.1:0-37084 GCA_947085865.1 uncultured Moraxellaceae bacterium
AGACAAAATCAGACTCGGTTAACGGCTTGCTGGCTGGCTGTGGACTGGTGTTCAGTGGCGCATGAATGCCAGCCACTAAAGCATCTAAACGCTGCTCGGCTAATGCCAGCGCATCAGCCTGTGCTGGGTCGGCGTGGACAATCAAATACAACTTGCCTTTGACATTATCAAAGACCATGACCTCATCAGAGACCATCAAAAAAATATCAGGTGTGGCTAATGGATCTGGCTTTGTACAAGCAGCCAGACGGCGCTCAACATAACGTACCGTGTCATAACCGAAATAACCCACTAAGCCGCCGGTAAAGCGTGGCAAACCATCAAGCTCTGGCACCTTAAAGCGTGCTTGAAACTGCTCAACATACGCTAAAGGGTCAACAACGGTTTCTGTTTGTGTGATGTTGCCGTCGACTTCTAAGCTGACCTGATAACCCTGTACGCGCAAAATCGTGCGCGCCGGCAGGCCAATCATGGAGTAACGTCCCCACTGCTCACCACCTTGCACTGACTCAAATAAATAGCTGTAAGGCAGGTGTGCCACTTTTAAATAGCAAGATAGTGGCGTGTCTAAGTCCGCCAAAATCTCGCGTACCACGGGGATGCGATTAAAGCCTTGAGCGGCAAGGGCAGCAAATGTTTCAGGCGTCATGCTCAACTCAAAACCTCAGACAACAAGTTGACCAGCATATCAGGCTGGCTCTGGCGAATATCTTGGCCATGATTATAGCCATAAGGCACCGCTAAAGATCGCACACCACAAGCACGTGCGGCCTCAATATCATTATAAGAATCGCCCACCATCAGTGCGTCTGCGGCGGCCACATCAAAATGACGAAGGCAGTGCAGCAACTGCTCGGGATGGGGCTTGCGATGCGCCAAGGTATCACCACCGATTAACAAATGCATACGTGGCAACAGGCCCAACTCGTCTAATAAAGCACGTGCCGGTGCATAAGGCTTATTGGTCACACAGGCCAAATGAATTCCGGCAGCCTCGGCGGCATCGATAAACTCAAATACGCCGGGATAAACCGTACTAACCTGACATACCGACACTTGATAACGCTGCATGAACTGATTAAGCAGCGCAGTTTGTGCTTCATTTCGATGCGCATCAGTTTGGTAGTTCGGGCTCACATGCTGCAACGCCAACTCGATTAAACGTGGCGCCCCACGACCCACCCATTCACGCACTTGCTGCTCGGACACATTGTGATAGGCCAAGTCGGCCAGAGCCTGATTTAGGCATAAAGCAATATCAGCAGCGCTATCAACCAGCGTGCCATCGAGATCGAGCATAATCAGCTTAGGGGTAAAGCCTAACTCGCGCTGCAGGCCTTTCATGCGTTGACTCGCGCGGCCGCCAATTCGGCACGCATTTGGCTAATGACTTCAGCATAATTTGGTGCATTAAAAATCGCAGAACCGGCAACAAACATATCGGCACCAGCCTCGGCGATTTCACGAATATTGGCCACACCCACACCACCATCAATTTCCAAGCGAATGTTGCGACCACTGGCGACGATACGCTCACGCACAGCGCGCAATTTATCTAAGGTGCTAGGAATAAATTTCTGACCACCAAAGCCGGGGTTCACACTCATCAGCAAAATCACGTCGACTTTCTCCATGACGTGATCAAGGTAATGTAACGGCGTGGCTGGGTTAAACACGAGACCACATTGAGCGCCGCCATCTTTAATCATTTGCAATGAGCGATCGACGTGATCCGACGCTTCAGGATGAAACGTAATGATGCTGGCACCAGCATCAATAAAATCACCAATCAGTCGATCTACCGGACGCACCATTAAATGCGCATCGATCGGTGCGGTAATGCCATGCTTGCGTAGCGCCTTACAAACCATCGGGCCAATGGTAAGGTTAGGCACATAATGATTATCCATCACATCAAAGTGCACCACATCTGCACCTGCCGCCAATACAGCCTCGACTTCTTCTCCTAAGCGAGCAAAGTCGGCAGATAAAATCGAAGGGGCAATTAAAAAGTCGTTCATGAATCACTCATCTGGGTACGTAAGCTATCGTTGAGATCATACAGGCGTTGTGGCGTGCCGACATCCACCCATGGTCCGGCAAAATATTCACCGGTAATACGCTTCATGGCGATCGCTTCATGCAGCAATGGCGCTAATGGCCTAACACCTGGCGTTAAGCCTTGAAACAAACTGGGACAGTATACCGCGACACCGGCATAGGTTAATCGGCGACCAGCCGACTCATTATCCCCGCCAAGGTCGTAACGCACACCTTCGGACATGTCGCTGCCGCAAGCTAATACAAAGTCACCACTGGGATGCTGCTCGGGGTTATCAACCAACACCAAATGCCCTTGCCGGCCGGGCGCCAGTGCTTGCCTTAGGGGAGTTAGGTTTTTTCGCAGCCAAACATCGCCATTAACTAACATAAACGGCTCATGGCCCAGCATAGGCAATGCTTGAATAATGCCACCCGCGGTTTCTAGCGGTGCCGATTCCGGCTCGCGTGACCACTCAATATTCACGCCAAAAGCACGACCATCGCCCATCGCTTGTTCTAATTTTTGGCCTAACCAAGAGGTATTAATCACAATGTCTTTAATACCCGCACGCAGCAGCGCTTTAAGGTGCCACACAATTAATGGCTCGCCCCCTACTTCTAGCAGCGGTTTCGGCAAGGTGTCAGTTAGCGGCCGCATACGTGTGCCTAGGCCTGCGGCCAAGATCATTGCTTTCATTACAAATACGCTCCAAGTTCCTGCGCCGCGTCTGGGTACTTGGCTAAATAGGTGGGTAACAATGACACCAATAGCTGATGCAAAGGCTGTAAGGCTTCAATTTCGCTTAATTCATTTAATAAATAACGATAAACCAGCGGAATATCCTGCAAATAACCATGCTTACCATCACGTAGGCTTAAACGCGCAAAAATACCCACTACCTTTAAATGTCGCTGCGCAGCCATTTCATCAAACCAAAGCTGAAACTGAGTGGCTGACACCTTGGCGTCTAATTGACCCGCCACAATCAGCTCATCTCTAAATCGCTGCACCCACACCGCCACATCAGCATCAGGCCATGACACATAGGCATCACGTAATAGTGATGCCAAATCATACGTAATCGGACCTGTTACCGCATCTTGAAAATCGATGATACCGAGCTGGCCATCAGGCGTAAGCATTAAATTACGCGAGTGGTAGTCGCGATGCACAAATACCGTAGGTTGCTCCAAAACAGCCTCTGCCAACGTGGCGAATTGCTGTTCGCACATTGCTGACTGTTCAACATCCAGTTGCAGGCCTAAATACTTCGGAATAAACCAATCCGTTAGCAGCCGCATTTCAGTTAACAAACGCTCGCGATCATAACGTGGCAGGAAATAATCACTGGGCGCAGGACAGGTCTGCATGCTCACCAATGCCGTCATCGCAGCACCATAAAGTGTGCTCACGGTGGGTGCCGCCAATTGGTCGCGCAGCAAAGTATCGCCAAGATCTGTAAGCAACATAAAGCCATCCGGCTTTGACCACGCCAGCACTTCTGGCACACAAAGGCCGTGAGCGTGCATAGCCTTGGAAAGCGCCACAAACGGCGCACAATCTTCATGCGCTGGTGGCGCATCAACAGCAATCAACGAGCCTTGCTGTAAAGGCTGCCTGAAATAACGGCGAAAGCTGGCATCACCCGATACTACTTCCAAATCGCCCACCGGAGCAGGCCACTGGGGATGACTTAATAAGCACTGTTTAACCCACTGCCCCAAAGCCTGAGCACGTAAATCGTCTGTCATTCCGGATTTTCCTAGCTGATCGGGATTAAAAAATCTATTATCCGGCATAATGATCCAAGACCCAATGATTACTGACTATGAGCCAAGCATATCGTCACATTGATCGCCTTCATTGGCGACTAAACCCAATTGCCGCCAGCATTGCACTGCTGTGTTTATCAGGCAACACTTGGGCGGCGGACTCTTCTTTAACCACCATGGACACTGCTGGCAGTCGCCTAGGCTGGTTAAGCAGCGCAGAAATTGCGGCCCTTCCCGCAATTGATCAACCACGCATTGACCCTACCTGTGCAGGCGCTTGGGTCACCCCCATTGGCCCCAAAGTGGTTGCCGGCGACTTTAATGCCAGCGAAATTTTAGCCAATGCCGATAGCCTAAACTACAGTGATGACGGCGAAGCACAGTTGGCCGGCAGTGTGCGCCTGCAACAAAATGGCCGCCTGATCGAAGCCGACAGCGGCACGCTCAGCCAAGACCGTGAGTTTGCCCAATTTGATGGCAATATTCGACTAGCTGAACCCGGCTTGTTAATGACCGCAGAACAGGCAGTCTTTAACTTAAACACGCAAGCGGGCCAGTTACTCAGCAGTGAATTTGTGGCCAGCGACCTTAACGCTCACGGTCGCGCCGAACGTATCCGTCGTTTAGATGATGGTGTGATTTTAATTGACCGTGGCATCTACACTACCTGTGCACCGGGCCAGCGCAGCTGGGCATTTGACGCGCGTGATATTGAGCTCAACCAAGAAACTGGCGTTGGTAAGGTTTATCACGCCAAGTTACGAATTGCCGATGTACCCGTTTTATATTTGCCGTATTTTCGATTCCCGATTGATGATCGCCGTCAAACCGGTTTATTGGTGCCACGCTTCGGCACCACCTCTGATGGCGGCTTAGATTTTTCGCAGCCAATCTACTTCAACTTAGCGCCTAACTATGACGCCACGATCACCCCACGTGTGGTTGGTCGCCGTGGCACTATGCTGGGTGGTGAATTTCGTTATCTGACACAAAACTACGGCAGCGGTATTGTTGAAGGCAATATTTTGCCTGATGACAAAAACACCGGCGAAGACCGCAAAAGCGGCCGCTTTCAACATAGTGCTCGTTGGGATAATGGTTTCTCAGCTCGCGCTGATGTGAACTACGTCTCGGACAATTTATTTTTTACCGACCTTGGCACCAGCCTAGTACAGAGCGCCACCACGCACCAAGAGCGTGTTGGTGAGGTGATCTACCGCCAAGGGCCATGGGAAGCCACCACACGCGTGCAAGGCTTTCAGACCATTGACCCCAGCATTGCCGATGGCGACAAACCCTACAGTCGTTTACCACAGCTATTACTGACACGGCAGCAGTCATTAGCAGCAGGCTGGCAGCCCGACCTGCGCGCAGAAGTGGCGAATTTCCGCCGCAGTGTAGATGACGGCTCGATCGACATTAATGGTGTACGTATGCGTTTAGACCCGCGCATGCAATATGAGTTTAGTGATCAATGGGGCTTTGTTCGTCCAGCCGTTAAACTAACGCACCTGCAATACGCCCTTGAAGGTGAAGGAGTGGGCGCTGACAAAAACCCTAGTGTCACTATTCCAACTGTTAGCTTAGACACTGGCCTGTACTTTGATCGGCCATACAGCAATGGCCTAACGCAAACCTTAGAGCCTCGTCTGTACTACCTTTATGCACCGTTTAAAGATCAATCCGAAAATCCCAACTTTGATAGTGCTAACACCACATTTAGTTACGACCAGCTATTCAGAGATACACGCTTTTCCGGCGGCGATCGCGTCGATGATGCCAACCAAGTTGCTTATGGTGTCACCTCACGCTTTATAAGCGAAGATGGTTTTGAGCACTTGCAGGCCTCCGTGGGTCAAATTATTTATTTCCGTGATCGCCGGGTCGCTTTGCCTTTATTAGACGGCAGCACACCTATCGGCAACACTGACAGTTCTAGCTTTGCAGGCAATATCACAACACGCATTAATGAAAATGTTAGTGCTTATGCCGACTTCTTGATGGATCCCAGCGATAGCAAACTATCTCAATACAGTGTGGCAACTAATATTCAACTACCGGGTGGTCGTCTTTATAACGCGGGTTATCGCTTCCGGCGTGATGACCCAAGCATTGGCCAACGCGCAGTTAGCCAAACCCACTTGTCATTTGTGCACCCCATTGGCGCGCATTGGAAAACCTTTGCGTTGTGGCAATACAATTTGAAGGATGAAGAATCACAAGAGGCGTTATTTGGTGTAGGTTACGAGTCTTGCTGCTGGGAAGTACGCCTGTTTAAGCGTAGCTTTCTGGCCGACCCAAGCGGACTTAGCGACAGCTCAGACCGCAGTCGTAGTGCAATTTTCTTAGAAGTTAGCCTAAAAGGTCTGGCTTCAATACAAAGCGGTGTCAACGCACTGCTAGAACAAAGTGTCTTTGGATACTCCCAGCTTTCACAACGAGAGGATCGCTTCTAATGTGGCGCCCAATGTCCCATGCCTTGCTTTGCTCGGCGCTTGCTTTTTCGGCCTCAACAGCCATAGCCAATCCAAAGCCCATGGATCAAATTTCGGTCATTGTTAATGACAGTGTTATTTTGAATTCAGAAGTTGAAGGCCGCATGAATGACATCATGTTCCAGGCCAAACAACGCAATCAGCCAGCCCCCGCTGCTGAACAACTTCGCACACAGGCACGTGAGCAGCTGATTCTAGAGTCGCTGCAACTGCAGCTAGCTGATCGCAACGGTATTCGCGCCGATGAAAATGCGGTGAATGCCATTTTGACTGGCATGGCACGCGAAAACAAAATGACACTTGATGCTTTTCGCATCAAATTAGACGGCACGCCGGGCACCAGCTTTGCGACATTGCGTAATGCCATTGCCCGCGAACAGGTCATTGAGCGTTTACGCCAGCGTCGCATGGGTGAGCGCATTCGTATCACTGAAGCTGATATCGACCAGTTCATGTCGACGCCAGCTGGCACCGAACTTAACCGCCAGCTTGACGAGCAACTAAAACCAAAAGCAACAGCAAGCACCCCCGCACCTTCGGCTAATGTTGGTTCCGGCGTGGAATATCTGATTACACAAGTGTTGGTGCCCGTGGAAAGCAACACCCCTGTGCAAGAGCAAGCACGACGCGCCGAACAAGCGCAGGCCATGTTGACAGCTCAACGTCGCGGCCTTTCACCAGAAGAAGTGGTCACCAGCCTGCGCGGTAATGATGCAGCAGTAGAGCCTTTAGGCTGGCGCACACTTGATGCGTTGCCTGCACTATTAGCCGAGCCGTTAAAACGCCAGGTTGACGGCGAAGCTCCTGAGTTAACACGAACTGCACGTGGTTGGCACTTGCTGTGGATTAGCGACCGTCGCGTGCTACGCCCGCAAGAAAACTTACTGCCGCCACCGCCACCCGTGCCAACAACAGTGGTCATTCAGCGCCAGGTTCGTCATATCTTAATGCGCCCTAACGAGCTGCAAAATGAAGATGACATTTTAGAAGTCATGAATCGATATCACGAACAACTAAAAGCCGGAGCTGACTTTGCCGAGTTAGCTAGACTTCACTCACAAGATCCGGGCTCTGCCGTTCGTGGTGGCGACTTAGGTTGGGTTTCACCAGGCGACATGGTGCCTGAGTTTGACCGCATGATTGGCCAGACACCAATCAATGCCATCAGCAAACCATTTCGTAGTGAATTTGGTTATCACATCCTGCGGGTTGAAGGTGAGCGCGAACAAGACATGCGCAGCAGTATTTTGCGTGATCGTGCGCGACAAATTCTGTTTGCCCGCGCCTATGATGAAGAGTTAGGCGCCTGGTTACGTGAGTTACGTGCCGAAGCCTACGTTGACTATCGCGGTCAGCGCTAAGCGCTACTCACCTGCTAGGCGATAACCCACGCCTGGCTCAGTTAATAGATAACGCGGCTCAGCAGGGTCGCGTTCTATTTTCTGCCGCAGCTGCCGCAAATAGATACGCAAATAATGCGTATCATCGCTGTGATGCCGGCCCCATATAGCCTGCAGCAACTGTGAGTGTGTCACCACACGGCCTGCCGACTGCGCCAATACGGCTAATAACTTATATTCTTTTGGCGTTAGCTTTATCAGTTCACCCGCCAACCAAACCTCATGCTTATCCAAATCCAATACTAAATCAGCCACCTCATAACGCTGACTAATGGGCTGCGCATCACGTTGACGCCTTTGTGCTACCCGTAATCGCGCCAACAACTCCGCCACACTAAACGGCTTGGTAAGATAGTCCTCAGCACCGGCATCAAGCGCAGCAATCTTTTCTGACTCATGACTACGCGCCGAGACGATAATAATTTGTGCAGCGCAGCGCTCTTTTAATAACGGCAACAAACTCAAACCATCCATGTCAGGTAGGCCTAAGTCCAACAAAATTAATAATGGGTCATCCAGAGCAACGCGCGCCAAGGCTTCATCTGCACGTAACGCGGTGGTGACCACATAACCTTCAGCAGTCAGGGTGGTAGACAGCATGCGTGATAGATTTTGCTCATCTTCAACAATCAACACATCCACGCTCATGCTAGGTCTTCCTCATCATCGGGTGGTGGTAGTTCGGCATCCTGATTGCGCGGCAACGTCACAATAAAACGGGCGCCATGAGGCTGCCGAGACTCGGCCACAATTCGACCGCCATGTGCCTCCATAATCGAGCGGCAAATAGCCAGCCCTAGCCCAGCACCCGCACTTTCAGCTGCATTATCACCACGGCAAAATTTACGGAATAACAGATCAGGATCACCGGGCAAGCCAGGACCATCGTCCTCAATAATTAAATGAACCAGTGTTGGCTCAACGACGACCTGAATATTCACACGGGTATTATCTGGTGTGTACTTGCCAATATTCTCTAATAAATTGGCAAACACACGCTCCAACAGGCGCGGATCAAAACGCAATAAGGGCAGCTCTGTTGGCCACTGAACTTGGATTTGCCTTGGCGCCAAACGAGCCCGCCACTGCGCCAAGGTTGCACCCATGATTTCTTCTAGTGCCTGCCAGTCCAGCTGCAACACCACCGGGCCAGACTCAAGCCGTGCCATGTCCAGTAGATTTTCAACCAACGCTTGCATACGTCGCGATTCATCATAAATAAGTGTGGCTAAGTCCTGACGCGCCTCCAATGTTAGTGTGGTATCTGCACTCGCCAACGATGACGAAGCGCCAACCATACTGGCCAGTGGCGTACGCAAATCATGTGACAACGCACTGAGCACCGAATTGCGCAATCGCTCACTTTCTAGTTCACGGGTGTAACGATACAAGCGCTCTAGCTCCAGCGCACGGGCCTCAGACTCTAATGCCACATCACGCCAACGCACCGTTAAGTGACTAATGAACAAACTCAAGGCAATGGTTAACAAACCGGTTAAGACGTACTGCCCCGAATCGGTCCAGTACAAATACGCCCATGGCACATACAACACACCATAAGCCAAGCTGGCTAACACCGATGCCAAGACGGAGGGGCCACGTCCAAACAAAAACGCCACCACCACCACGGCTAAAACAAACAGCAGCACCAAATTAGGCAGTGATATATAAGGCTGCAGCAACCACGCCAATGCCGTCGCCAGCAACATCGTCGCTAAAGCTGCAGCATAGGGGCGGAAAGTGGACCAAGGCACGTTGTCTTCCTATTGAATCTTTACGGGATTTTTACTTGGCGAACCTGCACTTGATCACCAGAATAACAACTGTACCGCTCAGCAATGATTTATGCACTGAGTGGTCGCTAATTGAAGCCTTGCGGTGGCGTCAATTAGCAGGTTCTAGCGTCGGCTTCACTCCCTCTCAGGTTGGGCTGTGGCACAATGGAGTGAACGACCGACGCATAAGGACAACCCCTCATGATTCCCCGTCTTGCTTTGACGGCTGGCGAGCCCGCCGGAATAGGTCCGGAACTCCTAGTACAAATTGCTCAACTCGACTGGCCTGCACAACTTATCGCTGTAGCTAATCCTGCGCTACTGCAAGCTTATGCGCAACGTCTAAACCTGCCACTCACACTGCTGCCGTGGTCACCCACTCAGCCAGTCGTACGCCACCAAGCTGGCAGCTTATATATTTTGCCGGTTGATTTAAGCACTGCGGTAGAGCCAGGCCAACTCAATGTCAGCAATGCTGTTGCCGTGTTGCGAAGCCTAGATCTTGCCTGCGATGGCTGCCTTGCTGGCGATTTTGATGCCATGGTCACTGCACCAGTGCAAAAGTCTATTATCAACGACGCTGGCATCAGCTTTAGTGGCCATACCGAATACTTGCAGGAACGCTGTCAGGTCGAACGTGTGGTGATGCTGCTGGCCTGCCCCGGTTTACGTGTTGCCCTTGCCACCACGCACTTGCCACTACGTGATGTTGCAGATGCCATTACGCCAGAGCGCCTGAGCCAGGTAATACGTATTTTACATGCCGACCTAAAAACAAAATTTGGTATTAACCAGCCACGTATTTTGGTCACTGGTCTGAATCCGCATGCCGGTGAAGACGGTCACTTGGGGCAAGAAGAAATTACGGTCATCAGTCCTACATTGGCTGCATTACGCCAACAAGACATGAATCTTATTGGCCCTCTGCCAGCTGACACCTTATTCACACCACGTCTATTGGCCGATGCTGATGCAGTATTAGCGATGTATCATGACCAAGGTCTGCCAGTGCTTAAGCACATGGGCTTTGGCAATGCCGTCAATATTACGCTGGGCCTACCCATTATTCGCACGTCAGTCGATCACGGCACCGCCCTGGACTTGGCTGGCAAGGGTATTGCCGATACCGGCAGCTTAGCCGCTGCCATTGATTACGCCATAACCATGGTCCATGCACGTTCAAACGGAGAGCCGGCGTGAGCCAAGCACATTCATCTCGACGCGTCGAAGGCCATCAAGCACGTAAACGCTTTGGTCAAAACTTTCTGAATGACGATCGCGTCATTAGCCAAATTATTGCTAGCTTCCAGCCGCAGCCAGGACAAAATGTTGTCGAAATTGGCCCGGGCTTAGGTGCGCTAACCAAACAACTACTTCCTGCTGTTAAACGTCTTCAGGTCGTTGAATTAGACCGCGACTTGGCTGCAAGACTGCCAAAAACCTTGGCCGGCATGGGTGAGTTGATCATTCATGAAGGCGATGCACTCAAGTTTGATTTCACACAACTTGTCAGCGCCGATGAAGGGCTACGTATTATTGGCAACCTGCCCTACAACATTTCCACACCGCTAATTTTTCATTTACTAAGTTCTTCCGGCCAAGTGCAGGACATGCACTTTATGCTACAGAAAGAAGTGGTCGATCGCTTATGTGCCGAACCTGGCAGCAGCGACTACGGACGCTTGAGTGTGATGGTGCAATACCACTGCTTAGCAGAATGGTTATTTGATGTGCCACCGGAAGCGTTCTCTCCGCCGCCGAAAGTGACCTCAGCGATTGTGCGTCTAACGCCCTATGCAACGCCGCCACATCCCTGCCGCGATCCACGCTTATTAAGCGAAGTGGTTACGCAAGCGTTTGGCATGCGCCGCAAAACACTGCGTAATGCCTTAGCGCGCTACCCTGCTGATGTACTCAGCAACACCGGCGTTAACCTTAGCAGTCGCCCAGAGACACTGAGCGTGGCAGACTATGTAGCCATCACTAACGCGATTTTGGATGCTGCCCCATGAGCCAATCCGTCAGCGCTGTCGATGCCCACGGCATTCATATTCAAGTACGCAGTGAGTACTTAGCTGAGCCGTCTAATCCTAGCGAACAGCGTTATGTTTTTGCCTACCATATTCGTATTAGCAACCAAGGTCGGCGCACCGCACGCCTAATGACTAGGCACTGGGTAATTACCGATGCCGATGAGCGCGTGCAAGAAGTCCGCGGCGACGGCGTCATTGGTGAGCAGCCGCTGTTGGTGCCTGGCGCCAGCTTTGAATACACCAGCGGCACCGTATTAGAAACGCCAGTGGGTAGCATGCATGGCTCTTATGGCATGATTGATGAGACTGGTGATCGTTTTGAGTCGCCGATCCCCGCCTTCACCTTAGCCATTCCAAGAATGCTGAACTGACATGGCCGACTACGCCATTGGTGATGTGCAAGGCTGTCGCGCCGCACTCGAAGATCTACTGGAAAAACTGCGTTTTGATCCCAGCCAAGATCGGCTTTGGTTCGCTGGCGACTTAGTCGCCCGTGGCCCCGACTCACTCGGCACACTACGTTTAATTTACAGCCTGCGAGATGTCGCCAACAGCGTGTTAGGTAATCACGACTTGCATTTATTGGCTGTGCGCCATGGCCACTCCCGCCTCAAAAACAAAGATGGTACCGGCCCTATTTTTAGCGCCGAGGATGGCGACACGCTTTTGGACTGGCTGCAACAACGGCCGTTGTTATTGGAGCTGCCAGAGCAACACTTAATGACTCATGCCGGCATTCCACCGTGGTGGTCGGTTAAACAGTTGCGCGCACTTAGCCAAGAAGCTGAACAGCTTGTACATAGTTCAGATGCGGCCACACACTTAGCCGGCATGTATGGCAATGACCCGGCACTTTGGCGTGATGACTTACAGGGAGATGCCAGACTCCGTGTCATCATTAATGCGCTAACCCGCATGCGCTTAATTCTGCCCGATGGCCGTTTGGACTTTAGCCATAAAGAATCGTTAGAAACAGCACCAGCGGGTATGCGGGCATGGTTCCAAATCCCCAACCCAGGACTTGAGGACTACACGGTTTTATTTGGTCACTGGGCCGCCTTATTAGGTCGCACCAATAACCAACAGTTCATTGGGCTAGATAGCGGCTGTGTTTGGGGCAACCACTTAACGGCATATTGCCTGCAAGATGGGCAACTAACACACAGTCGGCAGGGGTTGCGATGAACCATCATCAAGGTACGTTTTTAGTCGGGGGTGCCGTGCGCGACAAGCTGCTAGGCCTAACGCCACGTGAAAACGACTGGGTGGTAGTAGGTAGCAGCGCTGAAGATTTATTAGCCCAAGGCTTTCGCCAAGTTGGCCGTGACTTTCCCGTGTTTTTACATCCGCAAACACAGGAAGAATATGCGCTAGCTAGAACTGAGCGAAAGCAAGGCATTGGTTATCATGGCTTTGTTTGCCATGCCGATCCTTCCGTTAGCTTGGAAGACGATTTATTACGTCGCGACTTGACCATTAATGCAATAGCCGAAGCTGCGGATGGCGCACTGATTGACCCCTTTGGCGGTCAACAAGACCTGAATGACCGATTGCTACGACATGTGTCGCCAGCATTTACCGAAGACCCCTTGCGTGTTTTACGAGTGGCACGATTTGCCGCGCGTTTTCATAACCTAGGCTTTCGAGTAGCGCCCGACACGCTAGCGCTAATGCAGGAAATTAGTCGCCGGGGTGAGCTAAAAACGTTAAGCACGGAACGCATTTGGCAAGAGACCGAACGCGCACTGGCCAGCCATCACCCTACCGTTTTTTTTAACGTGTTACGTGACTGCCATGCTCTGGCCGAGCTGCTGCCAACACTCGATCAACAGCTGGCCTCATCCGACCTGCCCTTACAACGCCTACGTGCCGCAGCCAGCACCAGTGACCAAGGTGATATTCGCTTTGCCGCCCTCACCTTAGATTTAAGTCACGAGGACATCAGCGCTTATCTTCGGCCACCGGCACGATGGCTGGCGCTGCAAGCACTGGCCAATAAACACCATGCCAACATCCATCAGGCATCAGCACTAACACCTGATTCAGTATTAGCGCAGTTAGAGGCAATCGACGCCTGGCGCCGCCCCGAACGCATGGACAGTTTATTGTCCGTTTGTGCAGCCGATGCACAGGCGATTTCACAGCAACCGCTTATAGACTATGCACCTGCCGCGTTTTGGCGTAAGGCTTTGAGCTGCACACGTATTGATGTCAGCAGCCTGCAACCAGCCAGCCGCTCGGGCCCTGATATTGCCGCTGCCATTCGTGCCGCACGTTTGCAGCGCCTTGAGGAGTTATATGGCTCACAGTGAACCTGTTGCACTCATTACTGGCGCTGCCAAACGCGTTGGTGCTGCCTGCGCACAACAGCTGCATGACTTAGGTTGGTCGGTCATTATTCATTACAGCCACAGCCAAGCAGATGCCGAGGCGTTAGTGGCCGAGCTCAATGGAAAGCGTGCAAACAGTGCGTTAGCTGTTGCCGCGGATTTATCCTGCTTAAACGAAGTAACCTTATTAGCTCAGCAGGCCGCCGCTGGTTTTGGTCGACTGGATGCTTTAATTAATAATGCCTCTAGTTTCTATCCAACCCCGATTGGCCAGACCACCGAAGCCGACTGGAATGATTTATTTGCTAGCAATGCACAAGCCCCGTTTTTTCTAACGCAGGCGCTGACACCCATACTGCAAAAAAGCCCTCAGGCCAGTGTTGTGAATTTAATTGATATCCATGCACGTTATCCGCTGGCTAAACACACGGTGTATTGCATGGCTAAAGCGGCACTTGAAGCAATGACGCGTTCGCTCGCTAAAGAGCTGGCACCACAGGTACGTGTAAATGGTGTAGCACCAGGTGTGATTGCCTGGCCTGAAGGCGCTGGCAGCATGAGTGCCGACCAGCAGGCAGAAATATTAGCGAGCGTACCCTTGGGCCGTGTCGGCGGTGTCGAGGCGATTGCAGAAACTGTAGCCTTCTTGGTGCAAGGCAGTCGCTACGTGAGTGGACAAATTATTGCAGTCGACGGTGGCCGCAGTGTCTGGGGCTAACTCTTAAGTCGGCTTTTGACCGCGCTCAATTAACACTCCAACATCTTGTGCACCTTTAACTGCGCCGGGCTTGCTAACGCGCAAGCGCAACCACGGTACCTGAAACTCGTCGCGTAAAATCACCCAAATCGACTCAGCTAAGCGCTCCACCAATTGGTATTCGGCAGCCTCCACATGCGCTTTTAAACGCACGCTGACTGCTTTGTAATCTAGCGCATCATGAATATCGTCACTGTTCGCAGCAGGTTTAATATCCCAAGCCATTTCTAAATCTAGACTTAAAGTCTGGCGTATACGGCGCTCCCACTGGAACATGCCAATTACCGTTTCAATGCGAAAATCGCGTATATAAACTATATCCACTGTTATCTCGTCGTTTGCCGCCAAGGCAGCTAGAATGAAGTCACCATTCTAATACCAAGGACACCTCATGAGCCCAGACTTGTTGGCCATCCTGGCATTAATTATCGCTTATTTGATGGGCTCGATCTCCAGCGCCATTATCATCTGCCGCGTAATGGGCCTGCCCGACCCACGCAGTGATGGCTCACATAATCCTGGCACCACCAATGTATTGCGTATTGGTGGTAAGTTGCCTGCATTACTGACCCTGACCGGTGACGTACTCAAAGGCGTAATCCCAGTTTTGATAGGGCGCGAAATGGGCCTAGATAACATGCTGCTAAGCGCCATTGGCTTTGCTGCTTTTATCGGTCACCTGTATCCAATATTTTTCCGCTTTGAGGGTGGCAAAGGCGTTGCCACTGCGCTGGGCGTACTAATCGCGTTGCATTGGATGTTAGGCCTTGCTGTCCTCGCGATTTGGCTGCTGGCGTTTGCAATCACCCGCATTTCATCGGTGGGAGCAATCGCTGCTTTTAGTGCAGCCCCTTTTTTGGCGCACTATTTATGGATGCCCGATGGCATGCTCGGCATCGCTGGCATGAGCATCTTGTTACTGGCGCGCCACAAAGAAAACATGAAGGCGTTAATTGAAGGTCGTGAGCGCCGCTTCAAACGCTAAGCAGCCTGGCAACTTAAACGGCCGATAACTCAGTCATCGGCCATCGGGCCCGCACCGTCACGGCTAAATCGACCGACTCACCCGCTGCCAAACGTTGAGCGCCAGCAAAAGCGATCATGGCACCGTTATCGGTGCAAAAAGCGGGCGCTGGGTAATACGCCTCACCACCAATAGCCTGTAGGCGCTCAGCCAAAACCTGACGCAGACGTTTGTTTGCGCTAACGCCACCAGCCAGCACCAAGCGTTTTAAACCAGTTTGCTCAAGCGCACGTAGACACTTACGCAATAAAGTATCGACCACCGCATCTTCGAAGCTTGCACAAATATCAGCTAAACGATTAGGGTAATCTGGAGTTTGGTCACGCTCCGTTAATACCGCCGTTTTTAGGCCACTAAAGGAAAAATCCAAACCCGGCCTGTCCAACATGGGACGAGGAAATTTAAAGGCACTAGCATTTCCTTGTTGCGCCCACTTTGCCACCTGAGGTCCACCGGGATAATCCAAGCCCAACATCTTGGCAACTTTATCAAAGGCCTCACCCGCAGCGTCATCAATCGACTCACCCAGCAGCTCATACTGACCAATGCCATCAACACGCATCAATTGGGTATGGCCACCAGAAACTAACAGTGCCACAAACGGGAACGCTGGTGGCTTTGGCTCCAATAAGGGAGCCAACAAATGCCCTTCCATATGATGTACACCAACTGCCGGCAGCGACCACGCATAGGCCAGTGAGCGCGCAAACATAGCGCCAGTCAACAGTGCGCCCGCCAAGCCAGGACCTGCTGTATAAGCGATGCCTGTGAGCTGCTCTGCCGACGTATCAGCCTCTACCATCACTTCTCGCACCAATGGCACCATACGACGAATATGGTCGCGCGAGGCCAACTCTGGCACGACTCCACCATAGTCAGCATGCATGGTGATCTGGCTATGCAAACGATGCGCTAATAGACCGTGTTCGGTGTCATAAATTGCCACGCCGGTTTCATCACAGGATGTTTCGATGCCTAATACACGCATGCATAAACTCACTTATTGGCATGTTTGAAAGTGCGACATTGTAGCGGTTACGCAAGAAGATTTGCCATTCCGTTCAGTTCTCGTTAAAATCCGCGCCCCATGCCTCGTGGCATACCGAATTTCGACGATAGGTGAGCATTCATGCCCCAAGTTAAAGTAAAAGAAGGTGAACCATTTGACGTCGCACTGCGTCGTTTCAAGCGCTCATGTGAAAAAGCCGGTCTGTTAGCCGACGTTCGTAAGCGCGAGTTCTACGAAAAGCCAACACAAATGCGCAAGCGTAAAGCTGCTGCTGCTGTTAAGCGTCACGCCAAAAAGGTACAACGCGAGTCTGTTAAGACCGTTCGTCTGTATTAATGTGTGTCTTGCAAAAAGCCCCACTTGGGGCTTTTTGTGCTTCTCGCAGGTCTAGTCAAAGGTGAACACCATGTCGTTAAAGCACCGCCTAACCGAAGCCATGAAAGATGCTATGCGCGCCAAAGACAGTGAACGTCTGGGCGTTATTCGCATGGCTTTAGCTGCTTTTAAGCAAATTGAAGTCGATGAGCGTGTTGAGGTTGATGAAGCACGCGGACTGGCCATCATGGAAAAGCTGGTAAAGCAACGCCGTGAGTCTGCCAATGCTTATGAGCAAGCGGGTCGCGATGACTTAGCCCAACGCGAAATTCTTGAAATTTCAGTACTTCAAGCTTTTTTGCCTACGCCTTTAACTGCCGCTGAATTAGAGTCGATTGTCTCCGCCGCCATTGCTGAAGCGGGCGCTACCAGCGCACGTGACATGGGCAAAGTGATGAACTTAATTCGCCCCATGGTTGCTGGTCGTGCTGATGTTGGCGCACTTTCGCAGCAAGTCAAAGCACGCCTCAGTTAAGCTTTTGCTGAATTGCGCCGTTGCAGCCAACGGCGCAGTCGCGCAAACTGCAGTTCTTGTTTTTTCTCATGTGAGCCGTCATGGCTGAAGGTCGCATTCCACAGTCGTTTATCGATGATGTGCTGCTACGCACAGACATCGTTGATGTCATTGATGCTCGCGTCAAGCTTAAGCGCGCCGGCAAAAATTACAGCGCCTGCTGCCCTTTTCATCAAGAAAAAACGCCTTCATTCACAGTAAATCGTGAAAAGCAGTTTTATTATTGCTTTGGCTGTGGCGCCAGCGGCAATGCCCTTAGCTTTTTGCTAGAGCATGATCGGCTCGACTTTATTGACGGTCTAAAGCAACTCGCTGGCAACGTTGGCCTAACGCTTCCGGAAACACGCAATAGCAATGTCCCTGCAGCACCTTCGCAACAGCCGCTTTATGACGTCTTAGAAAATGCTGCACGCTTTTATGAGCAGCAACTGCGCACGCACCAACAGCGTAACAGTGCTGTGGATTACCTAAAAAAGCGTGGACTAACAGGCCAGCTTGCCCGGCAATTTCGTATTGGTTACGCCCCGCCTGGCTGGGATAATTTGCTGCAGGCCTTAGGCCTTGAAGCCGAACAAAAACAGCTTCTGCTGCAAGCCGGCCTACTTATTCATCAAGAACAGCGCAATAGTTTTTATGACGCCTTACGTGATCGTGTCATTTTTCCTATTCGTGATTTCCGTGGGCGCGTGATTGCCTTTGGTGGCCGAGTACTCGGTGATGACAAGCCAAAGTATCTAAACTCACCCGAATCAGCGGTATTCCACAAAGGCCGTGAGCTTTATGGTCTCTACGAGGCCAAACAAAGCGGCAAATTAAGCCGTCTGATTGTGGTTGAAGGTTATATGGATGTAGTTGCGCTAGCGCAACACGGTATTAACGAAGCCGTTGCCACCCTAGGCACCGCCACCAGCACCGCTCATGTTGAACGCATGTTGCGCGTAGTGAATGACATTATTTTTTGCTTTGATGGCGATGATGCTGGCCGCCGCGCCGCCTGGCGGGCACTCGAAAATGCGTTACCTATGGTGGGTGATGACGTTAACTTGCGCTTCTTATTTTTACCTGAAAGCGAGGATCCAGATTCACTGGTTCGCCGCGAAGGCCCTGACTTATTCCGTGCCCGCTTACAAGCCGATGCACTGACCTTAACCGAGTTATTGTTTAAGCACTTAAGTGAAGACTTAGACTTAACAACACTTGAGGGTCGCTCACGCTTAGCCAGTTTGGCGCTGCCACTGATTGCACAAATGCCCGAATGTTTGTTTCGTAGCCTAGTGGTTCAGTCCTTAAGTGAGCGCACACAACTCAGCCAAGAGCTGATTAATTCACAGCTAGTGCTAGCAGCCAGCAAGCCTAGCCCAACGACCACAGATCAATTAGCACCTGCTCAGCCTAGTCAATATGAGCCAGCACAAAAGCGTTTTGAACGCGCACCAAAGCAACGCCCAGAACGCCCAAGGCTTCGTACGTTATCGGCCCAAGTGATTGCCCTAATTCTACGCCAGCCCGAGCTCGCCACACGCTGGCAAGAAGACATGTACCGCGGTCTAGCAGATGAGTTCACACCTTTACTGCTGCGCTTACGTGACGACATTAGCGCCAATCCACAGCTCAGCCTTGCCGCAGTATTAGGCCGCTGGCATGGCACCGAACAAGGTGATGCACTCGCGACTATTGCCGCTACCGATTTATTACCCAGCCATGAACAACCTGAATTAGAAGTGGCCGATATTGAGCACCAACTTCATCTGCGCACCTTACAGGCCGAGCTTGATCACCTAACTGAACAGCTCCGAAAAACACCAGACCACCAAACCTTGCAGGCAATTAGTGCCTGCCAACGTAAAATTCACACACTGCAGCAAGCGCGTCGTCGACCGACCAGTTAATCGCGCAGTGTCCATCTGTCTTTATTCTCGCAAGGCGGTTATAATTCCGCTCTTGTTTTGCACAGCTTGCATGGGGTCCGCATGAGCAACAAACCGCACGATACGTCGATCGAGGATCCGTCTGACGACCAAGGCAACGAGCCAATCAGCAAAGAGCATCGCAATTCCTTGCTTGCCACACTGATTGCGCGCGGCAAAGAGCAAGGCTTTTTGACCTTTGGCGACGTCAACGATCACTTGCCAGAATCAGTCACTGAAAGCGAGCAAATCGACGACATCATTCAGATGCTCAACGACCTCGGTATTCCGGTGCATGAACGCGCACCTGAAGCCGATGAAATGATGCGCGAAGAAACCCCAGAAGCCAGTGATGACGACTTGGCTGCTGAGGAAGCTGCCGCCGTATTAGCCTCCGTTGAAAATGAACCTGGCCGCACCACCGATCCAGTCCGCATGTATATGCGTGAAATGGGTACTGTTGAGCTGCTAACACGCGAAGGCGAAATTGCCATTGCTAAACGCATTGAAGACGGTATTCGTGACGTCCTCAACGCCATGGCGTACTGGCCAGGCGCTGTTGATTTGCTAATCAACGAATTTGATGCTGTAGAAGCTGGTGAACGTCGTTTAGCGGATGTTTTGGTCGGCTTCTTGGACCCAGATGACGATGGCGCCAGTGTGCCTGCTGTTGTGGATGACGAAGCAGCCATCGCTGTTCCATCCAAAGCTAAAGACGACAGCAACGATGACGATGATGACGATGGCGATGCTGACGGCGATGAAGATGAAGCCGATACCGGCATTGATATTGAGTTAGTTCGTACACGTATAAACGATTTGCGTGCTCAATACCAACTGGTCGATGCTGCTAAAGCAACCCAAGGAATGCACAGCAAAGTGTGGCAGAAGCACATGGTTATCATGGCCGAACAGTTCATGATTTTTAAACTGACGCCACGTATTTATGACGCCATTGCCGACCATATTCGCTCTACAGTCTCCAATGTGCGTGCGCAAGAACGCGCCATCATGATTAGCTGTATTCGTCGTGCCGGCATGGATCGCACCACATTCTTAGCCGACTTCCCCGGCAACGAAACTAATTTGCAGTGGTTAGATGAAGAGATTGAACGTCGCAAATCACTAGCCAAGGGCCTAGATGCGCAGCGCGAAGACATTATTCGTGCACAACAACGCCTGATTGATATTGAAACAGACCATGTGTTGTCGGTTGCTGACATTAAAGACATTAGCCGTCGCGTCAGTGTTGGTGAAGCAAAAGCGCGTCGTGCCAAGAAAGAAATGGTCGAAGCCAACTTACGCTTGGTGATTTCGATTGCTAAAAAATACACCAACCGTGGCCTGCAATTCTTGGACTTAATCCAAGAAGGCAATATCGGCTTGATGAAAGCGGTTGATAAGTTCGAATACCGCCGTGGCTTTAAATTCTCTACCTACGCTACTTGGTGGATTCGTCAGGCCATCACGCGTTCGATTGCAGACCAAGCACGCACCATTCGTATTCCGGTTCACATGATTGAGACAATTAACAAACTCAATCGCGTGTCGCGTCAAATGCTGCAGGAAATGGGACGCGAGCCAACACCAGAAGAGTTGGGCGAACGCTTGGAAATGCCAGAAGACAAAGTGCGTAAAGTCTTGAAAATTGCTAAAGAGCCAATCTCTATGGAGACGCCGATTGGTGATGATGAAGACAGCCACTTAGGTGACTTTATTGAAGACACGCTGGCTGTGTCGCCAATTGATGCCGCCACTTCGGAAGGCCTACGCGAAGCAACACGTGAAGTGTTAGAAAACCTTACACCGCGTGAAGCAAAAGTACTGCGCATGCGCTTCGGTATTGAAATGAATACCGACCACACTTTAGAAGAAGTGGGCAAACAGTTTGATGTAACGCGTGAGCGTATTCGTCAGATTGAAGCGAAAGCATTGCGCAAACTACGTCACCCTAGCCGATCAGAGCATTTACGCTCATTCCTCGACAGTGAATAAGTTGTCGACATAAAAAAAGGGCTCAGATGAGCCCTTTTTTTTCAGCCTACAAAAACCTTACTTCATGGTTTTTGTGCTGAGTGCCACTAACTTTTGATAACTCGATGGCAGGATACGCGCCATCAGATCCAACACTTTAGCATCATTACCAATCAGCAAACGGCGCTGATTTTTCTCAACCGCACGAATCATTTGTGCCGCTGCATCATCAGCCGTAGTGCGGAACAGTTTTTCAAACTTAGCAGTCGAATTGACAGTCATACCAATACTTTCAACGGACTTGTCCATACGTGCAGCTTTGGCGATATTGGTTTTAATGCCGCCTGGATGAACTGAAGTGGCACTGACATTGACATTTTCAAGCTCAAGTTCTTGACGCAACGCTTCGGTGAAACCACGTACAGCAAACTTAGAGGCGTTGTAAGCACTTTGTGATGGCACAGCAATCAAACCAAACAAGCTTGATGTGTTAATAATATGACCTTCACCTGCCTGCTTTAGGTAAGGTAAAAATGCCTTGGTGCCATGCACTACACCCCAGAAGTTGATATTCATCAACCACTCGAAATCTTCGTAGCTGCCACCATCAACAGTACTACCCAAAGCCACACCAGCATTGTTAAAAATCAAATTCACTTTACCGTGATCAGCAACCACCTTATCAGCCCAAGCAAACACATCATCTTTGTTGGCAACATCTAGACGCTGTGAAGTCACTTTCACACCACTGTCAGCCACTAAACGAACGGTTTCGGCCAAACCTGCTTCATTGACATCACTCAAAGCTAAGTGGCAACCGCGCTTAGACAACAAAACGGCTAATGAACGACCCATGCCTGAGCCAGCACCCGTGATTGCAGCAACTTTATCGGTAAAGTTTTTCATAAATTTATCCAGTTATATGACAGCGACGGATGGCAGGTTATATGTGACAATGCATCTTGTCAACTCACTTCGTCGCAGTAGTCAACACTGACTTTACACCGACTGGCAATCGCAAACAGCCCTCTTGGATGATTCGCTGCAGCTCTTGGACATACGGTAATTCTGCATCTGCTTCCCGCACAGCGGCATACAATGTGCACCAAACCCCTACTTCACCTAAGGCACGTGTTTTCACCCACTGCTTAGCAACAAACTCTGCTGCCGCCCATGCCGGTAATGCACACACGCCGCGACCACTTGCCACCAACTGCACCATCATCATAGTGAGCTCGGTATAACGTCGTTGGTTAGGCATAACACCCGCTGGCAATAAAAAGTGCTTAACAATATCTAGCCGGTCATCATCAACGGGATAGCTAATCAGGGTCTCAAGGTTTAAGTCATCGGCATAAATTACCGGCTTTTGATTAAGCGGATGATCAACACTCAGCACCAACACCGACTCATAATGAAATAAGGGCAAATACACCAAGCCACTTAATTGGCTTGGGTTTGAGGTCACCACCCAGTCTAACTGCCCATCCACTACATCGGCTTGAGCATCACCTTGAAAGCCACTTTGGAAGTCCAAATCTACTTCGGGCCAATGGCGTCTAAATTCGTTAAGTGCAGGCATTAACCAATCAAAACAACTATGGCACTCCATGGCCATATTTAGCCGTCCACTTTGCCCTCGCTGCAGCTTGCGAATATCACGCTCTGCCGCCTGCATCAGTGGCAATACTTCATCCGCTAAAGCCAACAACCTTGAGCCCATTAGCGAAAACTGTGGCGGTTTAGACTTACGCACAAAAACCGGTGCCTCTAACCATTCCTCTAATTCACGTAACTGATGAGACAACGCTGATTGGGTTAGGTGCAATTGCTCTGCCGCCGCAGACACCGAGCCAAACTGCTCAATCGCTTTTAGAGTTTTTAACTGGCGTAAATCAATCATTACAACTGCTCTCGGTTAACAACAGCCACAAACATTAGCATAACTAATCATTTTTGTTAGAAAAATGAGTTTGATTCAACTTGCTAGCTTGCTCAAACTGCACGCCTTAATGAATAAGGAGTAGGTTATGAAAACGCATATTTTGGGCTTTCCCCGCATTGGACAGGATCGCGAGCTCAAAAAAGCACTGGAGTCTTATTGGCGCGGTGATAGCCACCTCGGTGAGCTGGAACAATGTGGACGCAGACTGCGCCAACACCACTGGTTTCAACAGGTAGATGCCGGCCTAGACTTTGTGACCGTTGGCGACTTTGCTTATTACGACCAAATGCTCAATACCTCTGCACTGGTCGGTGCCGTACCTAAGCGCTTTGGTGAACACACTGACAATATCAGCCTAGACACCCAGTTTTTGATGGCGCGAGGCCGTGCCGCTGGGCATGCCGACGTCCCTGCACAAGAAATGACTAAGTGGTTTGACACCAACTATCACTATTTAGTGCCAGAGCTGAGTGTCGATCAGCAGTTTGCATTATCTAGCCAGCAACTCTTTCATGAAGTCGCTGAAGCACAGGCGCTGTCATTACCGGTAAAAGCTGTGCTGATTGGCCCCGTGACGTATCTTTGGTTAAGTAAATGCGCTGGTGAGACCTTTGATAAGCTGTCTTTGCTGGAGCGATTGCTGCCAGTCTACGTACAGATTCTGCAAAAGCTGGCAGACCTTGGTGTGACTTGGGTGCAAATTGATGAGCCAATTTTATCACTCGACTTACCGCAAGCTTGGCAAGGTGCGCTGGAGCTGGCTTACCACCGCCTGCAACGTCGTGACATTAATATACTGGTCGCCACTTACTTCTCACCGTTAGCCGAAAATCTTTGGTTAGCGAGCCATTTACCGGTGGCCGGACTGCATATTGATGGTGTTCGCGCGGCACACGAGGTACAGGCTGTTGTTGATCAACTGCCTGAATATAAGGTGCTGTCGTTAGGCATTGTGAATGGCCGCAATATTTGGCGTAGCGACTTAAACCAAATGCTAAGCACCATCAAGCCAGTACATCAACGTCTGGGCCAACGGCTATGGTTATCGTGCAGCTGCTCCTTGCTGCATGTGCCGGTAGACGTGACGCGCGAAAACTCACTGCCAGATGGCCTGCAACATTGGCTGGCATTTGCCACACAAAAGCTTGATGAGTTAACCATCCTAAAGCAGGCGCTATTAACGCCAGATGATGCACGCGTTCAAACCGCCCTGAAAGCCTCGGCCTATAGTGCCCAGCAGCGCAAAACGGATACACGCTGGCGCAACGATGGTGTGCGCAAAGAGGTGGCCGAACTAAGCCACGCTTCTGCTCAACGTCTCAACGAATTCAGTCAACGTGAGACGGCACAAGCAAAGGCATTTAAGTTGCCACTCTTACCGACCACCACCATTGGCTCATTTCCACAAACAACGGCCATTCGACGTGCACGTGCTGACTTCAAAGCTGGCCACTTATCCGAGGCAGACTACACCAAGGCCATGGAGGCCGAAATTGCCACTGCAATCAGCGAACAAGAAGCCTTAGGTATTGATGTGCTGGTACATGGTGAGGCCGAGCGTAACGACATGGTCGAATACTTTGGTGAACAATTAGAAGGTTTTGTCTTTACCCGCTTTGGCTGGGTCCAAAGTTACGGTAGCCGCTGTGTCAAACCACCCATCATTGTGGGTGATGTCTCGCGCCCGCAACCCATGACAGTGGCGTGGACTCGTTATGCACAGTCACTAACCGACAAACCCGTCAAGGGCATGCTGACCGGCCCCGTGACACTGCTGTGCTGGTCATTTGTACGTGATGATATGCCGCGTTCAGAAGTGGCGTTGCAGCTCGCACTTGCCGTACGTAAAGAAGTGGTTGATTTAGAGCAAGCGGGCATTGGAATTATCCAAATTGATGAGCCTGCTTTCCGTGAAGGCTTGCCGTTACGCCGTAGTGAGCAAAAGGCGTATTGGGATTGGGCCGTGCGCGCATTTCGCATTTCGGCATCAGGGGTGGCCGATCAAACGCAGATCCATACCCATATGTGTTATTCAGAGTTTAATGACTGCATTAACCATATTGCAGCCATGGATGCGGACGTTATTACCATTGAAACTGCTCGCTCTGGCATGGCCTTGCTGCAAGCATTTGAGGATTTTGACTATCCCAACGGCATTGGCCCCGGTGTGTATGACATTCACTCACCACGGGTGCCAGAAACCGAAGCAATGGCGCACTTACTGGCACTAGCCGCACGCCGCATTCCTTTGCAGCGTTTGTGGGTGAATCCTGACTGCGGCTTAAAAACCCGTCAGTGGCCAGAAGTGCGTGCTGCCTTGACGCATATGGTGCAAGCCACGCAGCAGCTAAGACAGCAACTCAGCCCACAACTACAGGCGAGCGGCTAACTCAGCACCTTCTTTGATGGCTCGGCGGGCATCTAGCTCGCCGGCCAACTTAGCACCACCAATCACGTGATAACGCGGATCAACAATCGCACCGGTTTTGTCTCGCGGCAGCAGCTCATCAACTGACTCTTGGCCAGCACAAACAATCACATGATCGACATCTAAAATGCGGGTTTCATCTTCGCCAATACGGATATGCAGCCCAAGATCATCAATCTTTTCGTAGCTGGCTTCAGCAATCATCTTCACACCAAACTGCGCCAATAACGCTTTGTGCGCCCAGCCGGTAGTTTTACCAGGACCTGCACCCATTTTCTTTTGACCCGGTTTACGTTGCAGCATGGTGATTTCACGTGTTGCTAAACGACGCTCTGGTGCCGCTAGACCATTTTCCTGCACGGTCAAATCAACACCCCAATGCTTGGCCCAATGCTCAACAGATTGATCATGCTCTTCTAACAAATATGCGCACATGTCGACCCCGATACCACCGGAACCAATCACCGCGACACGATTACCAACTTCCGCCTCACCACGCAATACCTGTGAGTAGCTCAGTACTTTCGGGTGGTCTAAGCCAGGGATTGGCGGCATACGTGGCTTAACGCCAGTAGCAATAATCACTTCATCGTAATCAGACAATTGATCATGATTTACCTGAGTGCCCAACTTCAAATTCACGCCTGTGCGCGTGAGCTCGTAGCGGTAATAACGAATCGTTTCTTTAAACTCTTCTTTGCCTGGCACATTGGCCGCCATATTAAATTGACCGCCAATATCATCTGCAGCTTCATACAAAGTCACCTCATGACCACGGTCTGCGGCAACGGTTGCCGCTGTCAGGCCCGCCATGCCAGCACCCACTACAGCAACTTTTTTCGGCTTATTGGTTTTCAGATACACCAGTTCAGTTTCATAACCTGCGCGCGGATTAACCAAGCAAGTGGCGCGTTTATTCGAGAAGGTTAAATCCAAGCAGCCTTGGTTACAGGCAATGCAAGTGTTAATCGCTTCCGGCGTGCCTGCCATGGTTTTGTTCACAAAGTCAGGATCCGCCAGCAATGGACGCGCCATAGAGATCAAATCAGCGTCACCACTGGCAACAATGTCCTCACACATTTCTGGGGTGTTGATACGGTTTGATGCCATCACCGGAACACTGAGCTCTTTTTTGATGCGTGCAGTGACACTACGGAAGGCGGCGCGTGGAACTTGGGTAGCAATGGTTGGTACACGGGCTTCGTGCCAGCCAATGCCGGTATTCAAAATCGTAATCCCTGCGGCTTCTAATGCCTTAGCAATGGTCACAACGTCTTCCCATGAGTTACCACCGGGCACCATGTCAATCAGCGACAAACGATAGGCAATAATGAAGTCTGGACCAACTGCCTCACGCACAGCTTTGACCACTTCCACTGGGAAGCGCATACGGTTCTCAACCGGACCACCCCAGCGATCAGTACGCTGGTTAACACGCACACAGATAAATTGGTTCAGCAAATAACCTTCAGAACCCATAATTTCAACACCGTCATAACCTGCCAACTTGGCCAGTTTTGCGGTGTGGGCGTAATCCTTAATGGTCTTCAAAATGGTTTTTTCGCGCATTTCCTTAGGCTTAAAAGGATTAATGGGCGACTTAACAGCCGAAGCTGAAACTTGGAATGGATGGTAGGCATAACGACCTGCATGCAATACTTGCATCAAGATTTTGCCATCATGCTCATGCACTGCCGAGGTGACACGTCGATGGTTAATGATGTCGGCATAACTGCTCATGGTGCCGGCAAATGGCAGTAACCAGCCCTGCTTATTCATCGCGATGCCGCCCGTAATCATCAGTGCAGTGCCGCCCTTAGCGCGCTCCGCAAAGTAGGCCGCTAATTTGCCATAGTTCCAAAAGCGATCTTCTAGACCGGTGTGCATTGAGCCCATCACGATACGGTTTTTCAGCGTCGTAAAACCTAAATCCAGTGGCGCCAGCATGTTTGAGTAAGCAGTCATTTTTGTTCTCGTCAAATACGATTGAGTGGACTATATTAACACCGTTAAGATACAAGGTCTTTTGAACATGTCAAGCAACCAAGAACGACACAATTATCACCATGGCGACCTACGCCAGAGCTTAATTGATCATGGACTGACCATGGTAGGCGAAGTTGGCATTGGTGCACTGAGTCTACGCAAACTCGCTGAACGCGTTGGTGTATCACCACCTGCGCTGTACCACCACTTCAAAAATAAGCAGGATTTATTACTCGCCTTGGGTGAGGCCAGCATCGATAATTTTGAAGCAGCCATTGGCCAAGTAATTAACCAAACGGACGCTTCATTAAATGACTTTGTCTTGGCCTATGTGCGTTTTGCTCGCGACAACCCAGAACAATATGAGCTCATGCTGGGGCGCGACAACTGGCACGACGTGGATAACACCGCGTTTCACAAACGTGCCCGCGACAGCTTCCGCGGCTTAGGCCAATTACTGCTTAAACTGCAGTCAGAAGGACATATTGCAGCCGATATCAACGTCTTGCGTTTGGCCCAAGTGGCATGGGCTACCTTGCACGGCTTATGCCGCATGTATAACGACGGCCTAGCCTTTAGTGCCGAAACGGTTGAAGACATTGCGCTGTATGCACTGGACTTAATTCGCGGTGCAATTGGGCAAAATGGACTGGGCGATTCAACCTGAGATGGTTATACTCTCGCGCTTGTTGGGCCTGTAGCTCAGTTGGTTAGAGCAGAGGACTCATAATCCTTTGGTCCAGGGTTCAAGTCCCTGCGGGCCCACCAACTATATTTAAAGGACTCTACCTTGGACGCCTTTTTAATCTCCACTGGCATTGTTGCCTTAGCCGAAATTGGTGACAAAACTCAGCTGCTCGCATTTCTTCTGGCCGCCAAGTATCGCAAGCCCATACCCATTATTTTGGGCATTTTAGTTGCCACGATTGCCAACCATTCAGCCGCAGGGGCGCTGGGCCAGTGGCTGACACAAATCATCTCCCAGCACACCTTACAAATAGGGCTAGGCATTGCCTTTTTGCTAATGGCTGTGTGGATTTTAATTCCGGATAAAATCGATGAGAACGAGGCAGCAAAGCTGCCCAAGCTCGGTGTATTTGCAGCTACTTTCGTGGCGTTTTTCTTAGCGGAAATGGGAGATAAAACACAGGTCGCCACGGTAATGCTAGCAGCGCAATATCAAGCATTTTGGGCCGTAGTTGCCGGCACCACCGTCGGCATGATGATTGCCAATGTGCCCGCCGTTCTGCTCGGTGATCGTATTGCTGACAAACTTCCAACAACCTTGGTGCATCGCATCGCCGCCGCCATTTTTGCGCTGCTGGGAGTCCTTACTCTGCTGACACTTTAAAGCGGCTTATCCAAGGCAAAACGTTTCGCCAAAATATGATCGCGAATAGCCACCGGCAATAGCCGCTGTATTAATGGCAACAATGTGCTGCCATGACCAATACGAGTAAATGCGACTGGCTTTTTCGCGAGAATGACATCGGCCATTTGTCGGGCAAAGTCCTGAGTCGGCGTGGCGTTTTGTTGTGATGCATTAGCACGAGCCGCTATGGCATCTGCCACTGGCGCATAGATGCCTATCTGGTCTTGCCGCTGGGCAACACCTGCACTTGCCGTGGCGCCAAAGTTTGATTGAATTGCGCCGGGTTGAATCACTAAGACATCAATCGCAAACGGTTTTAGCTCAATACGCAATGCATCAGACAGTGAGTGCACAGCAGCTTTGGTGGCGCAGTAAGCCCCAGAAAATGGCGTTGTTAAAATACCTGACACACTCCCGACATTAACAACACGACCACCGCCCTGTGTAATCATTTGCGGCACCAAGGCACGTGTCACCGCTAGCAAAGCAAATACATTGGCATCAAACTGATGTTTTAGCTGATCATCGCTCATTTCCAGTAGCGGCCCCATGGCACCATAACCCGCATTATTTACGAGCATCTCAATCACAACACCATCATCAGCTAACGACTGTTTTAGAGCAGCCAAGCTGTCGGCACTGGTTACATCCAGTGCATAACAGCGTGCACCAGCGCTTTTCAGCGCATCAAGTGCGGCCACGTTACGAGCCGTGGCCACCACTTGGCAGCCGCGCTGCAACAACTCAAACGCCAATGCCTGGCCAATACCACTAGAGCAGCCGGTAATTACAATGCTCGCCATATTTAAATGTCCTGCTGGGTTGGGTTTTTCAGGCGATCATCGAGCTGTGCAATATGTGCTGCAACGGAATTGGCCGACTGTTCAATGGCAAGCGATAAGTCTTTTTCTAACTGTGTAAAACGCAGATCAACTTGCTCACTGAGTTGCACAATACGTGAGCTCTCGGCTTCTTCTGCTAAGCGACGTTGTGCTGTTAATTCCTGCACATGTTGACGCGACTCCAGCAGCATTTGGGTCTTAAGAAACATGCCATAAATTAAAATCAGCACCGCAAAAACGACAATCACACCCAGCAGCACAACCCCCAGCGGACCCTCTAGCTCAAATACCAAAAATGACAGCAGCATGGGCTCATTAAGCGCGCCCCAATTTACCAAAGTGAATGCGCCCAAGAGCGCAAGCAACACTAAAATGACAATCCCTAAAGCTTTCATATGAATTCCTTGGTCGTAATTGTTTTTAGTCGAAACTCAACATAACGCAAACATTCGAATGCGCAAAGCCTTGCACTAACAATAGGTAAGACTATAATGAGAACAATTCTTATTAAGGACTGTATTCTCATGTCGCGAATCGCTAATGTCTTCCGTCAGTCGCTGCTAGCGGCCAGCTTATGCCTATCCACTGGCTTTGCGTATGCCGAAACGCTCACTATTTATTCTGCGCGCACCGAAGAGCTACTAAAGCCTATTTTAGACGCCTACCAAAAGGAAACTGGGGTCAACATTCGTGTAGTTAACAATCGCGAAGCGGTATTGCTTGATCAGCTAAAAGCTGAAGGCCGACGCACCAGCGCTGACATGCTGATTACCGTCGATGCTGGCAACTTATGGTTAGCAGCCGAAGCCGGTGTACTAAGACCCATTCGTTCAGTAGCACTACAAAAAGCCATTCCTGCTAATTTACGTGACCCTAGCAATCAGTGGTTTGGCTTAGGTATTCGTGCTCGAACCGTATTTTTTAATACAGACAAACTGAAAGCTAGCGACATCATCAGTTATGAAGACTTAGCTGATCCACGCTGGAAAGGACGCCTATGTCTGCGTACTTCCAAAAAGGTCTATAACCAATCGTTAGTAGCCATGCTGATTGCTGAACATGGTGAAGCAAAAACTGAATCCATTGTACGTGGCTGGGTCAATAACTTAGCCACTCCTCCATTTTCAGATGACACCCGTTTATTAGAAGCAATCGCGGCAGGACAATGTGATGTCGGTATTGCCAACACCTATTATTTTGGCCGTTATAAAGTATCACAGCCCAATGCCAAAGTTGACATTGCTTGGCCTAATCAAAAGGCTGACGGGGTTCATATCAACATTTCTGGTGCCGGCATTACACGTCACGCCAAAAATCCTGCGGCAGCACAGCGCTTTTTGGAGTGGATGGCATCTGAAAAAGGTCAAAGCCTATTTGCAGACGTGAACATGGAGTACCCCGCCAATCCTAGTGTGAAGCCAGCGGAAAGCGTCAGTGCTTGGGGCACTTATAAGGCCAGTTCATTAAATGTGATTCAGGCTGGTAAACTGCAACGCCGCGCCACACAACTAATGGATAGAGTTGGTTATCGCTGATAGCATCGGCAGGGTTTCTTAAATAGCACTGGAGCACCTGCCATTAACGCGGTACTGATTGTTTTATTAGGCTTTTGCGCCAGCCTGATTTTGCTGCCCATAACGGCGGTGATTTATGGTGGCTTTAATGCGGAGCCTGAGGTCTGGCAGCATCTTGTCGACTATGTGCTGCCGACCGCTATTCCCAACACGCTATGGCTGGTAGCCGGCGTAACCACACTAGCCATTCTGATCGGCACTCTGCTGGCATGGTTAACCACAGCATATGCCTTTGCGGGCAGACGCCTATTTGTGATTTTGCTGCTGCTGCCGCTGGCCATGCCCAGCTATATTCTGGCCTTTATTTATCTGGACTGGATTTCGTACCCTGCACCTTTGCCAACGTGGTGGCGGGCACAGGGTTGGGGCGAGTTTCCGCTACAACCTGGGCGAGCACTGACAATTGTCACCATGACCTTTGGTCTCTACCCCTACGTATTCTTAGTGACTCGCCAGGCATTTTTATCACAGGGCCAAAAGCTGATCGAAGCCGCCGCCATGCTAGGCTCGTCAAAATGGCGAATTGCCAGACGTGTAGTGATTCCGCTGTCACTACCATGGATTGCGGGTAGCGGCTTATTGGTCGCCATGGAGACATTGGCCGATTATGGCACCGTTGCCATCTTTAATTACGACACACTGACTACGGCAGTGGTCAGCACTTGGTTTAGCCTGTACTCCAAAATTACCGCACTCAAAGTCGCCGGCATTTTGCTCTTGTTTGTGTTGGTCTTTATCTATCTTGAACGCCGTATTCAACCACGACAATTTGAATCCAGCGCACGTGAAGGCGCCCTACTCAAACGTCGTTTATTAAACGCTAAAGAGCAGTTTTTTGTGATCAGCTTTTTGCTGACATTTTTGGCGGTGGTGTTAATTGCACCAATGACCCAGCTATTGTTCTGGAGCAGCCAGCAGCTCACTCAATGGAATCCAGAGTGGCTGGTATTAGCTTATCGCTCAGTCATTACCGCACTCAGTGCAGGCATTGTGCTAGCTATATTGGCGGTGAGTATTAGCTTTGCTAATCGACGCAAAGTCATGCCCGCTCATAACTGGCTGGGGCGAGTTTCCACCTTTGGTTATGCCTTTCCCGGCGTTGTGCTTGCCGTTGGTCTTTATTGGCCACTAGTACAACTAGACTACTGGTTGAGTGATGCCTTTTATGCCATCGGCATCAACATCAATTCTGTTTTTCAGTTTGGCATCACCTTGCTACTTATTGGTTATGCCGCCAGGTTCTTAGCGGTAGCACACAAACCTATTTTTGCTGCCGTCAATCGCATCACACCACGCCACGAAGAAAGCGCAAGGCTGTTAGGCGCCTCCGGCACACGACTAGGCCGACGCCTCTATTGGCCACTACTTTCCGGTGGCATCGGCACCGCGTTGTTGCTGGTGTTTTTAGATGTGATGAAAGAAATTCCCATCACATTATTGATGCGGCCTGTTGGCTGGGAAACATTGGCCACTAAAATTTTTCAGTTCACCGTCGAAGGACAGTGGCAGCAGGCTGCAGTACCTGCATTACTACTAGTGTTGACCAGCTTATTACCCTTAAGTTGGTTGTGCCATAAATTATGGCAAGAGGAGATCAGTCGATGACCATGACAATGGTGCAGGCACAGGCACTTACACTCAGCCATGTTCACTGCCGTTATGGCAAAGACGATGTCGTCCGAGACATCAGCCTTACACTAAGCGCTGGCCATATTGGCTGCCTACTTGGCCCTAGCGGTTGTGGCAAAACCACATTATTACGCGCCATTGCTGGCCTGGAACCAATTGCCCAAGGCGAAATCCACATTGGCGACAGCCTACTGAGTCGTGCCGGTTTCCGCATGCCGCCACAGCAACGCGGTATTGGTATGGTGTTTCAAGACTGGGCGCTGTTTCCACATTTAACTGTACGTGAAAATATTCACTTTGGTCTTTTAGACTGGCGCCGAACAGATGCTCGCCTTCGTGTTGAACACTTGCTAGCAGTGACTGAGCTGGGTGCTCATGCCGACAAGTTGCCGCAAGCATTATCAGGTGGACAACAGCAACGCGTCGCACTGGTGCGTGCCTTAGCACCCAAGCCAAAACTGCTGCTTTTAGATGAGCCTTTTTCAAGCCTAGACGCCAGTCTTCGCACCAGCCTGGCACAAGAAGTTCGCCAGCTCATCAAGCAAGAAGGCATGACCGCAATTTTAGTCACTCATGATCATCATGAGGCCTACGCTATGGCAGATGATGTCGGCGTGATGATGCACGGACAGCTGCAACAATGGGCCAAACCCTATCAGGTTTATCATGAACCTGTTTCAAGGCCGGTCGCCGAGTTTGTAGGTGAAGGTGTATTTTTAGTTGGCCAAAAGATGAGTCACCACCAAGTCCATACGGAGTTTGGCAACTTAAATAGCCGACACATTATTCCGGGTGAAATTGGTGGTTTTGTTAATGTCATGTTGCGCCCAGATGACGTCATTCATGACGATAATGCACGCACCACAGCGCAAGTTGTCGACAAAGTATTTCGCGGCGCAGACTTTCTCTATACGCTAGAAACCTCCAGTGGCTTACAGATACAAGCACTCGTGCCTAGCCACCATAACCATGCAATACACGAACGCATTGGCTTTAAAATTGCGGCAGATCACGTAATTACCTTTCCGAGATAGCCTATGGACAGTTTGTTCACTTTTGCCGGCGGTCTTGGCCTATTTTTATTAGGCATGACACTGATGACCGACGGCCTAAAGTTGTCCGCTGGCCCATTACTCGGAAGTTTATTAAATCGTGCCACCAGCACCCGCCTAAAAGGCCTAACCACTGGCTTTACTATTACCACCCTAGTTCAATCATCGAGCGCGGTGACGGTAGCCATTATTGGCTTTATCAATGCCGGCATTTTGACCTTTAGGCAAGCGTTATGGGTTATTTTTGGTGCCAATGTCGGCACCACTATGACCGGCTGGATTGTTGCGCTCATTGGCTTTAAGTTAAAAATCGAAGTATTTGCCCTGCCTATGATTGCCCTAGGGGTTTTACTATTCCTAACCGGCAATCAATCGCGCCGTGGTGCCTTAGGCCATGCTATTGCCGGCTTCGGCATTCTGTTTTTAGGCCTTAACTTTCTGCAAGAAGCATTTGCCAGCTTTGCTGACCAGGTCAGTATTCCTTCAGGTGATGGCCTGCAAATTTTGATGTTACAAGTCTTAATCGGCTTAATCATGACTGTAGTCATGCAGTCATCTAGCGCAGCATTGGCTATCACACTGACTGCTGCACAGTCCGGCCTGATCGGTTTGCAAGGTGCTGCCGCCATTATCATTGGCCTCAATGTCGGTACCACCGTTACCGCACTACTGGCGGCAATAAATGCCACCAGCAACGGTAAAAGGGCCGCATTGGCACACACTTTTTTTAACATCAGCAGTGGCATCGCCGCGCTATTGATGCTGCCGTTTTTATTACCCGCTATTCTCTACCTGCAAAATGCTTGGTTAGAAGATCCACAGCTGGCCACAACCCTCGCTTTGTTTCATACCAGCTTTAATATCATTGGGGTCTTGCTGATGTGGCCTGTAGCCAATCGTATGGCGGACTGGCTAAGCCATCGATTTGTTGAGCACGAAGACGACATCAGTAAACCACGTCATTTAGATAAAAATATTGCCACCATCAGTAGTTTGGCTATCCCGGCAGTTGAACAAGAAGTTCATCGTTTGGGCTCGCTGACCAATAGCGCCGTTCAACAACTGCTGACAGCCTCGACGCCACAAGAGCGTGACCTAGCCAAAGCGTTATGCCTGCGCACCGAAACTAGCGCACGCCAACTCAGCCAGCATATTAGCGATTATGTTGTCAGCATTAATCGCCAAACCATGCATGCTGCAGATGCTCAGAGCATGGCAACCCTGTTACAAATCAAACGTTGTTATGACGCAATGCTTAATTTCTTACCGGCACTACACAGTTTTGATGCTAACCAAATTGATGAACCTTTGTTTCTCGCTGAGGCTGTGAGCCTATTAGCAGCGGAGGAAGCGACTGTTGAGGCTGTGTCAACCTTCAGCAAACACTATACGACGTGCCGTCAGGCCACGTTGGCAGCTGGTGCAAATGGTCGTATTGATGTTTATGAAATGGAGACAAAGCTTAATCAGTTAAGTGCCATTCATAAAATCGCCCTAAAAGCAGACGAAGCATTACACTTGCACAGTAGCTTAAATTACGACCACGCAACCGTTAGCAGCGAAGCATGAACTGGATACTCTATATTCTTGGTGGTGTAAGCATTGCGCTGATTGTAGGCTATCGCATTGGAGCACGTGCACAGTCCACAAAAACGACGGTTAGCAACACTGTTCACCTACAGCACGAACTGATCGATCAGGCGCCACATGTCGCGATTATCACCACCAATATTTATGGCTTAATCACTAGCATCAATGCAGGTGCTGAACGCTTGCTTGGTTATCGTGAAGCCGAACTGGTCAAACATAAAAAGCTGCATGAGTTATTGTTTGCTGAAGAAAAAAAGCAGCCCAAAAGCGCACATAACTCGCCTACAGAGTCAAACTTTAATGCGTTTATTGCACAAGCATCTGACCATCAGCAGCTACAAGAACCGCATGATGCTATTTTACTTCGCCAAGATGGCGCTAGGCGTATCGTCAGCCAAAGCCTGTCGACGCTATACGATGAAGCTGGCCATAAAAATGGCTACCTCTGTATTGCTATTGATGTCACCCGGGACCGCCAGTCTGTAGACAACCTACGCTTTACTGAGCGCCTATTTAAAAGTGCGCTTGATGTGTCATCCCATGGCCTTGCCATCATATCAAGCGAAAACAAGCTATTACGCGCCAATCGTGCCTTAGCCGCCATGCTGGGTTATTCAACGCACCAGCTGCAGCAGCTGGTAATTGATGAGTGCGTATTTCCCCATGACTTGGCTGAGCTTAAGCGACAATCCAAACGCATTCTAAACGGCAGTCAGGACAGCTTTCAGGTTGAATTAAAGTTACTACATAGCAATGGCCATCATATTCCCGTCATTTTAAGCATGGCCAAAGTCATTACCGGCGCCGGTAGTGCCCCCATGTTAGTGGCTAATATTTTCGACCTCTCCGAGCGTGTTGCACTACAAAAAGCTCAACAGGAAGAAGCAAATTTTCGTGCCAGCATTTTAAGCCACGTGGTGGATGCAATCATCACCATTGATGAACATGCCTTAATTACCTCGGTAAATCCCGCAGCAGAGCGGATGTTTATCTATCAAGAGCAAGAATTAATTGGGAAGAACGTCAAGGTATTAATGCCAGAGCCCTTTGCCAGTGCCCACGACGGCTACTTGCAACACTACTTATCTGCCGAACCACCGCGTCCACTAAACAAAATGACACGTAAGTTGCTAGGCTTACGCAGCGACGGTAAAACATTTGACTTACAACTTTCACTGTCTGAACTACGTCAACAAACCGGCAGAGCCTTTGTGGGTGTTGTGCGCGACATCACCGAACAGCGCCGTGTCGAGCAAC
>CAMTYC010000046.1:0-10422 GCA_947085865.1 uncultured Moraxellaceae bacterium
ACGACCTTTGTCGTCGCGGCTTAAGGCGACATCGGCAGGGTTGATCCATTGTTTTTTGCCATCGCCAGCATCGCGATAAAACGTATCAGCAATCACCATGCCTTGAGTGAGCAAGTTTTTGAATGGCTCATCACCTGCAACCAAGCCTTCATCGCGCATCAGTTTGTGAAAGAAACGGGCATATAGCAGGTGCAAAATGGCGTGCTCAATGCCGCCAATGTATTGATCAACAGGCAGCCATTTATGCGCGGCATCTTTATCGACTAAGCCGGTATCACATTGTGGTGAGGCATAACGGGCGTAATACCACGATGACTCGACAAAGGTGTCCATTGTGTCGGTTTCACGTTTGGCGGCGCCGCCACAGCTTGGGCAGGTGGTTTCATAAAACTCGGGCATACGTGCCAGTGGCGAGCCTGCGCCATCTGGTACCACATGTTCTGGTAAAACCACCGGCAGTTGATCTTCAGGCACAGGCACATCACCACAGCTAGGGCAGTGGATGATTGGAATAGGGCAGCCCCAATAGCGTTGACGTGAAATGCCCCAGTCACGCAGGCGGAACTGGGTTTTACGTGCGCCGTGCTGTGATTTTTCTAAGTCGTCTACAATGGCGTCAAAGACCTCGGCGACACTCAGGCCATTATATTTGCCCGCATTGATGCTGGTGAGTCCTGTTTTGTCGGCATACCAATCTTGCCAAGTGTTGGTATCAAGTTCTGCACCATCGTTACGCTGGTACACCGGCACAACCGGCAATTGATATTTATTGGCAAACGCAAAGTCACGCTCGTCATGGGCAGGTACCGCCATCACGGCACCTTCGCCATAACCCCAAAGTACATAGTTGGCGACATAAACGGGTAGCTTGTTGCCATTTAAGGGGTGCACGACATAAAAGCCTGTTGCCATACCTTTCTTTTCCATGGTCGCCATGTCAGCTTCAGCCACTGAGCCGGCTTTGCATTCAGCGATAAACGCCGCTAACTCAGGTTGGGTTTCAGCAGCGCGTTGTGCCAATGGATGCTCTGCTGCCACGGCAACATAGCTTGCACCCATCAAGGTGTCAGGGCGTGTGGTGTAGACATTTAGTTGTCCATTGCCTGTGCTTACTGAATCGTAATCAAAGGTAATGTCGGCGCCAAAACTTTTGCCAATCCAGTTGCGTTGCATGGTTTTGACTTGCTCAGGCCAGCCATCGAGCTGATCCAAATCATCCAGTAGTTGATCGGCATATTCCGTAATGCCGAAGTAATACATGGGGATTTCGCGTTTTTCGACAACTGCGCCTGAGCGCCAGCCTTTACCGTCGATAACTTGTTCATTAGCCAACACAGTTTGATCAACTGGGTCCCAGTTCACACTGCCTGACTTTTTATAAATCACGCCTTTTTTGAACAGGCGGGTAAACAGCCATTGCTCCCAGCGGTAATAGTCAGGTTTGCAAGTCGTGACTTCACGTGACCAGTCAATGGCCAAGCCCAGTGATTTCAGCTGGGTTTTCATGTAGTCAATATTGGAGTAAGTCCAAGCAGCGGGTGCGACCTTATTATTCATCGCAGCGTTTTCTGCAGGCAAACCAAAAGCGTCCCAACCCATGGGCTGCAGCACATTAAACCCATTGAGTCGCTTGTAGCGGCTCAGTACATCACCAATGGTGTAGTTGCGGACATGACCCATATGCAGCTTGCCGCTGGGGTAGGGGAACATGGACAAGCAAAAATACTTTGGCTGTGTCGAAGCATCATCGGCAAAAAAGGCATTAGCCTGTTCCCATTCTTGTTGGGCAGTCTGTTCGATGGCGCTGGGTTGATACTGTTCTTGCATACAAAAAACGCTCGTTGAATTTACGATGCCATAGGATACTCTAAGCAGCCGCTGCGAGGTAACGCATGATGCTGACTCAAATAGTGCATTTATTACTTTTGCCGCCTGGGTTGCAGTGTTTTTTGGCAGTGATTTCGGCAGTTTTACTTTATTTCGGCCGTCTTCGTATGGCTGGCCTGCTTGCTGCACTGGCGGTGTTAAGTCTCTATTTGTTGGCGACTCCAATGGGCAGCAGTTTATTGGCGACACCTTTGCAGCAGCGCCATGCTCCGGTTCCCGATTTAGTTCAACTTCGTCACGCTGGTTATCAAGCCGTGGTGGTATTAGGCAGTGGCCGAGTGTCGTCAGCTCCTGAATATGATGGTGTTGATACTGTCAGTGCTTGGTCATTACAGCGTCTACGTTATGCCGCCAAAATTCAGCGTCTAAGTAGCTTGCCGTTGTTGGTTAGTGGTGGTGCGCATCGGGCTGATCAGATCAGTGAGGCCGAACTGATGGCGAGTGTGTTGCGTGATGACTTTATTGTGCCGGTGCGCTGGTTAGAAACAGAGGCTAAAACTACGCAGGAAAATGCCCAAGCATCGGCCCGTTTATTAGCCCAACACGGAATAACTCAGATTATTTTGGTAACGGATGCACTTCATATGCCGCGAGCACAGCGTTATTTTGTGCAAGCTGGCTTTACAGTGCTGCCAGCGGCTACTGGTTATCTCTCGCCTGCCAGTAGTTATTCACGGTTAGCATGGTTGACACCTCAGCATGAAAGCCTTGCCACCAGTCGGCGTGCACTGCATGAGTGGTTGGGTCTAGTGTTTATTGAAATCTCAGAGCTTCGATAGGCTTCAGTTTGGCAGCACGGTTGGCTGGGTAAAAACCAAAGAAAATACCAATGGCTGCTGCTACTCCAAAGGCCAGCAACATTGACCACACGGTGACAATTACTAACAAGTCAAACAATGTTGCTACAAGCCATGCACCGCTAATTCCTAGCAATAAACCAATTAAGCAACCCAGCAACGAAATCATCAACGCCTCTAGCAAAAACTGTGAGCGAATAGCGTTCGGTGGGGCCCCAATCGCCATACGTATGCCGATCTCACGTGTGCGCTCGGTGACCGAGACCAGCATGATGTTCATGATGCCAATGCCACCCACCAGCAAAGAGATTGAGGCGATTGCGCCTAGTAATAAGGACAAAATAGCCGTGGTTTCTGCTGCGGTATTGGCAAGTGCCGTCAGGTTTTGAATGGTGAAGTCATCCTCTGCATCAGCGCTTAGCCGGTGACGCTGTCGCAACAAGCTACGCATCCCTTCTTCGGCCAATGGCATCATTTCTTCGGATTCAGCCTGTACCATTATCATACGTACGGAGTCGCGAAAACGATTTCCCGTGAGTTTGCGTTGCACGGTGGTCACTGGCATCACAATGCTGTCATCTTGGTCGCGGCCATCAAGGCTTTGACCTTTGGAGCTCAGTAAACCAATGACTTCAAAGGGTAGGTTGCGAATACGAATGGTTTGGCCAATGGGGTCTGCACCTCCAAATAGCTCTGTTGCGACACGCTTACCAATAACGGCAACTTGAGCAGCAGATCGAATCTCGGGCTCGGCAAATGAATAACCTTGGCTGATGGGCCAGTCGCGCACTAAGAAATAGTCATCATTGCTACCAATGATGCTGGTGTTCCAATTGTTGGTGCCAAAAATCACTTGCGCGCTGCTTTGTACCACCGGTGCTGCGGCACGCACATGACGAGCACTGACCAGCGCCGTGGCATCATCAACCGTTAAGCTGACGGCACTGCCAAAGCCACTACGCACACCGTTGGCGCTGGTTGAGCCGGGTGTGACGATAAATAAATTAGCACCCATGCTACGAATGGACTCATTCACTTTTTCCTGCACACCTTGGCCAATGGCTAACATTGCAACCACCGAACCGACACCAATAATCATGCCGAGCATGGTCAAAAAGCTGCGTAGTCGATTGGCTTTAAGTGCCAGTAGTGCTTCGCGCAACATTACCCACCACATTAGTCAGTACCTCCAGTTGTGGGTATGTGCATGGCTTGCGCTAAGCCCGTTTCAACATCGCCATCATGTACTTTGTGGCCATCAACAAGACGGATTAAGCGATGTGCATAAGCGGCAATATCGGCTTCATGGGTGACCAGTACTAAGGTGATACCATCTTTGCGATTTAGTTCGCTGAATAAATGCATGATCTCGGCGCTAGTGCTGCTGTCCAAGTTGCCGGTGGGTTCATCGGCTAGGATGAGTGCTGGCTCGTTGATCAGAGCGCGGGCAATCGCTACTCGCTGCTGTTGGCCACCCGATATTTGGCTGGGCAGTGCATAAGCTCGTGAGCCTAAGCCAACTTTATTGAGCATGAGCTGTGCACGTGCTCTGCGCTGTGCAAGTGGCACGCCGGCATAAATTAGCGGAATAGCAACATTATCTAACAAGCTGCTGCGGGGTAATAAATTAAAGCCCTGAAATACAAAACCAATAAAACGATTACGTAATTGGGCAAGGCCGGCCACATTCATCGAATTGATGTTTTGGTCGCTGAGTAAGTATTGACCAGAGCTGGCGCTATCAAGGCAGCCCAGCACATTCATTAAGGTCGATTTACCCGAGCCAGATGGCCCCATGATGGCTACAAACTCACCAGGCTGAATGCTGAGGTTGATGTTTTTCAAAATGGCAGTAGGGCCGTCTGCACCAGGATAGTCCTTACACAAATTTTCTAGCTGAATGACACTGCTACCATTGTTAGTCATTATGGTGACATCCTAAAGCGCATGCCGCTACCAGACTGGGTCTTGGCATTTTGTACACGCTCAATGACCACAGCAGTAGTCTCGTCTAAGTCGTCACTGATGACTTCGCTATAACGTCGATCAGTAATACCTAACTGCACTGGCAGTGCTTTTAACTGGCCATTTTCAAGTAGCCATAACACATTGCCGCGGGCGTCACGCGGTGAACTGATATTGGCGTCCGCGGGTGGACGAAAGCGAAGTGCGGCCGTTGGTACTCGTAAGACGTTGGGACGTTCTTGGGTGATGATGCTGACGCTGGCAGTCATCCCCGGCAGCAAAATTTCATCAGGATTGTCGACACTGATAACAACATCATATGTCACCACGTTTTGTTCATTCCGTGGGTTTAGTCGGACCTGCTTCACCTCGCCTTTAAAACTGCGATCAGCATAAGCATCAACTCTAAAGCTGGCTTTTTGCCCTACTTTGATGCGACCAATATCTGATTCTGTGAAGTAGGCATTAATGACCATTTGCCGAAGGTCTTGGGCGATTTGATAAAGCTCTGGCGTTTGAAAGCTGGCCGCCACGGTTTGCCCAACATCGACTGCGCGCGAAACCACGACACCGGCTACCGGCGAGCGAATAACGGTAAAACTTAGGTTTACCTCGTCACGCTCTACTTGGGCTTGGGCTTGGTTTAAGCGGGCACGCGCCTCAGCTAATGCTTGTTGTGCTTGATCTTGTTCTTGGCCAGAGGCAAAACCTTCTTGTACCAAAGGCTGTATGCGATTCCAGTTATTTTGAGCTAACCGAAGGCTAGCTTGTGCGCTAGTTAAGTTGGCTCGCGACTGGGTCAGCTGAGCACGAATGAGTGAATCATCAAGTCGCATTAGTACTTGGCCAGCAGTGACAGGTTCATTAAAGTCGGCACTATAACTTTGCACGATGCCAGAAACTTGTGTGCCAACAGACACCAGCGTGACAGGGCTAAGCTGACCATTGGCTGAAACCGTTTCAGCAATATCACCGCGTGAAAGAGTCTCGGTGCGATACTGATTGCTGGTATTGTTGCTGCCACATGCACTTAGGCCTGCAAACAGCACTAACGCTAGCGCAAGACGAATTGTGGCGCTCATGGCTGTGTTTCCTTAATAACAAAACTGGGTAGCAGTGGGTATTCATCACGCACTAAAAGGCCACTGACTTGGGCTAGTTGCAAACGCGCTGCGGCTAAATCGTAAGTGGACTGAGCTTGTTGCTGCATGGCATCGGCAAGATTGCTTTGGGCATTAAGCACATTAAGTAAATTACCTAAGCCGGCATCATAACGTGCACGTGCGGCACGGTTTGACTCTGTGGCGGCTTGTAATAGCGCTTGAGTTGCTTGAATGCGCGTGATGGCGATATTGAGTCGTTGCCATGTCAGCCACACATCTAGCTGGATTTGTTGTTCGATGCGGTCCAGCTCAATGCCTTGCTCATCAATCTGTGAACGCACCGCACGACGTTGGTTGGTCAGGCTAAAGCCAGTAAACAAAGGCATGCTGGCGGTTAAGGCTATTTGCCCGCTGTCGCGTTGGCCGAAATCATCTAAGCGGCTACCCTGAATGGCATTAACACTAATACTTGGCAATGACTGTGACGCTAGCCGATCTAATTCTGATTCGTTAGCTGCAAGGCGTGCTTGTTGAGCTAAGCGATCTGGGCGCGTGTTGATGGCAAATTGAGTCAGTGCATCGATATTTGGCAGCTCATTTTGCACTTGCTCTTGTGCATACGGCTGCAGCGTTAACGCGCTGCTGGCGGGGTAGGCGGTCAGCGTGGCGAGCTGGCCCTGCACGCTGGCTAATTCACCTTGGCGTTGAATGACCAACAATAAGGCCTGAGCCGATGCAGTTTGTGCCTGTAATACATCTTCTTTAGTGGCAGATCCAAGACTAAAACGACGCTGAGCGGCTTTTGCAGTTTCTTCTGCAGCCTGAAGACTGGCTTTTGCTGCCGTTAAATTATCTTGGCTTGCCAGTTGCTGAAAAAATGCTTGTACAGCTGCAATGGCACGCTCTTGGCTCCGTAAGTCTGCACTTTGTTGTAGTGCAGACAAGGTGAGTTTAGCTTGCTCTAAGCCTGCTCGGCGCCCACCAAAGTCCCATAACAACCAGTTACTGCTAATACTGTATTGGCGAGTGTTGTCGCCCTGTCCAATTTGCTCACCACTGAGCGCCAAGCCGGCACTGACATTAACGTTTGGGTAGTAGGCCGACTGTGCTACGCCCACTTGCGCCTGTTGTGTTTGTACCCTTTGCCAGGCGGCACGGGTGTCGGTGTTAGCACACAGCACGCGGTTTATGACTTGTGCCAGTGTCAGTTGTTCCTGCGTCTGAATGTCGGGGCAGTCACTGGGGGTATTGGCATAGCTGTGCGTTGACCACAAAAAAGCAGTGACCCATAAACACGTTGAAACAAATGGCTTAAGCACAGGCGCATCCCAGTTGGATGAAGGTAATCGCTGATGTAGACGTGATTTAGTCAGATATCGTTGACTAACAACCTTGGCCACATATGTTATAATGTTGCATTAATTGGTGTTTGAGGTTGTTTATGTCAGTTCTAGCACAGGACGCACGTTTACCAGTAACCGTGCTGTCGGGTTTTTTGGGCGCCGGAAAAACCACACTACTAAATCATATTTTGAATAACCGTGAAGGGCTGCGGGTGGCGGTTATTGTTAACGACTTAAGTGAAGTCAATATTGATGCTGACTTAGTGAATCAGCAAGTGAACTTGCGTCGTGGTGAAGAAAAGTTAGTTGAAATGTCCAATGGCTGTATCTGCTGCACCTTGCGTGAAGACTTGTTAGAAGAAGTGGCAAACTTAGCGCGTGAGCAAGCATTTGATTATTTGGTGATTGAATCAACGGGAATTTCTGAGCCATTACCCGTTGCAGAAACATTTACTTTTCGCGATGAAAGCGGGGTTTCTTTATCCGATATCGCACGTTTAGATACCTTGGTGACGGTGGTAGATGCCGTTAACTTCCCCGAAGAATATTTGGCTGCACGTTCGCTTCAAGAGACTGGCGAGTCGTTGGGTGAGGACGATGAGCGCACCGTCGCCGACCTACTGATTGAGCAAGTAGAGTTTGCGGATGTGTTGCTGGTAAGCAAAACCGATTTAGTCGAAGACGATGATGTTAAGGCCTTGATGGCAGTGCTGCGTAGTCTGAATCGACACGCAAAAATTCTACCGATGAGCCAAGGCAATATCGATTTAACACAAGTGCTCAATACCGGCTTGTTTGACTTCGATCGTGCTAGTGCTGCACCAGGCTGGCTGGCTGAAATTCGTGGCGAGCATGTGCCGGAAACGGAAGAGTATGGCATTAGCTCTTTTGTATACGATGCCCGTCGTCCATTTCATCCGCAGCGTTTCTGGCAATTCTTACAACAGCCTTGGCCAGGTGGCGGTCGCCTGCTGCGCAGTAAAGGTTTTTTCTGGTTGGCTTCTAGGCCAAAAATGGCCGGTAATTATTCTCAATCAGGTGGCATTATGCGCCATGGTCCTGCCGGATTTTGGTGGGCCGCAGTGGAGCCTGATCGTTGGCCAGAAAGTGAGGAAGATCGTGAATATATTCTGTCAAACTGGGATCAGGACGTAGGCGATTGTCGTCAGCAGATTGTCTATATTGGGCAGGCTATGGATAGTGTCATTGCAAAAGCGCAGTTGGATGCGTGCCTGTTAACAGATGCTGAGCTGGCGTTAGAGCCTGATGCATGGTTGGCATTTGATGACCCCTTCCCCAGCTGGGGTTAATGCTTGCGGCGAGGCTTAAGCGCTGCTCGTAAGGCGGATTCTAGGGTGGGGTGCTGAAAGTGGTAACGTTCTTGTAGCAGACGACTTGGCACCACACGCTGGCCATCAAGCAGTAATGTCGACATCTCGCCCATGGCAAGTTTGAGAACAGTCGCCGGCACTCGGAAAAATGCAGGTCGCCGTAACAAGCCCGCTAAAGTAGTGGTGAACTCTTGGTTGGTGACTGGACGCGGGCCGGTAACATTAAATACACCACTTAAGGTGTTGTCGCTCAGCAGACGTTGAATAACGGCAACAACATCTGCCAGCGCAACCCACGATAAGTATTGTTGGCCATGCCCGAGCTGGCCACCTAGCCCTAAACCAAAAACCGGTAATAGGCGGCGTAAAAAGCCACCATTGGGTCCAACCACAACGCCTGTTCGTATAAGGCAAACTCTCAGGCCGTATTGTTCGGCATTGAGTGCGGCTTGTTCCCATAAATGACACAGCTGATGCACGTATTCGTTGTGAGCAGCCGCGTTTTCATCAAGAATTTGATCTTGCTGGTTGCCATACCAGCCGATGGCTGAGCCAGAAACTAAAACCGCAGGTTTGTGTTTGGCGCGACGTATCCAGTCCACCAAATCTTCGGTCAAGGCAATGCGGCTGGCTGCTAATTCGCGTTTGCGCTGTGGGGTCCAAGGCTTATCGGCAATGCCTTCACCGGCCAGATTAATCACTGCGTGAAAGACCGTGTCGCGTGCAAGCTCGTCTAAACGCTGTATGTAATTGATGTGTGAGGCACCATCAAGCTGACCCAGTTTGTTGCGAGCTTTATCGGGGTGACGAGTGAGCACTGTAATCTGAGCAGGTAGGTTGGCTTCGTCGGCCAATAGTTGGGCAATCAGCTGGCTACCAATAAAGCCAGTACCACCGGTGATTAAAATATTCATGCTGAGATATTCATGTTGAGTGCGCCTCGAACCCGTAAACTCTAGCTTACAGTCTAGCCACCGTAGGCGGTGTTTGGAAAGTCAGCACAGCGCTTTAGTTGTAATTTGGGAGAAATGTGGGCATGACAATTGCTGTACACCTCATCACAGGCTTTCTGGGTGCCGGTAAAACAAGTTTAATTACAGCGTTAATCGCCAAGCGCCCAGCAGGTGAGCGCTGGGCTGTTCTGGTTAATGAGTTTGGTCGGATCGGTATTGACCAGGCGGCTTGGACGGGCACTGAGGTGTTGGTGAAAGCGGTGCCTGGTGGTTGCATGTGTTGCGCGCAAAATCTGCCCATGCAAATTGCTTTAGGCCAAATTAGTTCAGAGCCAGGCATTACGCGGCTGTTAATAGAGCCGTCTGGCTTAGGGCATCCAGTGCAGATTCGTGAGACCTTAACGGCACCGCATTGGCAACACTACTTTCAAATGGCAGCGAGCTTATGTGCGGTCGATGGTCGTCAATTGGCTGATGAAAAAATCCGCAGCCATGAAACGTTTTTGGCACAAGTGGCCATTGCTGACGCCCTGATACTGACTAAAAATGATGTGCTAAGTGCAGAAGAGCAGCAGCGCGCACGAGCCTTTGCAGAAGCGCAGCAACCCGTTAAGCCATTTTTTAGTGTTGGCCAGACTAATGGTGATTTAGTGGATATTGATCTGGCGTGTTTGCAGGTGCCGGTACAACAGCCAGCACCACAGCGACGCTCATTATTGCATCGTCAGCCCGCAACGGCAGAGCCGCAGCCAGTTATAAATCCTCCATATCACTATCACCAGCAGGCGTTGGCGCATGAAGTCGGCGGTTGGGTCTTCCCCGCTGAATGGCAGTTTGAGCATGACCAAGTCATGAGTTTGTTACTGGCATGGCAAGCACAGCAAATTAACCGCATCAAAGGTGTTTTACACACCAATCAAGGCTGGTTATTTTTTAATGTGGATGCAGGTACCTTTGCGGTTCGGCACAGCGAGTATCGCGCTGATAGTCGGTTGGAGCTTATTGCGCCACAGGCCAGAGACTGGGCGCAAAGTGAGGCGCAG
>CAMTYC010000047.1:0-8216 GCA_947085865.1 uncultured Moraxellaceae bacterium
AAAAATTACGTGATTTAAGTTTGTGGCAAATGGGCTCACGTAGCTCTACATCATCGACAAGTTTGTGGATCTGCTGCTTGACATTAGTCATGTTGATGCTTGCTTTCCAGCGCCATGCAGCCGCTCTTAATGCCTTACTGCTTGGTGAGTCAGAGGCTCGTCATTTGGGCATTGAGGTTGAGCGCATTAAGTTTCGCTTAATTGTTCTGACAGCCGTTGGGGTAGGTATTTCGGTTGCTTTTACTGGGGTCATTGGTTTTGTTGGCTTAGTGGTACCACACCTTGTTCGGCTGACAACCGGACCAAATCATCGCTCATTACTTCCACTTTCAGCGCTGACAGGTGCGGTGCTAATGGTTTTTGCAGACTTGGTCGCTCGTATTATTGTGCAGCCAGCGGAGTTGCCTGTGGGCTTAGTTACTGCACTTTTGGGTGCGCCTTTCTTTTTGATTCTGTTGATGCAACAACGCAAGCATTGGGGCACATAAATGCTTAACCTGAAAAATGTTTTATGTCGTACTGGTCTCAATGTACGGCTTCAAATCGAAACACTTGAAATTCAGGCAGGGCAGTTGACTGCTGTTGTTGGCCCTAATGGTGCTGGTAAAACGACGTTATTTAACGTGATCAATGGTGAGCAAGCCTATACCGGTGATATTCGGTTTTATGAACGATCACTCAATCTCTGGCCTGCATTAGAGCGTGCTCGGCACATGGCGGTTTTGCCACAAGTTAGTCAATTAAGCTTTCCTTTTACGGTTCAAGAAGTCGTTGAAATGGGCCTGACGCCGTTAAGCCTTAATAAGGCTGATGCGAAATCTCGAGTAGCAAAACTAATGGATTTGACACATTGCTCGCATTTAAAAACGCAATCATATCCTTCGTTGTCGGGTGGTGAGCGCCAGCGTGTTCAGCTAGCTCGTGTTCTGTTGCAGCTGAGTCAAGCAGAGCGTGCACCATTATTATTGCTCGATGAGCCTACTTCCGCACAAGATATTGGGCAGCAGCACCATATCCTGAGCTTGGTGCGAGAACTTTGTGCAGGGCAAGGTTATGCAGTATTAGCAATATTGCATGATTTAAACCAAGTTTTGCATTATAGCGATCGCTGCGTACTGCTACGTCATGGCGAAGTCTCAGCAGTGGGACAACCTTCACATGTACTGTGTGAGGACAGTATTGTGGAACACTGGCAGTATCGTCCTCAACGTCTTGAGCGTAATGGCGCTTGCCATTTGTTCTTTTAGGTCGTACCAACTTCTAAGCAAGTTCTTAATGCCGTGTAGTGTTAACGGTACGCTTATCCGCTAGATAACAGATGAGACTCTCTGTAACTCGACAGACTTAAATGCTGACCACCTAGATTTCAATGTGAATGAAATTAAACATTCTCAACGTCGAAAATCAGGTGAATTATGAAAGCTCAACAATCGCTTAAGTCCCTAGCTGCTAGTCTGTTAGCACTCGCGAGTCTTAACGTCTCACCGGCGTTAGCTAGCACAGGTAAACTCGTATTAACGGGAGGTATTAGTACGATTGAGGGTGCCGGCGGTGGCGGTTTAACACCTTGGGCAATGATTGGTACGCAGGCAACTGAAAATGAAATAGGGGTTGCTGCAAATCTCTCCTATGGTCGAATGAACGATTATCGACTAGAAACCAAAAGTGTCATGCTGGGTTGGAACGAGCGTGTCGAATTGTCTCTGGGACAACAGTCTTTTGATACCGGTATTACCGGTCGCGCATTAGTGGGGCCTCAAGGTGTTGATCTGGAACAGACTATTATTGGTGCCAAAGTTCGTTTATTTGGCGATGCGATTTTAGATGCTGATCGACTCATGCCAGCCGTTTCTGTTGGTGTTCAGCACAAGCGTCTCGATGCCGGTGATCTTGCGCCAATACTTCGCGGCCTTAATGCAAGCACAAGTGGCACCGACTTTTATGTTGCCGCCACCAAGTTGTTTTTAAAGCAAGGTGTGTTAGTGAACGGCACACTGCGTGCTACCAAGGCTAACCAGAACGGCTTATTAGGTTTTGGAGGTAATAACAACACCAGTTATGAGCTCATGCCAGAATTCTCCGTTGCTAAAATGCTTCGCGATAATCTGGCCATTGGTGCTGAGTACCGATTTATGCCAAACAACCTAAAACTTGATACCCCTAACGGCAATGGCTTAGCTGCAGATGATTGGAAAGATATTTTCGTGGTATGGGCGCCGAGCAAAAATCTCTCACTGACTGCCGCTTACGTTGATTTAGGTCGAATTGTGCCCGCCACAACTAATGGACGCGATCAAACCGGTTTTTACTTAAGCGCACAGCTCGCTTTTTAATCTGGGGAATTACAATGAAAAAATTACTAACAGCATTATGTATTGCAGCAAGTATAGGAATCACGCCTATTCAAGCTCAAGCTAATACCACTCCAACTCTTTACGAACAGCTGGGTGGAAAGGAAAGTATTCGTACGGTGATGGATGATTTTGTGCTGCGTCTCACGATGGATCCTCGTATTGGCGATCAGTTCAAAGACACCAATCGCGCTCGACTGTCAGCGCTGCTTACAGAGCAGGTGTGTGAAGCCACAGGCGGGCCCTGTAAGTATCCAGGTCTTGATATGAAAGCCGCTCATGCCGGCATGACGATTACTAAGGCACATTTTAATGCGCTGGTTGAGGTGCTAGTGGACAGCTTAAACGCTGCGGGGGTGCCGTTCGGATTACAGACAGATATTCTAGCCTTGTTAGCACCTATGCATCGCGATGTTATTACTGTTCGATAAGGTAACCACTCACCGCTGCGTGAGCTAACTTTTAATAATCTAAAACAATAAAGCCAGACAGCTATAGGTTTGTCTGGCTTTAGTTTGACATCATTGACTTAACCTGCTTCATTAGATGCTTTCGAATTTCTATTCGCACTCTGCGTTATAGCCCAGCGTTGGCTAGCCAACTGTTCAAACTTTGTTGGTTGCCCTCATGGTCTTCGAACAAGTATTCGGGGTTTTGATAACTTTTGAAAACTCTTCAATGAAAGAGCTCTGGGGCAGTTGCCAGCTGCAAAGGACGATGGAGGTTTTATAGCGCAAGTGCTGCAAGACAACATTACGTTCACTCTTCATTCACGGTAATAAATTGCTAGTTTCTTTTTCAAGTCACTTTAAGTAACTCAATACAATGCGGAATTTTGGGACAAATTTGGGACAGTGATGGGACAGTTATGGTTAGTATTTACTCAAGCAGGTTATGAATAACAATTTAGAGTGTTTAAAGTAATATATTGATTTTCAACAGTTTATAACGATATTTTTGGTGGTGGGCGATACTGGGATCGAACCAGTGACCCCTACCGTGTGAAGGTAGTGCTCTCCCGCTGAGCTAATCGCCCGGAAGTGATTCCGACAGCATTAATGCTACCGGAATTACCGGCCGATTTTCAATGAATCTAAAAGCTTAAGCACCTTAGTCAGTAACCGCTGCTTGTTTAAGGTATTCAATGAATGAGCGCGCTGCCGCTGAGAGCGGATAGTCTTTACGCCACACCACAGACCAATGACGAATCAAAGGAAATCCATCAACTTGTAGTACGGTTAATCCTGCGGTTGTTATTACCTCGATGCCTGGGCTGGCCAAAGGAGGGTGGATAGCGACATCAGAAATGATGCCAATGCCTAAGCCTGCTGCAACGGCATGCTTGATCGCTTCATTGCTTCCTAAGCTCATGACAACGTTGGCTTTAAAGCCAGCATCATGAAAATACTGCTCAGCTGCCATGCGAGTGCCGCTGCCCGGTTCGCGCATTAACCAGCGTTCACCGACTAAATCGTGAAGTGTGATGGCGCGTTTTTCTTTCGGGTGACCAACAGGTGCAATGATTACCAATGGGTTCCTTTGAAAGGCTTGGCGCTCAAGTGCCAAATTATCGGGAGGCATCATCATGACAGTTAAGTCGTCTAGGCCTTGAGACAACCGCCCGACAATACGATCGCGATTTTCAATGGCCAGCTGAATTTCTACGCCTTGATGTGCTGTTGCAAACGGTCCCAGCAAGTCAGGAACAAAGTATTCAGCAGTGGTTACAGCGGCGATCCTAAGGCGACCACTTACAAGACCGTTAATCTCTGCCAAGTTCGACTCCAATCGTTGCCAACAACCGGCCAGCTCATGGACCGTTCGATAAAGTGCTTCGCCTGCTTGTGTTAGGCGAATTTTACGTCCCGTAGTTTCGAACAATCGCTCGCCGAGTGTGTCGGACAGTTCACGTAGCTGAACGGACACTGTTGGTTGGCTTACAAACAACGTTTTTGCCGCTTGCGTGACAGACAGCAGCCGTGCAGTGGCTTCAAAGGCTCGTAACTGCTGCGGGGTAATACGTTGAAATCGGGCAAGAGTAGTTGCAGGCATAGCAGTCATTACCAACTCACGAGATGTGTTTTTATTATAGCTTTTAAGCTATGGGTTTAATGAAAAATAAGTATTTTTATTTATAGATTTCTTGTCATAGATTGCACGACACACTCATCAAGAAAGAATAGGCACTATGCAATCCACTCATCCGACCAAAGTCCCTGTCACAGTAGCTTTAGGCGATGGAATTGGTCCTGAAATAACCCAAGCGACGTTAAAAATTCTAGCGGCAGCTGGAGCCTCTATTGCCCCAGAATTTATTGAAATTGGCGAGCGTGTTTATCTTTCTGGGCAGAGCTCGGGGATTACCCCTGCGGCGTGGGAGTCTTTGAGGCGGACTAAAGTGTTTCTTAAAGGCCCTATCATTACTCCGTCGGGAGGTGGTTATAAGAGTCTAAATGTCACCATTCGAAAAACCTTGGGGCTTTATGCGAATGTGCGGCCATGCACCAGTTATGCCCCCTTTGTGGAAACACTGCATCACAATATGGATTTAGTGATTATTCGGGAAAACGAGGAAGATCTATACGCGGGTATTGAGCACAGGCAAACGGATGAGGTTTACCAGTGCCTTAAACTGATCACACGACCTGGCTGTGAAAAAATCATTCGTTATGCATTCGAGTACGCGCGTAATCAGGGTCGAAAAAAAGTGACCTGCATGATCAAAGACAACATCATGAAAATGACAGATGGTCTTTTCTATAAGGTGTTCCAGGAGGTAGGTGAGGAGTTTCCTGAAATTAAACAAGAAAGGTACATCATTGATATTGGTAGTGCGAGGTTAGCCACTCGGCCCGAGCAGTTTGATGTCATTGTCACATCAAACCTTTATGGCGACATCATCAGTGATATTGCTGCGGAGATGACTGGCAGTGTTGGTTTGGCTGGTAGTGCCAATATAGGCGACCATGTCGCAATGTTTGAAGCGATTCATGGTAGCGCTCCTGATATTGCTGGGCAGGGCATTGCCAACCCCAGTGGCATGCTATTAGGCGCGGTGATGATGCTCAATCATATTCGTCAGGCAGATATCGCAGAGCGTATTCATAATGCGTGGCTGACCACACTTGAGGACGGTATTCACACCAGTGACTTACACAGCACGCAAACTCGTTATTTAGTTAATACAGTAGAGTTTGCCGATGCTGTTATTGCCCGGTTAGGGACGGAGCCTAAGGTTTTCAAGCCGGTGAGGTATCAGAACACAGCAGCAAATCAGGTCAGTAAAACCTCCTATCAAAGACGACCTCCCGCGCTGAAAACGCTCGTTGGAGTCGATATTTTTGTACATGAACGCAACGATAACCCTGACACGCTGGCCAGCAGTCTGACCGCGTCAGCATCGGGGGGATTAACGCTACAGATGATTACAAATCGTGGCGTAAAAGTTTGGCCTCAGGGCTTTCCTGAGACTTCTTGTACAGATCATTGGCGTTGTCGTTATTCGGCGACTGATGAGAAAAATCTTGTCGCGCCGAAAGATATTCTGCAGCTCTTAAGTCAACTAATGGATAGCGGCATTGATGTCATTAAAACTGAGAATTTATATATGTTTGACGGCGAAAAAGGGTTTGCTCTTGGGCAAGGTCAATGAGAAACGCCGAGTCAATGGTTAACTTTTAAAATGGTATCTCTTAATTAGGTCAACACAGGACAGGCAAATTCATGATAAATCCAAATAGTTTATTTGAGCAATTTATGGGCCCTAATGCAGGCAACTCCATTCGTCAGGCAGGAGGATCTGTGAAACAGCAAATCGACGGCATGGGCATGGGCGGGTTTGGTGGTGGCGCTATCGCCGGCGGTATTCTTGGCTTAGTGCTGGGCAACAAAAAGATGAGAAAGATGGCAGGTGGAGCTGTTGGTTATGGTGGCGCAGCGGCTGCTGGTGCGATGGCATTTAAAGCCTATCAGAATTGGCAGCAAGGAAAAGCAGCGGCTAGCGCTCCTGTTGCCACAACTGCGGATATTGGGCAGATGGATCGGAAATTTCTGCCGGATGCCGCACCAGCATCAAATGGCCAACCCTTTCAGCTGGTCATGATTCGAGCCATGATCGCTGCGGCTAAGGCCGATGGTCACATCGATGCGCAAGAGCAAAAAACGTTGTTTATACAGGTTGAAAAAATGGGGCTCGATGCCGAGAGTAAGGCATTTGTATTTGATGTGTTGACGCAGCCGGTTGATATAAACGCAATTGCTGCTGCTGCCAGTGGTATTGAGCAGGCAACTGAGCTTTATTTGGTGTCACGAATTGCCATTGATGTTGATCACCCAGCAGAGCGAGCTTATTTGCAGGCCCTAGCACACAAATTAAATCTGCCTAATGAGCTAGTTGCCCACTTGGACCATCAGGTTGAAGCGACTGCTGTTTAAGCGTTAGATAGGTTGACTGGATTGGCGCTTTAAATCCATTGAAGCGAAGTACGCTGCCGCTGAGCTAATCGCCTAGCCCTGATTCCGACAGCTAAAGCTGTCGGAATCACCGGCTTTGTTTTAACGAACTACAGACCTTCCCAAGAAGTCGATTAGTTCATTCATGGGTAAATTCATCGACTCGTCGTCACGACGGCCTTTGTATTCGATGGTGCCTGCATCTAAGCCTTTTTCACCCACAACCAAACGGTGCGGAATACCCAGTAGCTCGATATCGGAAAACTTCACGCCCGGGCGTTCGTTACGGTCATCAAACAACACGTCATAACCGGCGCGAGTAAGCTGTTCGTAGAGCTCAGTGCTGGCGGCTTTAATGCGTTCCGATTTGGGCCAGTTCATCGGCACTAAGGCGATTTGGAAGGGAGCAATGGCGTCGGGCCAAATAATGCCGCGTTCGTCGTGATTTTGCTCAATGGCCGAGGCAATAACACGGGTAACACCAATGCCATAACAGCCCATGGTGACCACTAACGGTTTGCCCGTTTCGTCTAATACCTTGCAGCCTAAGGCTTCGGAATACTTTTGGCCTAGCTGGAAAATATGACCGACTTCAATGCCGCGTTTGATTTGCAGTGTGCCGCTGCCACAGGGTGATGGGTCGCCGTTGACGACATTGCGAATGTCCGCCACTAGGCTAGGTTCTGGCAGGTCGCGGCCAAAGTTTACACCGCTTAGGTGGAAGCCCACTTCATTGGCACCACAGACAAAGTCGCTCATGACTGCGACGCTGCGGTCTGCAATCACGGTCACTGAAGTATTTACGCCGATCGGACCAATAAAGCCGGGAGGGCAACCAAGGGCATCAACAATTTCTGTTTCAGTGGCAAAGCGAAAGCCGGCCAAGCCGGCTAGTTTGCTGGCTTTGATTTCGTTTAAGTCGTGATCACCACGCAGCAGCAACAAGAAGAAGCGCAACACTGGCGCGGCTTTGGGGTCGTCATTGGGTACTGGCGCCATCACTGCAATGGCTTTAACGGTTTGGTTTAAGTTAATACCTAATAATGCCGCGACATCAGCACAGGCGGTTTGGCTTGGGGTAGACACTTTAGCCATGGTCGCCCCGGCGGCCGCGCGTGTGTTTGCAGGGGCTAAGGCTTCGGCCATTTCAATATTGGCGGCGTAGTCGCTGCTGTCAGAAAACGCGATGTCGTCTTCGCCGCTGTCGGCTAAAACATGAAACTCATGCGAGCCAGTGCCACCAATAGAGCCGGTATCGGCCTGCACGGGGCGGAAGTTCAGCCCTAGGCGTTGGAAAATACGGCAGTAGGTGGCATGCATCAGGTCATAGGTTTCTTGCAGCGATTCGTGGTTAGCATGAAAAGAGTAGGCGTCTTTCATGATGAATTCACGTGAGCGCATGACACCAAAGCG
>CAMTYC010000048.1:0-4956 GCA_947085865.1 uncultured Moraxellaceae bacterium
CAAACTCAGGCTTTAAGTGGCATTCGGATCCTGATGGTGGTGGTGTTTTTGCCACCGATGATGGCGGTTGGATTTATGTGTCTAACTCCGAGGCTCGTGATGCCACCACTGCATTTGGACAAATTCCATCAGAACTTTCTGCGCTGTCTGCATTAGTCAGTCGTGATTCATTAGAAGTTGTTGGCTCGTTGTTACGTCCAATTACTGGCTTGCTGCCTTTGAGTATTCCTTTAGTTATTCCTTTTCAAGGGGGTGTCAGTGCCCTGCGCTTTGATCGCGATGGCAACTTAGTCGATGCCTACCCAGTGCAGCGCAACACCACCACTAACTGCTCCGGCGGTGTTACACCATGGGGCACATGGATTAATGGTGAGGAAATTGCTGATGGTTATATGTTTGAGTGCAGCCCACTGCGCAATGGTGGTGACCCCATTCGCTTAGATCGATTCGGCCGAAAAGCGCATGAAATGGTGGCAGTCGATGTAGCTGATCGAGCGATTTATCACACTGAAGATTTGGGTGGTAAAGAGCGTTTTTATCGCACCAAATTTTCTGTGCAAGACTGGCCAGTAGGGCGTAAGCCGGACTATAGCAAAGGTGTGCTACAGGTATTAGTGGTTGAAGGTGGTATTGAGGCAGCACGCCAAGGGCCCGCAAAAATTCGTTGGATTGATGCCATTGATGATGGCCGTCCACAAAACCAAGTGTATTTACAAGAAGCCACTATTTTTGCCGGCAATGAAGGCGTGTGGTTTTTAAATGGTTTTGTCTATTTCTCTACCAAGAGTGACGACAATATTTGGGTGATTGATACCGTTGGCAACACCGTTGAAAGCATTTACGACCCAGTGGATGGTCCTGTGGGCTCGCCGGTGGATCCAAATGAACCCGAGATGTTTGGTGTTGATAATATTTGCATGACCTTAGATGGTGAAATGGTGGTGGTAGAAGACGGTGGTGATATGCGCGCCATGGTGTTGTTGCCGGACGGCATGACTATTCCGTTGCTGCGCTTGCCTGGTGATCCAGCGCAAACTGAAGTCACTGGCCCAGCCTTTTCACCAGATGGTCGCCGAATTTATGTCGCTAACCAGCGTGCGCTGCGCAATGGCCAAACCGCGCCTTTTGGCGCGGGTGGTGTGGTGTACGAAATCACTATGCCGTTTGCGGTGCGAGTGAACCCGCCATTGGCTCGCGCGCTTTAACTCAATGCGCGTGTTCAATCGGTTCGCGATCAAAAATGCCGATCACGGGTGCACTATGTGCACGTAAGATCGGCTCAATTTCGCGAAACACTGCGTGGTAGCGGTAGAACGGCACCCGTGGAAACGCGTGATGAATGGAGTGCAGATTCTGGCCTAACCAGAACCACTCCAGTGGCTTCATCCAGCGTGGCATAATCAAGCTGTTGGTGTTGCGATAACGCGCACTTTCTTGATACGGGTGATGTGGGCGGTAGGCAAACCAGTACGAGGTAAAGACCACAGCGACAAGGTAGGCACCAATCACCAGTGTGATACCAATTGCAGCGGGCAGTAGTGCCAGCAAGACAATACGCCAGCTCACCGCAATACCCACCTCAGCACTGTAAATCAGCTTTTCGTTTAGCGGCGCTCTAGCCCAGTGGTCGCGGAATAAGAAGGTGATTTGTGTCCACAAAAACAGCGTTATAGATTTGATCGCGTTCCATATGCCGTTGCCCATGCCGCTGATAATAAAGTCCGGGTCTTTGTCGGCCTGATTAGTGAAACGGTGGTGGGTGAAGTGTTCTACTTTATGGGTGGAATAGGGAATCATCACCAGTTGCGCACACAAATAACCGCAGAGGTCATTGAGCCACTTTAGGTCTGTGCGATCGCCATTGATATTGCCGTGGGCGGCCTCATGCACCGGGGTGTAAGACATATAACCCAAGGCGGCAATCATCAGAAACCCTAACCACAGTGGCATAACAGCTGTTGCCGTTAGCCAGAAACTGGCGACATAGGCGCTGAGCACAACGGCTGATAGTGCAACGGTGCCCCAGGCAACCTGCCCCATATGTTTTTTGGCCACAGCGATGGCCTGCTTGTTCAGCGCTGCTAGTTCTTGTTCCATCATCTTTATCTCCGCAGTTGGCTTATGTCATTGAGCTTAGGCCAAGTGTGGCGAGCGCAAGAGTGCAGCGGCGGCCTTCTTCCTTGCATTTTCGGCCACTTTCTCCGACATTTGCGCAGGGAGCTAATAACTAGGGGGATACATGGCCACTGAGCCTGTGATGCACAGTCTCACCATTAGTCAGGTCATGCTGAATTATGCGGCGGCACATGGTGTGAGCGCGGATGACTGTTTAACAGGCACCGGCATTACGCCTACCATGCTGCAGGATTCGGATGCCTTGATTACGCCGACACAAGAAATGCGTTTGGTTGAGAACTTGATGTTGGCGCTGCCGGATATTCCAGCCTTGGGATTTGAGCTAGGCATGCAGTACAACGTGTCGACCTTTGGGACTTGGGGGTTTGCCCTGCGCACCAGTCGTAATCTGCGCGAAGCGTTAGAGCGAGCCATTCGTTATCTACCCTTAAGCACGGCTTACTGTTCGTTTATGAGCACGACAGAGGCAGATGAGTTTGTGGTCATCGCCGACCCCAGCAGCATTCCTACCCATCTTCGACAGTTTTTACTTGAGCGTGACTTAGGCACAGCGGTTAATTTGATTCATGAGCTTAATTTGGCCGGGCGCTTCATTCACCGTCTTGAGTTGGTCGGACCTACATTGTCTTATCACCTGCGCATCGAAACGCTATTAGGTGTGCCCGTGCGCTTTAATGCCAGCCGCAATGCCTTGGTAATGAGCGCACAAGATGTGACTCGCTCCTTACCTACCTTTGATGAGCACTTAGTGCGCTTATTAGAGGATCAGTGTGCCCACTTACTGGCTAGTCGTAAAATTGGCGGGCTACCGGGTCAAGTGCGTCAGCATTTGTTGGGGGGCTTAGGGCTGCTGGCATCATTGGATGATGTTGCCCATGCGCTGAATACCTCATCACGCAATTTACGCAGAAAGTTGGAAGCCGAAGGCACCAGTTTTAGGGTGTTAGTTGAAGAGGCCAGGCAGCAACTGGCTACCCAGTTATTAAGCATGACCTCAATGAAGCTCGACGAGATTGCGCTGCATTTGGGCTACGCTGACACCGCGAGTTTTGCACGCGCGTTTCGGCGTTGGCAGGGTGTTGCGCCTGGCCAGTTTCGTTTGCAGGGCAAATACACTGGCCAGGCTTAGGCCATTAAGCGGTTTTGGTGAAATCAACAAAACCTTGCATAAAGGATTTGAGTTGCTCACGCATGGCCTCATCAACCATCTCGCCATTTTCATCAAATACTTTGCCGGCATGAGACACCATCAACCGGCCACCAAACCACTGGCGTGTGCCCAACGCACGCAACACTGGCAACCAACTGTTTTGTGCCAAGATGGTGCCAAAACCGCCGGGTGAGGTGCCAATAACGGCTACCGGACGATTGCGGAAAACTTTCTCGGAAATTCCCGGTGGGCGTGTAGCCCAGTCCAGCGCATTCTTAAAAACGCCGGGCATGCTGTTGTTGTATTCAGGGGTTACCAGTAGCAAGCCATCACAAGCTGCGATGCGAGCTTGCAGTTCAACCACGGTTGACGGCACGCCCTCTGCCGCTTCAGCGTCGCCATCATAAAGTGGGATGCCGTGTAGTGTGACAATCTCCAGCTCGACATCTGCACCCACTAGTTTTTGTGCGGCTTTAAGTAGTGCGGTGTTGTAAGACTGGCGGCGTAGGCTGCCGGAAATTCCTAATAGTTTTGTCATAGCGATAAACCCTAATTCCTTTTGAAGTGGCAGTTTCGCGTCTTAAGCACAGGCTGACAAGGGCGATGTAAATATAGTTCGCTAAGCGCTTGAGAACGGTTTTTTGCACAAGCATGATCTCACCATCATGACCTGATGGAGTCTGAATAATTTGCACTGTCCACTTTGTTTAACTAGCGGGCCATTTAAGGCGGTAAAGGGTGCGGATAAGCGCAGCTTTTGGCTGTGCCCAAGCTGCCAGCTTATTTTTGCGGATCCTGCGGGGCATTTATCGCCAGAGCAGGAAAAAGCCTTCTATGGCACCCATCAAAATACAATTGAGAGTGCTGGATACGTTACTTTTCTACAGCGCTTATTAACGCCAACATTGCCCTTTTTGAAGTCCTCGATGAAGGCCTTGGATTATGGGTGCGGACCGGGTCCAGTACTATCGGAGCTGGTACAGCGCCATGGCCTAGACTGTGACAACTACGATCCATTTTTTGCGCCCGAGACGCCCAGGCCGCCATACGACATAGTCTTTGCCAGCGAATGCTTTGAGCATTTTCATCGGCCGAACCAAGAAATAAAGCGTTTATTGAGCCTGTTAGCGCCCTCAGGCTATTTGGCGATTATGACGGAGCAGTGGCAAACCGAAGCGGCCTTTGCCACATGGCATTACAGTAAAGACCCCACGCATGTGGTTTTTTTTCACCAACATAGCTTCGATTTTATTTGTGACCATTTTGGCTTTCGTCCGCGCTGGCAGGATGGTCGTCGGGTAGTCATTTTACAGCGTGTCGATTAACAGTTGGCATAGCCCTGAATTGTGCTTCAATGGAGTTGCGTCATTCAGGCGCAACAACTGAGGTAAGCATCATGACATCCGTACGCTTGTTCGCATTCTTGTTGGTTCTGGTCGGCGCATTAGCACTTGCTTACGGCGGCTTCAGTTACACCAAAGACACCACCGCGGTAAAAATGGGGCCAATGGAGCTGACGGTCAAAGAAAAAGAAACCATCACTGTGCCGGTATGGGCGGGCTTTGGTTTGGTGGTGGTTGGTGGCATTTTGTTATTAGTGGGTGGCCGCAGAAAATAACTGGAGTTGGCTTATGGCGCATAACTCACTCCATCATGAGCAGCACAAATCA
>CAMTYC010000049.1:0-10834 GCA_947085865.1 uncultured Moraxellaceae bacterium
CTGGAAACGCACAGGGCCGTCCGCTGCACCTTCCAAGAATTGGCGAACTAAAGCTGAGTCAGAAGCACGCAACTGTTCAGGCGTGCCTTCGCCAACGACCGAGCAGTTGCCCAAAATATAAATATAGTCAGCAATCGACATAGTCTCGTCGACATCATGCGAAACAATGACTGTGGTTAAATCTAAGGCTTCACGTAATGTACGAATTAAGCGCACCAATACACCCATTGCAATTGGATCTTGGCCAGCAAATGGCTCGTCATACATGATCAGCTCTGGGTCCAACGCAATAGCGCGAGCAAGTGCAGCGCGCCGCTGCATGCCGCCAGAAAGCTCCGCTGGCATTAAGCGCTCGGCGCCACGAAGCCCTACCGACTCCAGCTTCAAGAGCACGATTTCTCGAATCAGGTGCTCGGGCAGCTTGGTGTGCGCACGAATGGGGAAGGCCACATTTTCAAACACAGACAAGTCACTGAAAAGTGCAGCTGACTGAAACAGCATGCCCATTTTCGCACGCAAATCGAACAAACGCTGACGCGACAAAGTGGGCACGTCATGACCATCAACAATCACTTGGCCAGTATCTGGTCGCAATTGGCCACCAATAAAACGTAATAAGGTGGTTTTGCCGCAGCCGGATGGCCCCATAATAGCTGTCACTTGGCCACGACGAATTTGCATATTAATGTTTTTAAATATTGGGCGTTCGTCGCGAGAAAAGCTTAAATCACGGATATCGACCAGTATTTTGTTGGAGTCTGTCATCAAACCTATATTCCTTGTTTGTGGCCAAAGCATAGCATTGTCCTTAATTGACCGGAAATACGACCGCTAGGACTGGTGGCAATTTACGTCATTGGCCATAATCAACAACTCATTTTTATCTACGATGACCCGCGCTATGAGCCAACATACCTTCATAAACTCCGGACAACGAGTTGTACAAACCGAAATTGATGCGTTAATAAGCTTAAAGCCGCTGCTCGATGAAAGTTTTAGCCAAGCATGCCAGCTGATGCTGAACTGCACCGGTCGTGTGGTCGTCACTGGCATGGGCAAGTCAGGCCATATTGGCAACAAAATTGCCGCGACACTGGCCTCTACTGGCACCCCCGCTTTTTTTATGCATCCAGGTGAAGCTAGCCATGGCGATTTGGGCATGGTGACCAGCCAAGACATCGTCATTGCCATTTCTAACTCTGGCGAAGCGCATGAAATTCTTGCCATCATTCCCGTCATCAAGCGTCTGCGCGCCAAACTGATTAGCATTACCGCCAGTGCCGATTGCAGCATGGGTCGCCATGCCGATGTGGCACTGACCATTGGCAACTCACCCGAGGCCTGCCCTTTAGGCTTGGCACCGACCTCTTCAACGACGGCCACACTCGCCTTGGGTGATGCGCTTGCCGTTGCGCTATTAGAGGCGCGTGGGTTTACTGCCGAAGATTTTGCGCTATCTCATCCTGGTGGCGCCTTAGGCCGACGCCTACTGCTGCGCGTTGATGACATCATGCATAAAGGCGAACAAGTGCCGATTGTTAAGTCTGGCACCACCATTCGTGATGCATTACTCGAAATCACCCGTAAAGGCTTAGGCATGACCACCGTTGTTAACGAGCAAGGACAGCTAATTGGATTATTTACGGATGGTGACCTGCGCCGCACCATTGATCAAAACTTAGACATTCGCACAACTAATATTGAGCAGGTAATGACACCTAATGGTCTAACGGTTCCCGCTGGCATTTTGGCTGCCGAAGCATTAGCTCGAATGGAAGCCGCGCGCATTAATGGCGTCGTTGTAATTGATGACAACCACTGCCCTATCGGTGCCGTTAACATGCATGGCTTCTTACGCGCAGGAGTAGTGTGATGATTTCAGCTCGCATTAAAGAAAAAGCGCGCCATATTCGACTGCTCGCGCTAGATGTCGATGGTGTACTAACTGATGGCCGCCTGTATTTTGCGGAAGACGGAAGCGAGTTAAAAACTTTCGACACTCAAGATGGTCACGGCATCAAAATGCTGCAAAAAGCTGGAATCGACGTGGTTATTATTACCGGCCGCACCACACAATTGGTTGCTAAGCGCGCACAAAATCTAGGCATTACACACTTGCTACAAGGCCGTGAAGACAAACTGGTGGCACTGCGTGAAATCTGCGCAGAACAAGGCATTGATTTAGATGAAGCCGCCTATGTCGGAGACGACTGGCCAGACTTGCCAGCCATTCTGGCCTGTGGCCTAGGCATTGCCGTCAGTAATGCGCATACTGAACTACGCGGCCGTGCCGACCATGTCACCACGCTTGCGGGCGGACGTGGTGCTGTCAGAGAAGTCTGTGACCTTATTCTGCAAGCGCAAGATCATTATGAAGATGCACTAGCGCCTTACTTGGAAATTAATTAATGCAATTAAAACCACTAATTCAGCTATCACTCACGCTCATGGTTGGCGCGGGACTAGTTTATTATGGTTTGGATTTAGGCACCTCAAGTGATGAGGCCGAGATGGCTCACTCAGGCCCTGTTGCCATTATCGATAATATGGATGCATGGCAAACCGACAACAATGGCAAGTTGTTACGTGAGTTTAGCGGTCAACAGCTCCGTCAATTTGAAAAGCCCGAGCGTTATGAAATAGATGAGCCCAGAATAACGCTGTATCGTGATGGCAAAACCGCATGGTTTGTTCGCAGTGACTCCGCCACCAGCAGCGACCCCAAACAAGACATTCGCTTAGTTGGCAACGTACAAGCCGATCGTGACCCTCAGTTGGGCACTTCACTACGACTAAATACCAGTCGACTTAATGCCAACCCTAGCCAAGATCGCTTATTTACTGATGAGCAAGTCGTGATCACAGGACAACAAGGTCGCATTTCTGGACGCGGCCTAGACACTGATTTAAAAGCCGGGACATTATCCCTTTCATCTGCTGTAGAGGTAAAATATGCACCGAATAACTAGTGTCTTATATGCCATGATTTTTGGCCTGACACTACCTGCAACGGCCATCGCGCTGCCAGCAGACCGCACTCAGCAAGTGGAAATTACGGCTAATAATGCACGCTTTGATGAGCGCGCAGGTGAAGCGGTGTACCGCGGCAATGTGCTCGTTAAACAAGGCACCATGGAAGTGCGCGGCGACAGTCTTATTTTAAATGTCGACGATAAAGGCGCTCTAACCATTGCTCGCACCTTGGGTAAACCCGCGCGCTTTCAACAGAAAGTTGACCCAAATAAAGGCTTGGTCAAAGGCGAAGCGAATGAAGTCATTTTTGATAATCGTGATAGCTCAGTAACATTGATTGGCAACGCCGTTTTACGTCAAGACAGCGCAAGCTTTTCCGGACCGCGGATTGTTTACTCAACGACCCGCAAACAAATTGAAGCCAGCGGCAATGATACCGAGCGCGTGCAGCTCATTTTCCCACCCTCCATACGTGAATCATCGGGGAAAGCACAATGAGTTCTTTACGTGTTGATAATTTAGCTAAAGCCTACAAAGGGCGAACGGTCGTTAAAGATGTGAGCCTAACGGTAGAGAGCGCGCAAATTGTGGGCTTACTTGGCCCTAATGGCGCCGGCAAGACCACCAGCTTTTATATGATTGTGGGTTTGGTTCCCATGGACTGCGGCCGTATTAGTTTAGACGGCGTCGACATCTCGCATCTGCCCATGCACGGCCGTGCACGCAAAGGCATTGGCTACCTGCCGCAAGAAGCCTCTATTTTTCGCAAGCTCAGCGTAGAAGACAATATTTTAGCCATTCTAGAAACGCGCAAAGGACTGACCAAGCAAGCACGCTTAGACAAGCTCAATTCACTACTTGAAGAGTTTCATATTACTCATATTCGTAAAAACTTAGGCATGAGTCTTTCCGGTGGTGAACGTCGACGTGTGGAAATTGCACGTGCATTAGCCAGTGAGCCACGCTTCATTTTGCTTGATGAGCCTTTTGCCGGTGTTGACCCAATTTCTGTCAATGACATCAAAGGCATCATCACTCACTTAAAAAACCGCGGCATTGGGGTACTGATTACCGACCATAATGTGCGTGAGACCCTAGATATCTGTGAAAAAGCTTACATCGTCAGCGCTGGCGTTGAAATTGCCGAAGGCACACCATCCGAAATCTTATCGAACCCATTGGTGCGTGAAGTCTATTTGGGCGAGCAATTCTCCTTATGATGAAAGCCGGTTTACAGCTGAGTCTGGGGCAAAGCCTGACCATGACTCCGCAATTGCAGCAAGCCATTCGGCTGCTGCAACTTTCAACACTAGAGCTGCAGCAAGAAGTGCAGCAGGCATTGGATAACAACCCATTATTAGACCTAGAAGAAGGTAGTAGCGAAGTTCGCCATGAGGCTGGCGATATTGAGTCCAGCGAACGCGAACAAGATGCGCCCTTACATGACATGGATCAACAGGCTGACATGCCTGATGAACTACCTGTTGATACCGCTTGGGATGACGTTTATCAAAGCAGCGCATCAGCTGGCAGCAACGAGCGCTCAGACGAAGATGGCAACCCCATTGAAGAGCGCAATGCCCCCACTGAAAGTCTGCAGGACCATCTGCGCTGGCAACTTAACTTAACTCCATTTTCTGACACCGATCGCTTAATTGCAGAGGCTATTATTGATAGCTTGGATGAGCGTGGTTACCTCACTTCAAGCTTAGAAGACGTTATTGATACCATCAGTAATTGGCGCGATGAGGCCGTTGAAGAAGACGAAGTCATTGCTGTCTTGCATCGTGTACAGCAGTTTGATCCGATTGGTGTTGCTGCGCGTGACCTATGCGAATGCTTGCTCGTTCAGCTAAAACACTTGGCCGAACTAACGCCCGGTCGCTCAGTGGCCTTAAATTTAATGACGCATCACGCCGACAAAATCGCCAACTCAAACTTAGCTAATCTGGCTCGTAGCACCCAGATGAGCACCACGGATATTGAATCAGCCTTAGCACTCATCCGCCAGCTCAAACCACACCCAGGCGCAGGCTGGGCCTCAGGCGAGCAAGACCGCCCCACCATTCCAGATGTTGTGGTACGTAAACACAAAGGTCGTTGGTTAGTAGAGCTAAACCCTGATGCAGCGCCCAAGCTACGCATTAATAGTCACTACGCCAGCCTATTAAAACGTGCTGATAGCAGTAGCGATAACGTTTTTATTAAAGACCATCTGCAAGAGGCTCGCTGGCTTATCAAAAGCCTGCAAAGCCGTCATGAAACGCTGCTGAAAGTCGCCAGCTGCATTGTTGAACACCAACGTGGCTTTCTCGAAGATGGGCCAGAGGCTATGCGACCGCTGATTTTGCGTGAAGTTGCAGATGAAGTTGGCCTGCATGAGTCGACCATTTCACGTGTGACCACCCAAAAATTCATGTTAACGCCGCGCGGATTGTTCGAGTTAAAGTATTTTTTCTCGAGTCATGTCGCGACCAGCGGTGGCGGCGAGGCATCATCAACCGCCATTCGTGCCATGATCAAAAAGCTAGTGGCGCAAGAAGATCCTCGTAAACCATTGAGTGATAACAAAATTGCAGACCTGTTGTTGAAAGAAGGAATTGAGGTCGCTAGACGCACCATTGCGAAATATCGCGAAGCACTCAATATCCCATCTTCCAGTGATCGAAAGCGCTTGCTTTAGGCCTGACTTCATGGCAAAAAAGAGTTGTATCGGATGTTGATGTAGAGTGAAGCAGATAACGAATTTCTAGTTTTTTAACTGGGGACCACTGCTTCCGGACATAACAGGCCGTCCGGGCAATGGCTAACTCAGTGCCGCCTCGCCCGCCCGTCCCGCTCATGGCTGGAAGCTCCGGCCCCCGCTATCGTCACCAACGTAGCGAGGAAGAGTCTCATGCAAATGACCATCAGTGGACACCATGTTGAACTAACAAACGCCCTCCGTGATTACGCCACCAACAAACTCGGTAAAGTCGAGCGACACTTTGACCACATCACCAGCATGCAGGTTATTTTAAGTGTGGACAAAATGGTGCAGAAAGCAGAGGCCGTGATTCGAACGTCAGGCGCCAAACTATTTGCTATTGCACAGTCAGAAGACCTTTATGCAGCTATCGATAAATTGTCTGATAAGCTCGATCGGCAGATTGTTCGACATAAGGAAAAGCATCACCAACACTGATGTTGATCGCAGGTAGTCAAAAAGCCCAGCGTTTGTCTGGGCTTTTTTATATTGATTTCATCACTAAACATCAGATACTTAGATCACAATATTTGCATATAACTTAAGGCTTAGGGCTCAATATGAAACTGGTGATTGTTAGCGGACGCTCAGGCTCCGGAAAATCCACTGCACTGCACCAGTTAGAAGATCTTGGCTATTACTGTGTTGATAATCTGCCAGCGGCTTTATTACCTGCTTTAGTGGCAAATGTAGCCAAGAACCCAATCAAATTAAACGGTGAGCTCAGCTTATTAGCGGTCGGTATTGATGCCCGCAATCGCAGCCAAGACCTTGCAAGCTTTGAGCAGGTATTGGCAAAGCTTACTGCCTTTGGCTGTCATACCGAAATTGTCTATCTCGATGCACGTGATGACATTTTGCTGTCGCGCTTCAGCTCAACACGCCGAAAACATCCGCTCAGCTCAAAAGAGCGCTCGTTAGATGAGGCTATTCACTACGAGCAGACTTTGCTTGAACCACTAGCTGTACGGGCCCAGCTACGCATCGACACTAGCAAGCTTTCGGTACACGACCTGCGTGAGCAGCTTAAAATCCGCCTAGCCAGTTCTGCTCAGGCAGCGACAGCCATTTTGTTGCAGTCTTTTGCCTTTAAGCGCGGCGTGCCGATGGATGCCGACATGGTTTTTGATGTGCGCTGCCTGCCCAATCCGCATTGGGAGCCAAACTTAGCACCGCTCTGCGGCCTCGATCAGCCTGTGGCTGAGTTTTTGAGTATGCAACCCATGGTAGGTGAGCTAAGACAGGATATTGGCAGCTTTCTTAAGCGTTGGATTCCTTCGTTATCACTCAGTGATCGGAGCTATGTCACTATCGCTATTGGCTGCACAGGCGGTCAACATCGCTCGGTATATATGGTTGAACGCCTTGCTGAGGACCTGAAAACTCAGTTTGGTGAACTGCAAAAGCGCCATCGCGAATTAAATGACCTTGGAGCCCAAAATGCCTAGGCATGATGTTGAAATTGATATCGTCAACCGTCTAGGCCTCCATGCGCGTGCTGCCGCCAAGCTTGTCGAGGTTGTCTCTGGCTTTAATTCGCAAATCAAACTGGGTAAAGGCGAGCGTTTAGTAGATGCACGCAGTATCATGGCACTATTGATGATGGGTGCCGGCAAAGGTACTCGTTTACGTCTTAGTGTTGATGGCGAAGATGCCGATGCAGCGTTAGCTGCCGTCCGTGACCTATTTGCCCGATGCTTTGATGAGCCCGATTAAATAAACAGCTGAGTGTTTAATGTCCTCTACCCCTGAATACGATTTCGATGATGATTTTGGTCCGAGCAAATCAGATCAAAAGCGAAGTGTTGAGCGCTTACAAGATTTAGGTGAACGTCTAGCGCAATTACGCGAAGAAAAACTACGCAAACTGCCGATTGATGACGCGTTGCTACAAGCGTTATTAACCATGCGTCAACTCAAATCACATGAAGCTATTCGACGCCACCGCCAGTACATTGGCAAGCTGATGCGTCACACTGACGAATCAGCACTACTTGCGGCACTCGACCCGTTTAAACAACCTGCACTCATTAGGCAGTTATCACTGTTGCAGCAAAAGCTTTTAGACCAAGGTGATGCCGCTTTATCAGAGGTGCTGCAGCGCTATCCAGCAGCAGACCGTCACACCCTGCGACAACATATTCGTCTAGCTCGCAAAGAAGCTGAATTGAGCCTAGAAAAGCCCGAGACTCCGCAAACTGCTCGTGAACGGCTAAAGCTGTATTTGCAAGAGTTAGCCGCGTTAGCGCACTGAGTTAATCAAGTCGATGCGTTAACACCGGCATGGTTTGGCGCAGCTCATCTTGTTCAGACAAGCTCCAATCGGCAAAGACCAAACCCGGGCCTTCCTGTTCGCGTTGACTTAGTACGCGCCCCCAAGCATCGATTATCTGGCTACGCCCCCAGGTATGACGCTGTGAGTTATGCCAACCACTCTGGCCCGCACCAATCACCAGACATTGGTTTTCAATTGCCCGTGCTTGCAGCAACACCTGCCAATGCGCTTGCCCAGTTTTGGCCGTAAATGCTGCCGGCACCACTAACAACTTAGCCCCCATTCGGGCATAAGCTCTGGCCTGCTCAGGAAAACGAATGTCGTAACAGGTTAGAACACCCAAGCCACCCCAAGGCGTATTCAGCAAGGTGATATCTTGCCCCGGCTCAAACCGTGCCGACTCTTGATAACGACCTTGCGCATCACCTACCGTGGCATCAAATAAATGGCGTTTGTCGTAACGACCGACTAACTCACCACTACTCGAAAACAGTAAGCTGGCACTGCGAAAACGACCATCGGTGATAGCGCTACCATCGGGTCGGTACGACAAAGGTAAGGTACCTGCCAATAAATACAGGTCGTGAGCCGCTGCTTGCCGCGACAACCACGTAATCACTTCATCACTCTGATCAGCAACAGCCTGCATGGCTGCAGGCGAAAAAGCCGCCATATTCTCGGGTAGTACCAGCAGCTTAACGTGAGCCGCCTTGGCCTCAGCTAGGCCCTGCAAAATATTAGCCTGATTGGTGGGCCACGAATCGCCACTAGTCATTTGCCAAGCGCCCACCCGAACAGTGGTCATGGTGTCGCCTCTAGCAAGGCATCAGCCAGAGGTCCCTCTAAGCGCTCATCATCCAGCTTTAAGTCTTTCCAAGGACCGCTAACGCGATAACGCAGCGATGTCACTTTGGATAACTGTTTATCCAGCAATATATCCGCTGCAACTAATGCTCCACCCACAATAGGCCCTGCCAAAAAGCCTGCCACCAAGGGCACTGCACTGCTGACTGGCACATCTACACGTAAATCTTGCTCCAATGTTTGTCGGTTAAGGTCTACCCAACCTTTACCACGCACATTCACCGTTGGGCCTTCTAGGACAAAACTAGCGGGATTTGCCACACCACTATTGAGCTCACCTTGCAGGCTAATTCGGTCGTAATTCAGTCCTTTTTTTGTGATATCGGTAAAGTCTAACTTTAGACGACGCATTAAGTTGCCAGCATTTAATAAACCAAAACCGCGCGCCAAAAGATTAATCCCACCCGCCTCTTTTAAGCGCCCTTTGCTTAACTCGGCAGTGAACTTGCCTTTGACACGACTCAAATCCCAATCCTCGGGGTGCCCTGGCCACTGCACTGATACATCTGCTTTTGCAACATCAGACTCAATAAAGGGAGGCACAGCAAACTGCGTCAATACTTTACCAATATCACCACCTTGTAATTGCCCTTGCAAACGAGTGGTGACCGCACCACGATCTCGCCACAGCATATTGCCGACAAAACTGGTAGCACCAATACGAACACTAATTGGGTCGGCCTGCCAGTTATTGCCATCACGACTAATCATTGCTGCGCCGTTTAACGTTGGCAAATTAGGTAATGATCGTAATTTTGCACCCTGCAATCGGAGCTGCCAGCCCTTGTCAGCAGCCAACTCGGCTTCAACATTTAAGTCATCAACCCACTGCTGACCAATGAGCGCCTCATTGGCACTTATTTGCATTTTATTAAACGGCAAACCACCACCGCTGCCTGCTTTTTGCGACTGAATATAGTCATACCAGGCATTCACATCTAAACGCTTGGTATCGACTAGCAAAACAAAGCCATCAGAGACCTCTCGTGGAGGTACGCGACCCACTGCTACCATGACACCACGCAAGTCCTCATCACGCCAACGCAGGCGAGCTTGGGCAACGTCGCCAATGCTTAAACGAGCAACATTTCCACTTCCACCCAGTCGGCTTTGGTAACGAAGTGGTAGAACCGCTTGGCGAGCTTTGGCCAGAGGTTCAGGTGCTTTGCTTTCAACTCCTCGCAAATCCGAGCGCACATCTAATTCGCTAACGCCGCCCCCAATAGGAATCCTGACGTCTGCGGTATAATTTGCAGCCCCTGTTAGGTGTGAGCTTAGAGGTAGCTTTAACCAATTCGATAACGTCAGCACATCAGCACTGCCAGTTAAATTGACTTGCTGCTGAGCCCACTGCCCCCGGCGCGTGCTACCAGCTAAAACCAAGGTTGCTTCTTGGCCCAGTAACTGCCCCACTAAGCCTGACGTCGACAACCCAGTCTCACTATCAAAGCTCACCTGACCAGAAACATTACTGTACTGCAAGCGCTGCTTCGGCAGGCTAACCGAAGCACCTTGTAGTGCTGCATCAACCTGCACTTTTGGGTTTGGATTTGACAGTGGAATGGTTAGCGCCAGACTCGCTTTGCTTGGCCCCTCCAACGATATTATTTCTGCTAAGCCTGCGGTGTTTTTTGCCAACGGTGACTCTGCCAACAAAAGCTGCAGATCCGTTAGATTCATGTCTAGCTGAGTATTGATTTTCAGTACCGACTTTGCGAGATCAGGTATTTCAGCTCGTAACTCAGTTGCTTTAGCAGACATAACACCAGCACTGCTTCCAGTCACGGTGAGTGCACGACCACGAATAGCAACAGTACCATTGAGACCGTATACCGCTGGCCAGCCACTCACATAGTCGAGCGCAGCAGCGCGCACTGGCAGTGACATCTCGAATTGACCTGGCAACTTAGCGTGCTGACCAATCTCACCACTGAAAACAAAGTCCCCATTAATAACCTCACCCGCCGTTATAGCGC
>CAMTYC010000050.1:0-6738 GCA_947085865.1 uncultured Moraxellaceae bacterium
GCCTTGGATCATAATATCCAGCGCCGACACAATACGTGATGGCTTGCCATAGGCTTGCTCCCACGGCTGTTCAAGGCCAGGGATATTCAAGTTAGATACCGTAAAGCCCGTCAAACCAGCTTTTGGCTTACCACCGCGACCAGTGGCACCCTCGTCACGAATCTCACCACCAGAACCTGTCGACGCACCTGCAAATGGTGAAATCGCGGTGGGATGGTTATGCGTTTCTACCTTCATCAGAATGTGCACAGGTTCTGCGTTGTAGCCGTAGTTGTTGGTGCCGCCCTGACGATAAAAGCGCTCAGCATGATGGCCACGAATAACCGCAGCATTGTCTTTGTAAGCCGACAAAATATCGGTGCTGTAGTTCTCGTAGGTATTTTTAATCATGCCAAACAAGGAACGCGGCGCCGGCTGGCCATCAATCATCCAACTCGCATTAAAAATCTTATGGCGGCAATGCTCAGAGTTGGCTTGCGCAAACATCATCAGCTCGATGTCATTGGGATTACGTTTTAGGCGCTGAAAGTTTTCAACCAAATAATCAATTTCATCATCGCTTAAGGCAAAACCTTTTTCGCGATTGGCCGCCACCAAGGCATCACGACCACCCGTCAAAATATCAACTTGCGTCATTACCCGCGGCGCATCGTGACTAAACAATTGCGCTAACGCTGCATCATCGACAAACACCGCTTCTGTCATACGATCATGCAACTTTGCCACCACCGCCTGCCACTCACTCTCAGAGAGCGCTTCCGCACCCTCTAACCAATAACTGCAAGCACGCTCAATACGCAATATCGAACTCAGCCCGGCATTATGAGCAATGTCAGTCGCTTTTGATGACCATGGAGAAATCGTGCCAGGACGTGGCCCCACAATAACTTGCCGACCAACGGGGGCTACTTGTAAAGCTTCACCATAATTTAAGAGCTTAGCTAACTCCGCAGGTGCTTGTTCAAGCTCAGTATCAACCACATGCAACCAAGACGCAGACACAGCGCGCAGTTGGCTAGACACAGTCTGTAGGTTTTGCAGCAAGCGGTGTTGACGAAACGCAGTGAGCGCATTGGCGCCAGGCAGAATCAGCATGAATTCATCTCTCGAAACAGCAAACGGGTCGGCTTATGGCGCGTATTGTAACGAAAAATTCGAGCAATGATTGTCTAACAATGCGCTCTTACTCGTCGGATGGCATTCGACCATCAGAACTAAAATCACTATCATGGTTAAATATCGGACAAACCAAGCAGTGGTACGAGGCATAAAGCCATGAAAAAGCTTCATCGTAACAAGCGCCCAAAGGTTCGCACACAGAGTAAAGCAGTGCGTTTACGCCAGCGTTTAAAGGTCAAAGCACGTCATGTTCGCTTTGCCGTTGGCGGCTTAGTCGCGGTTACTAGCTTGGCCTTGCAACCCACCATGACGGCGCTGCAAAGTGTGCGCGCCAGTGGTGAACTGCATTTAGTAGGCATCACCAGCCCCAGCACGTTTATTCATCAAAACGGCCACACCCACGGCATGCAATACGAATTAGCACGCCAATTTGCCGAAGAGCTTGGTGTTGAGCTGGTTATTGACCCCGTGGATACCACCGAAGGTGTTTTGAAGTCGATTCAACGCAATCAAGCTCAGCTCGCGTTAACCGGACTCACTACCAGTGACCCTCGCCTAGGTCGATTGATGGTAAGTGATCCGGTTATTGCCGTGAGCCAGCAATTAATTCATCACACCAGCCAGCGCGCACCGCGCAGCATGGAAGACTTAAGTGGCAAAACAATTGCGACGATCGCTGACAGCACTGAAGCACTGACGCTGAAAAGTACATTATCCGGCATAAAAGACGTGCGTATTGTTGAGTTTAGAAATGCACAGGCCAAAGATTTACTCGACTTACTCAATGACCAAAAAGTTGATTTGGTTGCCATGCACTCACAAGACTTTGATGGTCATCGCCCGCTCTATCCTCAATTAAGTGAAGCTATCGACCTAAATCAAGCAGACGCCATGGCTTGGGTGTTTTTAAAGTCACAAGATCAAAGCTTGTATCAAGCTGCACAGAACTTCTTAGCACGCAAAAAAGCAGACGGCTCACTCGAGCGCTTGGCGCAGTTCTACAGCACAGGCAACTCGTTTAATCGTTATGGCAACAATGTATTTAATCGCGACGTTGCCCAACGCCTGCCCCGTTATCAAGATGCGTTCCAGCGCCAAGCTGCAAAAGTGGATTTAGATTGGCAATTATTAGCAGCCATCTCTTATCAAGAGTCCAAATGGGATCCAAATGCCGTTTCGCCTACGGGTGTTCGTGGACTAATGATGTTAACCAATGCCACCGCAGCGGCAATGGGTGTCAGAGATCGTACTAATCCAGAGCAGAGCATTAAGGGTGGAGCGGCTTACATTAAGCAGGTGCTAAACAACATCCCAGACAGCGTACCGCAGCCAGACCGTACTTGGATGGCTTTAGCGGGTTACAACATGGGCCCTGCCCACGTAAATGCGGCTCGACGCTTAACTGCACGTTTAGGTCAAAACCCCGATAGCTGGCAAGATGTAGCAGCAAATCTGCCACGTTTAGTGCAAGAAAATCGCGCCAATGGTCGAGCAGTTCCTGACATTCGCCAAGCCTTGCATTATGTACAACAAATTCGTCGTTATTATGATGCCATTGCTCTTAGTACAGCCGAATCACGCGAGCAAGTACAAGTTGCTGACATGAATTTTAGGATTACCACGCCAGACGGTTGATTCTGCTAACATCGGCGCATCTGTTTAGATACACCAATAATTAGAACAACCGATGCAGGAACAAACCACGTGGTATATCCCTTCATAACTGCCTTTTTATTTCTATTTGCCAGCAAGACCGCTTATGCCGGCGACTTAGACACCCGTATTAATGAGTTCCTGACCCCCATCTCCAACGCCATTAGCGGGTTTGTTTTTTACACTGTCCCCATTTCCGGCACAGAATTCCCCTTGGTATTAGGCTGGCTGATTTTAGCAAGCGTCGTTTTCACACTCTATTTTGGCTTTATTCAGCTACGCAGCTGGCGACACTCTTGGCATCTGGTGCGTGGTCATTATTCTGGCCATGCCAACACACCGGGCGAAACTTCACATTTTCAAGCACTGACCATGGCCTTATCCGGCACGGTTGGCTTGGGCAATATTGCCGGCGTGGCTGTAGCTATTAGCATAGGTGGCGCAGGGGCAACGTTTTGGATGATTTTGGCCGGCTTTTTAGGCATGGCAACTAAGTTCACCGAATGTACCTTAGCTCTGAAATATCGTGTTTATCATGCCGACGGCAGTATTTCTGGCGGCCCGTTTATGTACCTTTCACAGGGCCTTGCTGAACTAGGCTTAAAACGTACAGGCAAAGTTTTGGCAGTGATTTTTGCAATTTGTTGTATTGGTGGATCAATTGGCGCTGGCAATATGTTTCAAGCCAATCAAGCCTATCAACAAGTGTTAAATGTCACCGGTGGCAGTGAAAGCTTTTTGGCTGATAAAGCGTGGCTGTTTGGTTTGGTATTAGCCATTTTTATTGGCATGGTTATTATTGGTGGAGTGCAGAGTATTGCTCGTGCCACCTCTCGCATTGTGCCGTTTATGGTAGTGCTGTATGTAACCACTTGCCTATTCGTCATTCTTAGCCATTTCAGCAGCATTCCTTGGGCATTTGGCCAGATTATTGAAGGTGCTTTTACCGGTGAAGGTGTTGCCGGTGGTGTCGTGGGCGTGCTTATTCAAGGCTTTAAACGAGCAGCATTTTCTAACGAAGCAGGTCTTGGCTCAGCACCTATTGCACATGCCACGGCACGCACCAAAGAGCCAATTGCGGAAGGTTATGTAGCGCTGCTTGAACCATTTATCGACACCGTTGTTATCTGCACCATGACTGCTTTAGCCATCATCATTACTGGACGCCTAGACAACGACACCCTGACTGGCGTTGCACTCACCTCAGACGCTTTTGCCAGTGTGGTTCCTTGGTTTCCCTATGTTTTAGCAGTCTCAGTTGTGTTATTCGCGTTTTCAACCAGTTTGGCATGGTTTTACTACGGCCTAAAATCAATCACCTATTTGGTCGGTAAACACCCCTCCGTAGATATGGGCTTTAAGCTATTTTTCTGCACCTGCGCCATTATTGGCGCCAGCATGAGCCTTGGCCCTGTCATCGACTTTTCGGATGCCATGATCTTTATGATGACCATCCCTAACGTCATTGGCCTATATTTGCTAATGCCTATCGTTAAACGAGAATTACGCGACTATCGCCAACGCTTAAAAGACGGTGATATAGCCCGTAGCTCAAAATAAACCGCTGTTAATACCGTGTCCGGATGACTCAACACGTCTCAAACCCTACAATGCAGGCCTAAAGAACCAGCATCCGGACACCGATCATGAACACCGCGCTAAGCCCCACCGTTGCCCTAACCCTAGACTTAATTCGTCAGCCCTCAGTCACGCCGTTTGATGCTGACTGTCAGCGCATCATGATCGATCGTTTAGCGGCTATTGGTTTCACCATTGAGCGCATGCGTTTTGGTGAGGTTGATAATTTTTGGGCGCGACGTGGCACAACCGGCCCGGTATTTGCGTTTGCTGGTCACACTGATGTTGTACCCACTGGCCCTGTTGATCGCTGGGCAGTACCACCATTTGAGCCACAAATTGTTGATGGTATTTTAACCGGTCGTGGTGCTGCCGACATGAAAGGCTCACTTGCTGCCATGGTGGTTGCCTGCGAGCGTTTTATTGCCGCACATCCCAATCACAAGGGCTCAATTGCCTTTCTGATTACCGCAGATGAAGAAGGTGTAGCCACCGATGGCACAGTTAAAGTAGTAGAAACACTAGAGGCTCGCCAAGAAAAAATGACCTGGTGCTTAGTAGGCGAACCTTCAAGCACCACTTTAGTAGGCGATGTCATTAAGAATGGCCGTCGTGGTTCACTCGGTGGTGTATTAACCGTGCGTGGTCGCCAAGGCCATGTCGCCTACCCTCATTTAGCCAGCAACCCGATTCATAACTTAGCCCCGGCCTTAACCGAACTGGTCAATGAAGTTTGGGATGAGGGTAATGCCTTTTTTCCGGCCACTAGCTTTCAAGTGTCCAACATCAACGCCGGCACTGGCGCCAACAATGTCATTCCAGGCGAACTGCAAGCCGTATTTAATTTCCGCTTTTCCACTGAGCTTACCGAAGCAGTATTGCGCCAACGCACAGAGGCTATTTTAGATAAGCACGGCGTGGACTATCACATAGACTGGAAGCTCAGTGGTCATCCGTTCTTAACCGCCGAAAGTGATTTAGTGACTGCAGCGGTGAGTAGTATTCGCCGCATCACTGGCCGCGAAACCACACTATCCACAACGGGTGGAACATCTGATGGGCGCTTTATTGCACCGACAGGCGCTCAGGTTTTAGAGCTAGGCCCGGTTAATAAAACCATTCATCAGGTCAATGAGTGTGTAGCCATCGCTGATCTCGACACACTAACGGCGCTATATGAAGACATATTGCAGCAGCTATTAGCTTAATAGCTCGCTCTTCGTCTGAATAATGTCTAGGGTTTGTAGCATACATTAAAGTCCTGTGCTTAATTTGACTCTGCCAGAACGGCCCCTGTAAAAAGGATATAAATCAATGTCAAGGATGACGCTATGAAGCACTCGAAAAACGAGCGTACTCACGCCTCTGCACTAAGCTGTTACTTCAATGAAGTTAGTCATTACCCACCATTAAGCGTGGAAGATGAACAAGCACTCTGTCAAAAAATCATACGAGGGGATGAGGCCGCCAGGCACACCCTGATTCGTGGCAACCTGCGCTTGGTGATTAGTACGGCCAGGCAATACTCACACCCAGACCTACCATTAGAAGACTTAATCGAGGAAGGTAATTTTGGCCTAATGCACGCCACCCATAAATTTAAGCCTGAACTTGGGTTTCGCTTTTCAACTTATGCCATTTGGTGGATAAGGCAATACATCGAGCGCGGCATTATGAACTGTGCACGCACCGTGCGATTGCCAGTACATGTGGCTAAACGGCTAAATCGATATGTACGCGCTAGTCGAAAATTAAGCCAGAACATGTGTCGTGAAATTAACGCTCAGGACATCGCTAAACATTTAGATGCGCCAATTGATGAAGTGCGCGAGCTACTGCCATGGTTGGAACGTCCAACTTCGCTTGATAGCGGCCACAGTGACACGCACTGGCATGAGATTTTACCAGCCAATAATTTCTGTGAACCCGAACTGCAAACTAGTCGTGATGACTTATGTCGCCATATTCATCAGCGCTTGCAGCAATTAACAGCACGCGAACAGCGCGTGTTATGCCTTCGTCATGGCCTATTTGGTCACCCCAAAATCACCCTAGAAGAGGTAGCTAAAGACATAGGCTATACCCGTGAACGCGCACGCCAAATTCAACTTGAAGCTCAGCGAAAAATGCGTGAGTGGATGATTAAGGACGGTATTGAGTCGAATTTTCTTGAGGAAGAGTAGCCAGTCACTGCAACGATTACGCTAGAATGAGCGTCTTGCCCTCGTAGCTCAGCTGGATAGAGCAGCCCCCTCCTAAGGGGCAGGTCGGACGTTCAAATCGTCTCGGGGGCGCCATTATCCTATGACGCCACCCAGCATCGGCACAAACTTCACCGGCTCAATAACTTGTTGATGTACGGTACCATCCAAGCCTTTTTGTACCACC
>CAMTYC010000051.1:0-25949 GCA_947085865.1 uncultured Moraxellaceae bacterium
AGCATCTGCGGACTGATAAGCTTTAGCAGCGTCATCCAACTTGCCTTGTTGCAGCAAAATGTCGCCTTTGATTTCGTCAACCATAGGAGTCAGTGCTGGTTCTTTAATACCGGCCAGTAATGCCAATGCATCATCGGCTTTATTATCTGCGGCCAACACACGGGCTAGGCGCACTTCAATTAACGTACGGGTATCAATCGATGGTTTGCGATCCAGTGCCCAACGCAAATGCTTTTCAGCAGATGCTAAATCGTTGTTATCAACACTGCGCGCCGCCAACATTAAGGCAGCATCAATAGCCTGTGGCGTACGTGGGTATTCGTCCATAATTTGACGACCAATACGCTGCAAGTCGCCATTGGCTGCACTGTCTTCAGGGTTGCTAATTAAGCGCTGACTGATTGTGGTCAACTGCTCTTGCAAGGTTTGAGCGGCCACTGCTGATTCCATCTGGCTGTTCTGCCAAAAACGATTACCGGCAAAAGCAAATAAACCCACCGCAACAGCCAACAAAATAGTGGTGCCATAACGCTGCCACCATGTTTTTACCTGCAGCAACACTTCATCATCATTACTCACAGCTCATCCCCTCTTTTAAATGCCGATTGCAGCGTAGGTATGGCTTGCGCCATATCCACACTTTGTTGTTCTTGTTGCTGACCACGCAGCCATTTAATGCTGACTTGTTGCTGCGCTAACTCATCGTCGCCAATCAGCAAAGCAAGTAAAGCACCTGATTTGTCTGCCTTACGCAACTGCGACTTAAAACTTCCGCCGCCACAGTTATACACGATACGCGTGCTTGGTAACGCTTGGCGTAGTGTTTCAGTCAATGCCATCACGGTCGTCACCGCTGCCGGCGTCATTGCCATCACAAACACATCGGCTGATGCCGGTGCAGGTTCAGGCTTTAGGGCCTCTAACAACAGCACCAAGCGCTCTAGACCAATGGCAAAACCGACCGCCGGTGTGGCCTGGCCACCTAACTGTTCTACTAAACCATCATAACGGCCACCGGCACAGACAGTGCCTTGTGCACCTAGGTCAGTGGTGACCCATTCAAAAACGGTTTTGTTGTAGTAGTCCAAACCACGCACCAAATTGGCATTAACACGGTATTTAATGCCGCAGGCGTCGAGTAACTGACACAGGCTGGCAAAGTGTTGCTTGGAGTCTTCATCTAAAAAGTCGGACAACACCGGCGCGCCTTTTAAAATATCCTGAGTGCCGCGGTCTTTCGAATCCAAAATACGCAATGGATTCGTGGTTAAACGACGTTGAGAGTCATCATCCAACTGCGTTCTGAATTGCTCAAGATAGGTCACTAAGGCCTTGCGGTATTGAGCACGAGAATCGAGCTCACCTAGGCTGTTAATTTCCAAGCTAACGGATTCGGCTAAACCCAGTTCTTGCCACAAACGCGCGGTCAGCAAAATCAATTCAGCATCCATGTCCGGGCCAGCCTGACCAAAGGTTTCGACACCAAACTGATGGAATTGGCGATAACGACCTTTTTGCGGACGCTCATAACGAAACATTGGGCCGGTGTACCAGAGTTTTGGGCTCTGATTATGCGTTAGGCCATGCTCTAAGCAGGCGCGCACACAGCCAGCGGTGCCTTCTGGACGCAAGGTAATGGACTCACCACTACGGTCTTCAAAGCTGTACATTTCTTTTTCGACAATATCTGTCACTTCACCAATCGCGCGCTTAAACAGCGGTGTTGGCTCCACAACTGGCAGACGAATTTCACTGTAGCCATAACGCTGCATCAAACTACGCAGGGTATTTTCTAGCTGCTGCCAGCGCGGCGTTGCTTCCGGCAAAATATCATTCATGCCGCGGATAGCATTCAAACGACTCATGTATCGGATCCGGTTTTTATAATCAATTTAGCGTCTTGGGCTTCTTTTTCAGCAACACGACTACGCACCATAGTTTCAATTTCATCAACTAACTTATCGGTGTCGATCAGGTGGCTTTTTTCGCCATTGCGATACACCAGTGAGCGCGGTGATGCGCCCACCACACCAATGTCGGCCTCTTTCGCTTCGCCTGGGCCATTCACTTTGCAACCAATCACCGACACATCCATCGGTGTACGAATATCTTCTAAACGCGCTTCTAACGCGTTCATGACACGAATCACGTCAAATTCTTGCCGTGAGCAGCTAGGGCAGGCAATAAAGTTAATGCCATTGGAGCGGATGTTAAGTGACTTCAAAATATCAAAGCCAATGCGCACTTCGTCTTCTGGCTCTGCCGCCAACGACACCCGTAAAGTATCACCAATGCCATCAAGCAACAGGCCACCCAAGGCAATGGCCGACTTCACGGTGCCGGAGCGAAATACACCCGCTTCAGTCACGCCTAAATGCAGAGGATTATCGATTTGCTGCGACAACAAACGATAAGCATCTAAGGTTAAAAACACATTAGATGCTTTGACGGAGACTTTGAACTCATGAAAGTTCAAGCGATCTAAAATATCGATATGGCGCATAGCGGATTCCAGCAGCGCTTGGCCAGTGGGTTCGCCATACTTCTTCTGTAGATCTTTTTCTAAAGAGCCCGCATTAACGCCAATACGCATGGAAATACCATGATGGCGCGCGGCTGCAACCACTTCACGCACTTTGTCATCTGAACCAATATTGCCGGGATTAATGCGCAGGCAGTCAACGCCTTTTTCGGCAACGGCAATGGCGATCTTATGGTCAAAGTGAATGTCCGCGACCAAAGGCACTTCTGGCACTTGCAGACGAATTAAACCGAAGGCGTCAGCAGCCTCCATCGATGGCACAGACACCCGCAAAATATCTGCGCCGGCATCAACACAACGACGAATTTGCGCCACAGTGGCATCGACATCACAGGTTTCGGTGTTGGTCATGGTCTGCACCGTGATCGGGGCATCCCCACCAACAAAGATATTACCTACCCGAATTTTTCGAGTGAGCCGACGCTTAATGGGTGACTGGTGCATGCTGACTAGTCCTGTCTACCTAAACGAAAACTGGCGATATTGCCACGTGCATAGGGCTGTAAATCCACCGCATTACCATTGTAAATAAGTGAAGTGAAATTCACTGCACCGATATTAATTGCAAACGGTGGTCGACCACTGACGGTCACTGACTGACCGGCATTTTTTTGGCCATACACTAACTCTTGACCGGTACCATCGCGCACACTAATCCATGATGCACCGGTAAAGCTAAAGCTTAAGGTTTCAATAGTTGGTGGTGCGTTTTGGCTAATAATAGGTGTTGTTGTCGATTCTGCCTCAACTACCGGCGCCCCTGTCTCTGCATCTGCTTCTGTAACTTCAGGCTCATTAGTTTCAAGCGCTGGCAATGGCTCAGCCTCAGTTACCACAACATCAGCACTCATGGTTGCATCAATATCCATCGGCACCACGACGTTGGGTTCAGCTTGATCTGAACCGCTTTGCCAGAACAGGCCCGCCACAACATAAAGCACAAAGGCAATAACAGCGACCACAACCAGCAATCGGCTCAATGGCAATTTATTCGCAATTTGGCCAGCAGTTGACGATGAAATAGCGTTCGCCTCTGTAATGCCCGCAATAGGGCGCACACTGACCAGGCGCTTACTGCTAGGCAGACTTTCGTCAAATGTGGCAATCAATTCATCTGCATTTAGACCTACCAACTCGGCATAACGACGGACATAACCACGCACAAATGCCGTACCCGGCAGCGCATCAAAATCATCCGTTTCCAGGGCTTGCACATAACGTAAAGTCAGCATGGTTTCGCGCGATACTGTTTCAGCACTTAAGCCCTTACGTTCACGTGCTTCGCGTAGCTTGTTACCAATACTGTCGTTGTTTTCAGTTTCCACTATGACATCCTCTATTTTGACCTAACCCAGGCTTAGCCTTCGGCTCGATAAATTTCGTTTTTGTTGAGGGTTTTCGCCTGCCAGCGCTCCGCACGACGCGTACGGTCCTTAACCTTGCCAACAAGTTGGCCACAGGCAGCGTCGATGTCATCTCCACGGGTGGTGCGAATAGTGCACGTAAACCCTGCACGAATAAGCTGATTTTGAAACAACACTACTTTGTCCCGCGGCGTGCTGGCATAAGGCGCATGCGGGAACGGGTTAAACGGAATTAGATTGATTTTGCTAGGTACGTCTTTCAACAGCTGAATAAGCTGGCGCGCATGCTCTGGCTGATCGTTAACGCCAGCCAGCATGACGTATTCCATGGTGACTTTACGCCGCCCTACTTCACTGCCCTGATGATGAACCAACCAACGTCGACACGCGGCCATCAGCTCACTTAACGGGTACTTTTTATTGATAGGTACCAGCTCATTACGCAGCTCATCATTTGGTGCATGCAAAGACACCGCTAGTGACACATCCATGGTTTGCGTTAACTTATCCAACATCGGCACCACACCGGATGTCGACAACGTGACACGACGCTTTGAAAGACCGTAAGCAAAGTCATCAAGCATAATCTGCATGGCAGGAATAACGGCGTCCAGGTTAAGCAGCGGTTCGCCCATCCCCATCATCACCACATTGGTCAGCGCACGCGTGCGGGTCAATTCACCGCTAGCATTTCGGCCGCTAAATTCGCCTTCTTGCAAATACGAACGGTTGGCAATCCACACCTGAGCAATAATTTCAGCGGCGGTTAAGTCGCGCATAAAACCTTGCTTGCCGGTAGAGCAAAAACTGCAATCCAAGGCGCAACCCACTTGTGATGAAACACAGAGTGTTTTGCGGTCACCATCTGGAATTAATACCATTTCCACCATGGCGTTTTCAGCCACTTTAATGACCCACTTACGGGTGCCATCAGCAGAAAAATGCTTATAGGTCACTTCTGGCGCGCGCACTTCAGCAACAGCCAAGAGCTTTTCGCGCAGCGATTTAGCCAAGTTAGTCATGGCATTAAAGTCATCAACACCTTGTTGATGTATCCATTTCATCACTTGACCAGCACGGAATGGTTTTTCACCAATACTGGCAAAAAAAGCTTCCATTTGGGCACGATTAAAACCCAATAAATTGGTCTTTTGCGGGACTGCAGAAGGTATTGCTGAGGTATTACTGTCTGTCATGCGGGTCTCGACGGGTTGCTACACCAGTTATGTCGGGAAAAAAGTAGAGCTAGCATACACGAAGGCCGCGGTACGCGGTACCACGGCCTTCAGGTTTCACTACCGTATTAACGGCAAAGCAACAACTTAGCGTGTACGTGCGCACACTTCAGTTGCGCTGAAGAAATACGCGATTTCACGTGCTGCTGACGTTGTTGAGTCAGAACCGTGAGCGGCGTTTTCATCAATGCTTACTGCAAAGTCAGCACGGATGGTGCCAGCTGCAGCTTCTTTAGGGTTAGTAGCGCCCAGGATGTCACGGTGAGCCAACACAGCGTTTTCGCCTTCCAGCACGCTAACAACCACTGGACCTGATGTCATGAAAGACACTAAGTCTTTGAAGAAACCACGTTCACGGTGCTCAGCATAAAAGCCTTCGGCTTCTGCTTGTGACAGGTGCTTCATTTTGGCAGCAACGATGTTCAGGCCAGCTTTTTCAAAACGAGCATAGATTTGACCGATAACATTTTTGCCAACAGCGTCTGGCTTAATGATGGACAGTGTGCGTTCGATCGCCATGTGGAGAGCTCCATAACAGGGTGGGAGAAATTGGTTGCGCATTATACATGGCTAAACCTCTTCCATCCATGCCAATTGAATGGCCTCTAACACTCGCTCACCACAATGCGCTGGGTCATCTTCAAACTCAGGCAAGGCCATAACCCACTCGCGTAAATCGGTAAAACGAACCGTTTTGGGGTCGACGTCAGGGTGGGCATCAATCAACGCTAGGGCAATCTCGAGTGAATCAGTCCAAGTTAAGCGCATATGCGTGTCCTCAGTGTTTTTCCGATGCGTGATTTAGTGTGTAGCGTGGGATTTCAATCACCAAGTCTTCATCAGCCACAACTGCCTGGCAAGACAGGCGCGAATCCGCCTCTAAGCCCCACGCCTTGTCGAGCATATCTTCTTCTAACTCATCTAATTCATTGAGCGAATCAAAACCTTCACGCACCACCACATGGCAGGTTGTGCAGGCACAGGATTTTTCGCAGGCATGCTCAATGGCCAAACCCTGACGCAAAGCGGCATCACAAATGGTTTCACCCGGCTCAGCTTGGATCACCGTGCCATTTGGGCAGAGTTCGTGGTGCGGCAGCACAATAATGCTGGGCATAGGGCTTAATCCTCTAACTGATCTAAATGTTTGCCGGTAAAGGCTTTTTGGATACTGGCATCCATGCGTTTGGCGGCAAAGTCATCACTGGCAGCATTGACACGCGCAGTTGCTGCTTTAATCGCAGCAGCGTCTTCACCGGCCAACGCCTGTTGTAACGAGGCCACTTCTTCATCAAGCGCCGCTTTTTCTGTAGCCGTTAACAATGCAGCATCTTGCGCTAGCGCTGCGTTAATCGCCTGACATAAAGATTCCGCATCAGCACGTGCTTCGACTAACAAACGCATACGTACATCATCGGCAGCACGCGCTTGTGACTCACGCAGCAAACGCAAAATATCGTCATCACTTAAGCCCCAAGCGGGCTTCACTTCAATTTCGGCTCGGACACCACTGCTGGTTTCTTCTGCGCTAACACTGAGCAGGCCATCAGCATCAATCTGGAATAACACCTTAATGCGCGCAGCACCTGCCACCATGGGTGGAATGCCACGCAGCTCAAAACGCGCTAATGATCGGCAATCAGCGGCTAACTCACGCTCGCCTTGTAGCACATGCAGGCTCATGGCGGTTTGACCGTCTTTAAAGGTGGTGAACTCTTGTGCACGAGTGACCGGAATGGTGGTGTTGCGCGGCACAATTTTTTCCACCAAACCACCATAGGTTTCCAAGCCTAACGACAAGGGGATCACATCTAATAACAAGACATCACTATCGGGTTTGTTGCCGACTAAAATATTGGCCTGTACGGCTGCACCAATCGCTACCACTTGATCAGGGTCTAGATGCGTTAATGCTGGTTTACCAAAAAATTCGGAGACACGTTGACGCACCAAAGGCACCCGGGTCGAGCCACCGACTAACACCACCTCGGCCAAGTCTTCCGACTTTAAACGAGCATCACGCAGAGCACGACGGCAAGCTTTTAAAGTTTCGTCGACCAAGGGTGAAATCAAGCCCTCGAATACTTCACGAGTGAGTGTGGCCTGCCAGTCTGCAGGCGCACCACCGGTGCCAGCCGCCAACGACAATTGCACCGACTCGCGCTCACTCAACGCTTCTTTCACACGTCTTGCAGTTTGCAATAAACGACGCTGTACTTCGGCATCGGGACTGGTAATACCCGCCTGCGCCATAATCCATTGCGCTAATACCAAATCGAAATCGTCACCACCCAGCGCACTATTACCACCGGTGGCTAACACCTCAAACACACCCTGGTGCAAACGTAAAATTGAAATATCAAAGGTGCCGCCGCCTAAGTCATAAATGGCGTGCACACCTTCATGTGCTTGGTCTAGACCATAGGCCACAGCTGCCGCTGTTGGCTCATTCAGTAAACGTAATACGTTGAGTCCAGCAATGGTGGCGGCATCTTTGGTGGCTTGCCGTTGCGCTTCATCAAAATAAGCCGGCACGGTAATGACCGCACCGGTGATTTCACCATCCAAGGCCGCTTCGGCACGCAGACGTAATTGGCGCAAAATATCAGCCGAGACTTCCACTGGGGTTTTGTCACCCGCAGCGGTACGAAAACTGGTGATGCCATTGGCTTGTTGCACTAACTCATATGGCAGCTGATCACCAAGCTGCTGCAGTGCTTCTGCCCCGCGCCCCATAAATCGCTTAACAGACACTAGGGTGTTTAAGGGGTCTTGGCTGGCCATTTGTTTGGCCGCTTCACCAACAACGACACGACCATCGTCGCCATAATGCACAACCGACGGCAATAAAACACGGCCTTGCTCATCCGCCATTACCCGTGGCAAACCACTTTGAATGCTGGCCACCAAGGAATGTGTTGTGCCTAGATCAATGCCAATCGCCAATTTGTGTTGATGTGGCGCTTGGCCTTGGCCCGGCTCGGCAATTTGCAACAGTGCCATGGCTTAACCCGCCTCATCTTCGAGTTGTTCGATACGCTCGTTAACTTCTTCCAATAAGCGCGTCATGAATTGCATTTTACGCAAGGTCTCGCGTGCTTCCGGCCACTCCTGACGGCTATAGTCACCGGCAAATTCGCGCTGTAAGTTCATCAACCAATCTTGGGCTTCATCGGCAATGACTTCAACCTCATCAACTGCCACCGCATCTTCTAATTGCTCTCGCAGCTCCATTTGCGCCATCAAAAAATCAGTGTCAGCAACCGTTGTGCGCTCTAAGTCCACCGGCTCATTGGCCAAGGTCAGCAAGTAGGCAGCACGAAGCACTGGGCTTTTTAAAGTTTGATAGGCGCTATTAATCTGCGCCGACATTTGCATGGCTTGGCGCTGTGCGCTGGCATCTTGGTTATCGACACGATCCGGATGAAACTGCTGCTGTAGCTGTCGCCATTGTGGCTGCAACGCTGACACATCAACGTCGTAGCTCACAGACAAGCCAAACAGCTCAAAATAATTACTCGATAAATCCACGAAAAGCTCCGCCGTCGTATTAACCGTTAGACGGTAAACGATTCACCACAACCACACTCCCCTTTTTGATTGGGGTTGGTGAATTTAAAGCCTTCGTTTAGACCTTCTTTGACAAAATCCATTTGAGTGCCATCCAAGAAAGACAGGCTCTTGGCGTCGATGTACACCTTCACACCATGCGATTCGAATACTTGGTCGCTGTTATCGGCCTCATCGACAAATTCCAGCACATAAGCCAAACCCGAGCAGCCGGAAGTTTTCACACCCAGACGCACGCCCTCACCCTTGCCGCGACCTTGCAAGCAAGATTGAACATGGCGAGCAGCATTTTCGGTCAGACTAATTCCCACAGTATTCTCCTAGTGACACTCACAACGTCTTACTGAACGTGCTTCTTGCGATAATCTTCTACCGCAGCCTTAATGGCATCTTCTGCCAGCACCGAGCAGTGAATTTTCACTGGTGGCAAAGCCAGCTCTTCGGCAATTTGTGTGTTCTTAATGGTGGCCGCTTCGTCCAAGGTTTTACCCTTAACCCACTCGGTCACTAATGAACTGGATGCAATTGCAGAGCCGCAGCCATAGGTTTTGAAACGCGCATCTTCAATTACGCCCGCTTCATTTACCTTGATTTGCAGCTGCATCACATCACCACAAGCCGGAGCGCCAACCATACCGGTACCTACCGTGGTGTCGTTTTTATCCAACTTGCCCACGTCGCGGGGATTTTCGTAGTGATCAATTACTTTTTCGCTATAGGCCATGATGGCTCTCCTGTCATACCGGGTTAGTGTGCGACCCACTCAACTGAGCTGATGTCGACACCGTCTTTATACATGTCCCACAGTGGTGACAAATCACGCAGACGATTAACCGCCTGTGTAGTTAACTCAATCACTGCGTCAATATCGGCTTCAGTGGTGTAGCGCCCCATGGTGAAACGAATGGAGCTATGTGCCAGCTCATCGCTTAAGCCCAATGCACGCAACACATAAGACGGTTCAAGGCTGGCTGAAGTACAAGCCGACCCAGACGATACCGCCATATCTTTTAGCGCCATAATCAGCGACTCGCCTTCAACATAGTTAAAACTAATGTTTAAGTTGCCGGCAATGCGCTGCTTCATGTCGCCATTCACAAATACTTGCTCCAGGCCTTGCAGGCCCGCATGCAGGCGATCACGCAATGTACGTAAACGAACTTGTTCAGCATGCATTTCTTCCTTGGCAATGCGGAAGGCTTCACCCATGCCGACCAACTGATGCGTAGCCAACGTGCCTGAGCGCATACCACGCTCATGACCACCGCCATGGATTTGTGCTTCTAAACGCACACGTGGCTTACGACGCACATACAAGGCACCAACACCCTTAGGGCCATAGGTCTTATGTGCACAAAAGCTCATTAAATCCACTTTCATGGCGTTTAAATCAATATCGATTTTGCCAGTCGACTGGGCCGCATCAACGTGGAACAAAATGCCACGGGCACGGGTGATTTCGCCAATCGCTGTAATATCGGTAATAGTGCCGATCTCGTTATTCACATGCATCAGCGACACCAAAATTGTGTCTTCACGCAGTGCAGCTTCCACTGCGGCTGGATGAATCAAGCCAGTGCCAGGCTCTGGGTCTAAATAGGTGATCTCAAAACCTTCACGCTCTAATTGACGACAGGCGTCTAATACCGCTTTGTGCTCAATTTTTGAGGTCAGAATATGACGACCTTTGTTGCCATAAAAACCAGCAACACCCTTGATGGCCAAGTTGTTGGACTCAGTTGCACCCGAGGTCCAGACAATCTCGCGCGGGTCAGCATTTACTAAGGCTGCGACATGATCGCGCGCGGTTTCTACCGCTTCTTCTGCTTGCCAACCATAGGCGTGCGAGCGTGAAGCAGGGTTACCAAAATTACCTTCCATGCTAAGGCAGTTCATCATGGCCTCGGCCACACGCGGATCTACTGGCGTGGTGGAGGAATAGTCTAAGTAAATCGGACGCTTCATGGATAACCTCATTAAAATACGGACGCCAAACGTTCAGACTCAGGCAGCGTCAAGCGCTGGCGTTGTGCCTCACTTTGACGAATGGCCACGGCCTGCACTTCACGCCGATCAAGTAGCTCTTGCAAACTTATGTTGGCAAGGAAAGTATGTATCTGAGTGCTCAAGTCACTCCATAGCTCATGTGTGAGACAGGTTGCACCTTGTTGGCAGTCACCTTGACCACCACAACGTGTGGCATCGACTGACTCATCCACGGCATCAATGATTTGCGCCACAAAAACTGTCTTGGGCTGGGCTGCTAATTGATAACCACCACCGGGACCACGCACACTCAGCACCAAACCGCGCTTACGCAATTTGGCAAATAATTGCTCAAGATAAGATACGGAAATGGATTGACGGTCCGAGATATCGGCCAAGCTCACCGGTGACTTAGTCGCATGAAGCGCTAAATCCAGCATAGCGGTAACCGCGTAGCGACCCTTGGTTGTAAGACGCATAACCCACTCCTAATACCCAACTCTTTCACTAGGGTATAATACCCGAGCAAATCTATCAAGTATTTGTCCTAGCAAAGCGGTCGGGATTGTAGTCAGATAAGTGCGCCATTACCAGTACCAACACCGCTATACTGTCGACATCAAAGGATTAGGAGTTATCACGTGAGTAGCGTCCAGCTCGCTCTTTTGCTGCTGGCATTAATTGCCGCCAGCGCTTTTTTCTCGGTTTCAGAGATTTCACTTGCTGCGTCACGACGTTTGCGCCTGCAAACCATGGCTGATGAAGGCAACACGCAAGCCGCCGCCGTGATTGCGTTACAAGAAAAGCCAGGGCTGTTTTTTACCGGCATTCAAGTAGGTGTAAATGCTATTGCCATTATGGCGGGTATTTTTGGTGAGTCCGCGCTGACTCCAGCCCTGCGCGAATCACTTTCATCACTTTATGATGGCGCCTATTTAGATACCGCCAGCCAGACCATTTCCTTCATTTTAATTACTTCACTGTTTATTTTGTTTGCCGACTTAATCCCCAAGCGTATGGCCATGTTGGCACCAGAAACCATCGCCATGAGTGTGGTTGGCCCCATCAATACCCTAATTAAATTGTTCAAGCCCATTGTCTGGGTTTTTAACTTTATTTCAGAGGCCTTGCTGAAACGACTTGGCATTCGTGTTGATCAGCATCAAGGTGTTACCAGTGACGATCTATACGCAGTGGTTGCCGCAGGGGCCCATGCTGGTGTGCTGATGCGACAGGAACAGCAAGTCATTGAGAATGTGTTTGAGCTTGAGTCACGCCTTGTCACCTCAGCCATGACCACGCGTGAAAGCATCATTTACATGACTCGCCAGGAGTCAGAGGCAGAGCTACGCCAGTTAATTCGTCAACACACCCACTCTAAGTTTCCGGTCTGTGACGACAGCATTGACCGCATTGTGGGTTATGTTGATAGCAAGGACTTACTGCTACGCATCTTAGACAACCAGCCCTTGATGTTAAGTGATAAAGAGCTGATCAAACCCGTTATGACAGTGCCGGACAGCCTGACCTTGTCAGAGTTATTAGCGCAGTTCCGTGCCAGCCGCCAAGACTTCGCTTTGGTGATTAATGAGTACGCACTGGTGGTGGGTGTAGTCACCCTCAATGACGTGATGAACACGGTTATGGGTGACTTGGTGCATGACAATCAGCAACAGATTGTGCGTCGTGACAATGGCAGCTGGTTGATTGATGGCTTCACGCCGGTAGAAGATGTGATGCGTATATTAGGCATCGATGCCTTTCCCGATGACAGTCAGTACGAAACTATTGCTGGCTTCATGATGTTTCAACTACGCAAAGTGCCCAAGCTCACCGACACGGTGACTCACGCAGGCTACATTTTCGAAGTCATCGACATCGATAATCACCGCATCGACCAGCTGTTAGTGACTGCCGAAAAGCCCACGACCGACTAAGCTTTTAGTCGGTCGACTGGCCCTGTACCGTGGCAATGGTCTCAGCACTGATTGCATCTGGGCGCTGATCACAGACTTCAATGCCAGCGGCGCGCAAGGCTTCGCATAAGCGATCTGCTCGAGCATCAGCGGCTTGCATATGATCCAGCACATCTCTTAAGGCTGCCATCACAGGGTCAGGTAAATCCGGATTGGCCGCATAGGCTTGAAAGCCAATGCGCTCAGCATAATCACGACGTGCCTGCTCACGCTCATCATCTTGACTACGCATTAACAAACGACCGGCGGGACCAACAACCGTAGCGCCATCAGGCACCGACTTGACCACCACCGCATTCGAGCCAATACGTGCACATTCGCCCACGGTAATCGGGCCCAACACCTTCGCACCAGCACCAACAACCACACCATTAGCCAAGGTTGGGTGTCGCTTGCCAGCATCCCAAGAAGTACCACCTAAGGTCACACCATGATAAAGCGTGACGTCATCGCCAATCTCAGCGGTCTCACCAATGACCACACCCATACCGTGATCAATGAAAAAACGGCGACCAATACGCGCACCGGGATGAATTTCAATACCGGTCCAAAAACGCGACAAGGTCGAAATAAAACGCGCCAAACCCTTCCAGTCAGCCAACCACAATCGATGTGCCCAACGATGTGCCAGCGCTGCGTGGAGCCCAGGATAATTAAGCAGCACCTCAAAGCGCGTGCGCGCTGCGGGGTCACGGTCAAATACCGAATCAATGTCTTCTTTGATGCGTTCGAACATCACTACCCCACTCTATGTGCTTCGTTGGTTTTGTCCGTTGGCCATGGCCAACACACGCTTACAAAAACCACGTAGCAAATTATATTCCGGTCTATCTAACCGTGTACGACCAAATAATCGCTTTAAGCGCGTCATGATTTGACGTGGATTATCCGGGTCCAAAAAATCAACCGCTTCTAAGGTTTGTTGCCAGTGCGCATAAAACTGCGCCATGTCCTCACTACTTACCAGTTCTTCATCCCAAGGCACTAACTGCACCGGCATGGCATTTTCAGCCATGTTTTGCTGATGCTTTTTCTGCAAGTGCGCCATACGCACTTCATAAGCAATTACTTGCACTGCCGCCGCCACATTTAATACACCGTACTCACTGTCGGTGGGAATAAATACATGGCTATGACAAAGCTGCAGCTCTTCGTTACTCAAGCCGCGATCTTCGCGACCAAAGACAAAAGCGACTTTAGCGCTGGCTTGTTGCTGTGCATAAGCGGCCATGCCAGCGGTGCGTGCATCCACTTGCGGCAAACCAATGGTTCGACTGCGAGCACTGGCACCAAACACCAATTGGCAGTCAGCAATGGCCTGCTCCAAGGTGTCTACTACCCGAGCATTTGTTAGCACTGATGACGCGCCCGAGGCTAAGGCACTGGCATCAAAATGTGGAAATAATTTAGGCGCAACTAAGACTAGCTCCGTTAAGCCCATGGTTTTCATAGCACGCGCGGCTGCACCAATATTGGCAGGCAACGTGGTATTAACAAGGATGATGCGTGTGTCGATATTCATAAGGCGGGATATGTTACACTATGCGCCGAAAACGTTCTTTAGCAGAGTGACCCATCATGCAACCCATGCTCACCATGGCACTGCGCGCCGCCAATATGGCCGGCGACATCATTGCCAAGGCCGCCGATCGCCTTGATCTTGTTGATGTTGAAGCCAAAGGCTTTAACGACTATGTCACCCAAGTGGATCGCGCTGCCGAACGCGCCATTATTGAGTTTGTGCGTAAAACCTACCCTGACCATGCCATCCAAGCCGAAGAGTCTGGCTTTAGTGCAGGCAAAAATGGTGAAGAAGACTGGTTGTGGATTATTGATCCGCTTGATGGCACCACTAACTTTATTCATGGCTTTCCGCAATTTGCAGTGTCCATTGCTATTCGCCACAAAGGTGTTACCGAACACGCCGTGGTATTAGACCCTATTCGCCGTGAAGCTTTTTCTGCTAGCCGTGGTCATGGTGCCAGCATGAATGGCCGCCGTTTACGTGTGGCTGAACGCCGTGGTTTAGAAGGCTCGTTAATTGGCACTGGCATTCCTTTCCGCCCCGACCAAATGGCGCAAATGGATGACTACTTACAAGTATTCAAAACCGTTGCCACTCAATCAGCCGGCATTCGTCGCGCAGGTGCTGCTTCACTCGACCTAGCCTATGTTGCTGCTGGTCGTCTTGATGGTTTTTTTGAAATTGGCTTGTCACCTTGGGATATCGCTGCTGGCGAGCTCATCGTGCGCGAAGCAGGTGGTTTGGTTGGCGACTTTAATGGTGGCCACGACTATTTGCGCAGTGGCAACATCATCTGCGGCAACGTTAAAGTCTTTAAGGGTTTATTAACCGCGATTAAACCGCACTTAGCAGGCTAACGTTAAGGCTTAGCCTTATAAGCCTGTAAAGGCACGTGAAATGCCGATGCGTACATTACTGTATTCGTAGTTATCATCTAAATTGTTGCGCGTGCCGGACATATCCATCCAGCGCGCCTCAACAAATAACTTCGAACGATTCAGCTCAGTCGAAAGCCCCAATAAACCTTCGTAACCACTCTGCTGGTTTAGCTGTAAAGCGCCAGCACTGGCGTAGGCCGAAACATTCCCTCCCAACCGAAACATACTGTCAACACCCACACCATAACCAAAATTTTCTTCGCTACGTGTACGTGACAGACTATTCATTTGGTAATGAATAATTTCTGCCTTGGGTGCAAAACGAATGCTTTCATCATCGGACCAATTCCAGCTCACACCGCCACGACGCTGCATGAGGCGCATATTGGTGGTTTCTTCACAATTGCTGGTAACCGAACAGCTAAATGATTCAACTTCTCGTGATGAGCTAACCAAATTCAGGCGCCGATCAGGTTGATTAATACCGCCATCAATAGCTTCTAGATCACTACGTAGCTTTAATTCCTCGGGGGAAATTACCGCAGGCTTGCTAGTTGCTTTATTAAACAACCCTTTTAAAGAATAGATCGGCTCAAGAACTGACGCGTGACTGGGCACAGCCCATATCATCACTGAAAGCGTCACGATTCGTTTCATGGCAGAAGCTCATAATTCATACTTAAGTTACTACAATTGCTCAAAACTTAGACAAAATCAAGCTAAAGCCTAGCTAACTTCGTTGTGAAAATGTAGCTTAACTTAACAGATTGTATGGCCCACCCTTAGCCAGCGCACGCTGATATGCTGGACGCGCTTGAATTTTGGCTAAGAATTCCGCCAATTTTGGCCAGCCTTGCACTAAACCTGCACGAGCACTTGCCGCCTCTAAAGGAAAACTGAGCTGAACATCTGCTGCTGTAAATTGATTGCCCACAAACCATTCAGCTTTTGTCAGCTCAGACTCTAAATAATCCAAATGCAACTTAATTTGCGGATCGATATAACTGCCTTGTGCCTTTTCCGATACTTTACGCACAATCGGGCGAATCAAACTAGGCATGGGCGACTTTGGCAAGCGGGAAAATACTAACTTAAGTAATAGCGGGAACATGGCAGAGCCTTCGGCATAATGCAGCCAATAACGAAAGCGCCAGTGTTCGGGAGTACCTGGTTCTGGCTGCAAACGGCCCTGTCCATAACGCTCTAACAAATATTCGATGATGGCGCCCGACTCAGCCATTGTCACATCACCATCAGTAATCACTGGCGACTTACCCAAAGGATGAATGGCTTTTAAGGAGGCTGGCGCCAACATGGTTTTGCTGTCGCGCTGATAGTGCACCACCTCGTAGGGAAGCTCTAGCTCTTCCAATAACCACAGCACACGTTGTGAGCGCGAGTTTTCTAGGTGATGCACTTTAATCATTATGGCAATTCCTCTTCCGCTGTTTTGACTTCAACAATGAAGTCTTCACGGTTTAAACCCATCAACAACGCTATTGAAGCCGCAATATAAATCGATGAATAAGTACCAGCCAATAAACCCACCAACAACGCTACAGCAAACCACTTCAACGCTGCACCGCCAAAAACTAGCAGAGCCACAACTACTAAACCAGTCGACAACACCGTCATAATGGTTCGACGTAAGGTTTCAGTCAGCGCAATATCAACGATTTCTTCAGGGTCGGCCATACGTACACTGCGAAAGTTTTCGCGAATTCGGTCAAAGACCACGATGGTATCGTTTAGCGAATAACCAATCAGTGCCAGCAAGGCCGCCAATACAGTTAGGTCGAACGGAAAGCCAAACAAGGCAAACACGCCCACCGTAAACAACACGTCGTGAACCAAAGACACTACCGCACCAACCGCAAATTTAAAGCGGAAGCGAATCGCAACATAGGCCATCATCATCAAAAATGACAAGCCTAATGCCAGCAATGATTGGTTATAAAGCTCATCACCAACCTGTGCACCGACACTCTCAATTTGCAACACCGAGGCTTGATTGTCTGCATCCGACACTAAGGACAACACACGTTGTGCCACTTCTGCTGCCTCAACCGTTTGTGGGGGCAGACGAATCTGTAGCGAATTGGCATCGCCCAAATACTGAACCACCGCATCGTTTAAGCCACCTTCACTTAAACGATTGCTGATTTCTGATTGCTGTACTGCTTGCTGAAAGCGCAGCTCGATGGAGGTACCACCGGTAAAGTCCAACCCTAAGTTCAGACCATTAATAACCAGCGCAACCATGCCGATCAAAATAGTCACTACCGAAAACACCGTCATACTGCGACGGAAGCGCATAAAGCGAATAATGCGTGACTCAGTCATGACAGCCCCTTAAATACTTAACTTAGCCAAACGACTTTTGCGGCCATAAATGAGCTGCACAATGCCGCGTGACATGGTGATTGCGGTGAACATCGAGGTCAAAATACCGATTGCCAAAGTGATAGCAAAACCTTTGACTGGACCAGTACCGATAGCAAACAGAATGACCGCCACAATTAATGTGGTGATGTTGGCGTCCAAGATAGTGCCGTAAGCACGATCATAACCCGCCACAATCGACGCCGACGGCGTCAAGCCACGCTTCAGCTCCTCGCGAATGCGCTCAAAGATCAGTACGTTGGCATCGACCGCCATACCCACGGTCAAGACAATACCGGCAATACCCGGCAATGACAGTGCCGCACCAATCGAGCTCATCACCGCCATAATAATGATGACGTTAAACAGCAGCGCGATATTGGCAATCAAACCAAATAGGCGATAAACCACAATCATGAATAAGGAGACCAGTACAAAGCCGATTTGAGTAGAAAAAATACCCTTGTCGATATTGTCTTGACCCAAGCTTGGGCCGACGGTGCGCTCTTCCACAAAGTACATTGGTGCAGCCAAAGCACCGGCACGTAACAGCAGCGCTAATTCACCGGCTTCAGCAGGCGAGTCAAGGCCAGTAATACGGAACTGCGAACCCAGCATGGACTGCACAGTGGCCACGTTAATGACTTTGCGCTCTTCATACGGCGTACGTACTTCGACAGTCTTACCGCTTTCATCAGTATCAAAACGGATGCGCTGTTTATTTTCGATAAACACCACGGCCATTTGACGACCGACTGAATCGCGTGTGGTATCAGCCATCATGCGGCCGCCACGTGAATCCAGATTGATATTTACCTGTGGTCGCGAGTACTCATCAAAGCTTGACTGAGCACCTGTTACTCGCTCACCGGTCACAATTTTGCGGCGCTCCAGCAGCACGGTACCGCCTTGGCTACGCTCTAAGCGCTCAGTACCGGGCGGCGTCATCAAACCATCATCGGCCTGTGTGCTAGTGAAACGGAACTCTAGACTCGCTGTCCGCCCCAAAATACGCTTGGCTTCAGCGGTGTCTTGCAAGCCTGGCAGCTCCACCACAATACGGCTGGCACCTTGGCGTTGAACAATGGCTTCAGCCACGCCCAATTCATTAATACGGTTACGCAATGTGGTTAAGTTTTGGCTAACCGCATAGTCGGTAATTTCACGACGCTTTTCTTGATTAAAACTAAGGCCAATTGCTGGGCCATCATCAATCAAGTTGGTTTGGTCAAATTCAGCAAATTGAGCGCGCAACACATCAGCAGCCGCTGCACGGTCTTCCACACTTCTAAAACGAACACGTAAGTTACCGGCGCCAACTTCTGACACGGCACGATAATCCACACGTGCTTCACGCAACTGACGACGAATGTCCTGTGCGTATGATTCTTGACGTTGCTCCAAGGCTTTATCGATATCCACATCAAGCTTGAAGTGCACACCACCGCGTAAATCCAAGCCCAGCTTCATTGGCTTAGCACCAATGGCACTTAGCCATGCCGGTGTGGTGGGCGCCAAGTTAAGCGCGATCACATAATTTTCGCCCAGGGCACGACGCAATACCGCCTGAGCTTGAACTTGCTCATCAGCAGTATTAAAGCGTAATAAAACACCTTTTGACTGAAGCTCAGCACCGTGAAACGCCATCTCGGCATCATTCAGCGCAGCTTCGGCACGAGACTGTAACGCCTCATTTACAGGCACGCCGGCCGACGAGCCTGAGATCTGCAACGCAGGTTCATCAGGGTGTAAATTTGGCAGGGCATATAACAAGCTGACCACCATAACAAAAGCGATCAGTACATATTTCCAAGCAGGGAAGCGCATGCAGGCACCTGTTGATTCGTGAAAAAACCCCAGCTAATGCTGGGGGATTTGGGATTACAAACTTTTCAAAGTGCCTTTAGGCAGATTGGCAATCACTGAAGCTTTTTGGATTTTCACTTCCAGACTTTCATTCACTTCAACAACCGCAAAATCGCCTTCTAACTTGCTAATACGACCCAATAAGCCGCCAGCAAATACCACTTCGTCACCCTTTTGCAGGTTTTCAATCAGTGTACGCAGCTCTTTTTGACGTTTTGCTTGTGGACGCCATAGCAGAAAATAAAAAATGAGCACAAAGCCCAACAACATAATGATCTGGCCCATGGCTGAAGGGCCGGCTGCGCCCGCATTAGCGTGGGCTTCAGAAATGAAAAAGTTCATCGATTTACTCCAGTTTTAAGGGTTTAAAGAGGGTGTTGGTATTCCGCGACGTGCGTAGAAGTCATCCACAAAGGCCTGCAATCTACCTTGTTCAATGGCCTCACGCAAACCGGCCATTAGGCGCTGATAATACCGCAGGTTATGGATTGTACCCAGCTGTGCGCCTAGCATTTCGCCGCATTTATCTAAGTGGTGTAAATAGGCACGAGAAAATCCGGTACAGGCCTCGCAGTCACACTCTGGGTCCAAAGGACCAGTATCGGTTTTGTACTGACTATTACGAATACGAACAATGCCATCACTGACAAAGTAATGACCATTACGGGCATTACGGGTCGGCATCACACAGTCAAACATATCAATGCCGCGGCGTACGCCTTCTACTAAGTCTTCGGGCTTACCCACGCCCATGACATAACGAGGCTTATCCGCGGGCAAATGCACTGGCAAAAAGTCCAAAATACGCAACATATCTTCTTTGGGCTCGCCCACTGACAAGCCACCAATGGCATAACCATCAAAACCAATCGTTTCCAGCCCAGCTAACGACTTCAGTCGCAAATCTTCATACATGCCGCCTTGCACAATGCCAAATAAGGCATTGGGATTATCGCCATGCGCCACTTTTGAGCGTTTAGCCCAGCGCAAGGACAGTTGCAATGAGCGTTCGGCTTCTGAGTGCGTGGCAGGATAAGGAGTGCATTCATCAAAAATCATCACCACATCCGAACCCAAATCACGCTGAATGCGCATGCTTTCTTCTGGGCTTAAAAATACTTTGCTGCCATTTACCGGCGACTGAAAATGCACACCCTCTTCGGTGATTTTGCGCAACTTGCCTAAGCTGAACACTTGAAAGCCACCCGAGTCGGTCAAAATTGGGCCTTGCCACTGGGTGAAGTCATGCAAGTCGCCATGCGCCTTAATAATGTCTGTGCCAGGGCGCAGCCAAAGGTGAAAGGTGTTGCCTAAGATAATTTCAGCGCCAATGGCATGAATATCACGAGGCAACATCCCCTTCACGGTGCCATAGGTGCCCACCGGCATAAAGGCTGGCGTTTCTACGGTGCCACGATCAAAGGTGAGCTGACCACGACGGGCTTTGCCATCCGTTGCTTTTAAAGTGAACTGCATCAAGATTTCTCACGCGTAATAAACATGGCATCGCCATAACTGTAAAAGCGGTATTGCTCACGAATGGCTTCGGCATAGGCCGCCAGCACGGCTTCGCGTCCAGCAAATGCAGACACCAACATTAATAGTGTTGATTCTGGCAAATGGAAGTTAGTCACTAAGGCATCAATAATTTGCCACTGATAACCGGGGTGAATAAAAATTCGGGTGTCACCTTGATAGGGTGCAATACGATGCTCCGCCACCTGCTGTTCGGCCAAACCTTGTTTAGGCTGCCACTGTGCAGGGTTTATTCCTTGTGCAGCCCAAGCAGCCGACTCAATGGAGCGCACACTGGTGGTACCCACCGCCACCACTCGCCCACCATTAGCCTTTGTCGTGTTAATGGCTGCGACCACGCTCTCATCAACCGTTAACCACTCGGCATGCATATAGTGTTGGTCAATTTGATCAACCCGCACCGGCTGGAATGTACCCGCCCCCACATGCAGTGTGACAAATGCCGTGTTAATGCCACGCGCCTTAATCTCTTCCAACATAGCTTCATCAAAATGCAGACCGGCCGTTGGCGCCGCCACCGAGCCCTCTTCTTGGGCATACACGGTTTGATAACGCTCACGGTCACTGTCAGCTACCGCCCGCGCTAAATATGGTGGTAATGGCATTTCACCCAAGCGCGCTAATAACCCACGCCAATGCTCTTCAGCGTGCAGTTCAAATAAGTCGCCTACCCGCCCATGCACCAACACCGTCGAACCATCGGCCAACACAATTTTGCTGCCGGGCTTGGGCGATTTACTAGCACGCACATGCGCTAGCGCTTGGCGATCTGTGGTTAGTCGCTCGATTAATATCTCTACCTGACCACCACTGTCTTTACGCGCAAACAACCGTGCCGGCATGACGCGAGACTGGTTAAAGATTAATAAATCACCGGGATGTATTAGGTTTAGTAAGTCTCGAAACTGGGCATGCTGAACCTGCCCAGAATCACCAGACAAACACAAGAGACGTGACTGACTGCGCTCCGGCAACGGAAAACGGGCAATCAATTCATCGGGAAGATCAAAATGGAAATCGCTACGCAGCATGAACAAGCCAATTATTGGACAAACAGAAGAAAGATTATAGCACTAGCTTGACCTCTGGCGTGGCCTCGCTATAATCGCGCCACCTCTTAGCCGGGGTGGCGGAACTGGTAGACGCAGCGGACTCAAAATCCGCCGGTGGTGACATCGTAAGGGTTCGAGTCCCTTCCCCGGCACCAAATTTAGACGAGGCCATGCCATCATGAGCCGACATCGTAAAACCGTTAAAAAATCATCTTCAGCTATCGCGCCAGAAGCCATTGAAATTCTGCCGCGCGCTTCCGTTTGGGTTCGACTTGCCGCTCTGGTTTATGACGGCTTATTGATTATTGCGCTATTAGCCATCACCAACGCCATACTGGTCGCCATCGTCACACCCTCTGAAGCAGCCAACAATCAAGACTTTGTGGTGCTGTCAGCCAATATTCGTTACGGCCTACTGCTGCCGGTGTCATTGCTGGTGATTTATTCCTTTTATGGTTATTGCTGGAAGCGCGGCGGACAAACGCTAGGCATGCAAACTTGGCGCTTAAGTGCGCGTCGTCGTGACGGTGATTTAATGACTTGGGGGGATGCCCTTAAGCGTTGCTTGGCTGCTGTGATTATGCCGTTCTTACTGGCCTTACTCGCTTGGCGCTTTGGCGCTACTAGCAAGGGTGTTGCAGCTTTTGTTGGGATAGGCTTTTTGTTCAACTATGCTTGGGCTTGGTTGCCAATTTCTCGGCTACCTGCTGGGCTGTGCTTGCATGACTTGGTGTCAAATACCGATGTGCTGCGACTGCCAAAAAAGCAAAAGGCTCAAAGTAAGCCGACATAGATAAACGTCATCAGCGCCAGCAATAGCAACATTGCACTCACCACAAAGCGCTGATTCATAATGTATCCGCGCCAAACCACCCACACCGCTGGACGCCTAACATTGAGCTGCACCGGCTCTTGGCTATCATCTTTTGTTATGGTTTGATCCTGCCCGGCTACTTCAGGAATGCGCTGCCAATTTTCCTCGACCGCATCGAGCATGGCACGTCGTTCCTGCCATGCCACTTGCGCATCCATACCTTCCTCTAACTGCAGGCGCGTTAGCTCTTTTAAGGCATGATTAACGAGCTGCAGATCATCCTTGCTCATCGTCATCCCCACCAATATCAAGCATTACAAAACTTAAGTTATCTCGGCCACCGGCAGCCAAAGCTTCGGCCAACAATTCACGCTGAGCCAATATCGGATCACGCGCCAACCAATAGGCAATACGTGCTGTGCCCAACTCACCGTGCAAACCGTCACTACAAATTAAATAACGATCACCGGGCTGTGGCTTAAACAATAAAAAGTCAGGCAGCATGGTGTTGGCACCAATTAAACGCGTCAGGTCTTCTGCACCAAATCCAACATGATCATCACCCAGCTGTTTTAACTCACGATCGCGCCAACGGTATAGCCGAACATCACCAACCCACGCCATTAATGACCAACCTTGAGTAATGCGCACCAAGGCTGCCGTGCAACCCAATAAGCGCGTTGGCTGCTGCTGCGAAGAGAACTCTAACAATTGCTCATGCACTGCGACCAATACATCTTCTAGTTGATCCACAGCATCAGCTAGGCCATCCTGCAAACTTAAGTTTTCTAAAGCATAAGCCAAGGCAGCACTCGCCACCCGGCCAGCATCGGGGCCACCTAGTCCATCAATGACCGCCCAAAAACCATCGGCATCACGTAACACCAAGGCATCTTCATTTTCTGCCCGGCGATTACCGACATCTGTTGCTGACCAGCGCTGCCATGAAATCATTAACTAGCGCACCCGATATAAAGCATAAACACCAATAACCATGCACAATAAAATTGGAAATAAGACGGCCAATAATGGCGGCCACTGAAACAGCAAACTCGCAAAACCAAAGGCTTCTTGGGTATAACGAAAAACTAGGCCAACGAGTACACCAATGATGATGCGGAAACCTAACGTCACTGAGCGCAAGGGCCCAAAAATAAATGAGCAGGCAATTAGCACCATGGAAAAAATGGCGATGGGGCTAAGCACTTTTTTCCAGAACTGCAGCACATAAGCACCGGCATCTTGGCCTTGTGACTCCAAATAATTAGCAAAACTAAGCAAAGCACCAAGGCGTAATTGCTCTGGGCTTGCTGCCGCTGTCCGCAAAAACTCTGGCGTTAAGCCTACCGGCCACAACAGCTGCTCATGCTGACTGACTTGGCTTTCGCCACTATCCATAAACTCAGTGACACGTACGTCATTTAATAACCAACCTGTCGACGCCTCAGCACTACTGAAGTCTGCTGTTGCCGCGTGGCTAGCCACTTTTATTTGGCCGCTTTCGTCATACTCATAACGACTCACACCTAACAATTTCCCTTCTGGTGTCACCAGACGGATATTGAGCAAGTCATCACCTTCTCGCTGCCAATAACCAGCCACACGACCCGGCTGATAATCCTGGCCTAAGGCAATGGCTTTGGTTGCTTCTGCACGCTGATCGGTGTGCGGCACCACAAACTCACCCAGCACCAAGCCAAACACCACAATGATGAGTGCCCCGCGCATTACCCACCAAACAATACGTAAGGTGCTGATGCCAGCCGCACGAATAACGGTAAGCTCAGAACTTGAGGCTAACGAACCTAGCCCCACCAAAGCACCAACAAGTGCTGAGATCGGTAAGATTTGGTAAGCATGGCCCGGCACAATAAACACGGTATAGATGAAGGCATCCCATGCACGATAGTTACCGCGCACACTATCCAGTTCACCAATAAACGAAAACACAAGATCCAAGCCCAACAGCATCACTTGCACCAGCAGCATGGCCATCAGCACATTAAAGCTGACATAACGCGATAACTTGGTCATGCCGCCACCTTTTTACGCCGAATGGGCCAAGACAATAACAACAAGGCCAAGGCTAAATAGCCCAAATGAATTACCCAAAATAGCCGGCTGGATGTTTGCTCACGAGCGACACCATTGACCACCGCCATAATGATCACGATATAACTTAAATAAAGCACAATGGCTGGTAGTAATTTCAGGTAGCGACCTTGGCGCGGATTAACTTGCGCTAATGGCAACGCCAACAACGCCACAATCGGCACTAAAGCCACCAAGGACCAACGACGCCCCCACTCCGACTGCCAACGCGGGTCGGCCTGACGACCTAAAAATAAGCTCACGGTGGGTTGAGACTTGAGCTCTAGGTCAATTTCTGGTTTTTCGGCCATACCTAAACGCAAGCGATAACGATCAAAGCGCACGCGCTCATAGTCCGCCTCGCCAGCCCGCAGCTGCCAACGCTCACCATCGCGCAACTCAACAACCATGCCGTCTAAAATGGGGTCACTTACCCTAGCCGCTGTTTTAGCGCGCACAATTTGTTGGCGTACTCCGTCTGGCTGATCTTTTTCCTGCAAGATAACAATGTCGTTAAGCAGCGACTTTTCTTCTGTCATGCTGCCTACATAAAACACGCGATCACCTACGCGCTGAAAGCGTTTAGGTTGGATTAAGTCAAAGCTACTGCGCTGTGCTTGCTCAGCATATAAAACTTGGGTTTGCTCATGGCCTGTAGGCGCCACCCAAAACACCATAAACGCATTAATCACCGTGACTAACACCACTGAGGGCAACAACCAGCGAATTAAACGACGCTTACCGGTGCCGGCTGCCGCCAACACCGCCATTTCGTTATCTAAGTACATGCGCCCCAGTGCCAGCAAAATGCCAACAAACAGTCCTAGCGGCACAATAATTTCTAGGAACGCGGGGAAACGATAAAAAATCATCGCCATGAGTAGGTCAACAGCCAAGCGGCCTTCGACTGCGCGCTCAAAATATTGAATTAAGCGGCCACTCACCAAAATAAAAGACAGCAACCCGGCAACCGCCAACGACGTCAGCAAGACCTGTTTATTGATGTAGTGGCGAATTATCACGCGCTAGGGCTTCCTGATATTTATTAAGAACATGAACACTGGCAAATCGCTGACTGCACAGTACACTAGCGGCTTATTATCCGTTATCAAAATCACTTTGTCTTGAGGTG